>JBHHWO010000180.1:0-8005 GCA_046756565.1 Thermoanaerobaculia bacterium | reverse complement strand
CTCCAACCACCGCATTGGCGCCACGCTCTTCTGCATGCTGCAGCGCCATGATTGGCTTTGACCTGATAACCATCGAGATCGAAAGCTGTTGTCGTCATCGATTCCAGCATGTGTGTCCTCCAAATCAGCGGTAGACCTTTCTTTCGTGGCGAGACACCTGGGCCCGGCGGTGGCATGCTCCTGGCCTGTCGAGCTCCGTTTCTCGAGCCTAGTGCCAGGCTCCACGCGACGCGCCGTCTCGAAAGGTGGGTCGGCTGCCCAAGCCTAGTCGGCCAGTCATGTTGGCGCCTTCCGCCTGGGCAGGGAGGCCGTGGGATCAGGTCTGCCACGGTCTGGCCGATCATTCGTAGGCCGCCTCGGGAGTCCTAGGGTGTGGCCTCAGCTGGCGAGGTTCATACGCCGCAGCAGATCCTGGAAACGAGGATCACTTCGTAGCCTGTCAGAGAGTGGGAACACCGCGAGATAGGCCATGTCGTGATCCCGCAGCTCGTAGCCGCGCTCCAGCCACTCCAACGCTTCGTCTGGCATTCCTGCAACATCGTAGAAATATGCGACATATATGGGCTTCACGAAAGTGCTGCCCGAGCGAGCCGCCAGCGTCTCAGCCGCAAGCCGTGACGCCCTTTCGAAGCCTCCGGCGGCAAATCCGCGCTCCAGGGTCTCGACGAGATCCGCGTCGCTGAGAGCCGCGAAATGCACCTTGATCTCATCGAAGGCCTCCTCGTATCTTCCTGTTGCGTACAGGGCTGAGGCTAGCGGCAGGTGACCGAAAGCCAGGCCCGGAGCCATGTCTAACGTTCTGCGAAGCTGGGCGATGGCGTCTTCGTACCGTCCGGCAAACATCAACTGCGTGCCATACATGCTCTGGTTGAACATGTTCAGCGGATCCAGTTCGATTGCGCGCTTGACGTATCGTTCTGCCTCCTCCGATCGTCCGACCAGGGTCAGGAAGTGCCCATAGAGGACGAGGGTCCGGGCCTCGTTCGGGTCGAGCTCGAAGATTCGCTGGAACTCGGTCTCGGCCCCTTGCCAGTCCCATTCGTGCCACGCCTTCTGTACGGCCAGCTGGCGGTGGGCAACTGCCAGTGAGTCATCCAGCTCCAGCGCCTCGAGCACGAGCGGCTGCATCCTGGCGTTGGCCTCGGTCGGCGACACGAGGCCCAGGATCCGTCGGCTGCTCCAGATGCTCGCGATTCCGCTGTAGGCCGGAGCGTAGCCGGGATCGATCTCCCGAGCTTTCTCGAAATACTGCATGGCGGTCTGGAGATCCTCGGGCGTGTACTGGTCCTTGAGGACGAGCCCCTTCAGGTAGGCCTCGTAGGCCGCAGGATCGACCTCGCGCCTGGTTGCCAGGCGGCTTTCCTCCTCGGGTGTGAGGGTGACCTGGATCTCCCGGGCAATGGCTTGCGCGATCTCGCCCTGGAGAGCCAGGATGCTGGTCAGATCCCGCTCGTAGCGGTCGGCCCAGAGGTTGCTCCCAGCCCGGGCTTCGATGAGCTGTGCCGTGATGCCCACCCGATCGCCCTCGCGCAGGACGGAGCCCTCGACCAGCGCTTCCACGCCGAGCTCGCCAGCGATCTCGGCCAGTGGCTTGTCGGTCCCTTTGTAGCGCATCGCCGACGATCGTGAAATCACCTTGAGGGCCCCGATCTTCGAGAGATCCGTGGTCAGAGCTTCGGTCATGCCGTCGACGAAGTAGTCCTGGTCGGAGTCTCCGGAGAGGTTCTTCAGCGGTAGAACCGCCAGGGAGGAGATCTGCGGCCCTTCGACAGGGGGCGTGGCGTCCTCTCCCACGAGCCCGATCGTGATTGCCACGATCAGCGTCGCTACCAGGGCGACGACGGTCGCCCCGAGGCCGATGCGCGCGCCTCTCGTTCGTGGGAACAAGGCGGAAACCCGACCGAGACCTGTCGAAATCAGTGGGTGGTGGGTGACAGCCTCTCGCAGAGCGCTGAGCTCCTCGACCAACTCTCCGGCGTGCTGATACCGGCGCGCTGGATCCTTTTCCAGGCATCTCTGGATGATCTGGCCCAGCCGCGGAGGTGCATCCGATCGATGCGTCGAGATCGGCGCGGGGGTTTTGGTCAGGATCGACGCGGTCAGGGCGGCCGGACTCTCCTCGTCAAAGGGCCTCCAGCCGGTGGTCATCTCATAGAGCATCGAGCCGAGGGAGAAGATGTCGGTGCGGTGATCGATCGGTTTGCCCTGAGCCTGCTCGGGCGACATGTACGGCAGGGTTCCCAGTACCCGGCCTTCGCTTGTCATCGCCAGCGTTTCGAGTGCGGTGGAGTCTGTCTCCAGTGCACCGCGCGCCTTGGCCAGACCGAAATCCAGGACTTTCACCCGCCCGTCGTCGGTGACCATGACGTTGTTCGGCTTCAGATCCCGATGAGCGATCCTCTTGGAATGTGCCGCGGCCACCGCCTCGGTCAGCGGCACGGCGGTCTCGAAGAGCCGGTCGAGAGGCATCCCTCCCGGCGGGATGAGCCGATCGAGGGTCGAGCCCTCGACCAGCTGCATGGTGAGAAAGTGGAGCGCGGGGTCCGAATGCCTGAACCTCGCCTTCTCCACCGAATGGATAGTGACGATGCCGGGGTGATCGAGTGCCGCCAGCGCCCTGGCTTCGCGCTCGAAACGCTCGAGACGTTCACGACTCCCGGCCATCTCAGCGGGTAGCAGCTTGAGCGCCACCTTGCGTCCCAACTTGATGTCCTTGGCCAGGTAGACCTCACCCATACCGCCTTCCCCGATCTTGTCGAGGATCTCGTAGTGCGAGAGGGTCTCGCCGATCACTACCGGGCCACCCTGCGGAGTCTCCTTGTGTGACGGTCTATGTTACTCCTGCGGCCGGGGATTGGAGCCAATGGCGATTCACGAGTGCTGAGCGCTGGATCGGGAGCCTACGAAGCGATCAGCCAGAGCTTTCTCAGCGTCCCGTTCGCTGGTCTCGCCAAGGCGCCGTCGAGAAGACTCAAGCTCAGGGCGTGGGACGGCCGACCGTGCCGAGCCCCCAGCAGGGGCAACCCCAGCGCTCGGTAGCCGCACTCGCTCGAGATCCGAAAGATCTCTTTGAGAGCGGCGCTAATCCACTCTTCCCTCCAGGTCGGTTCGAGGTCGAGGTCGTGGACGATTGCATGGAGACGGATCGGAGCGCCGGCTCGGACGACGACAGTACCTGCCGCGACGGGCTGCGCTTTGTGGAGCGCCTGCATCACTCGAATCGGGTGCTCGACGGACGGACGGAAGTCGGGGTCGGCACCCAAAACCTGCCAAGTGTCGTCTTCGACGGCCAGGGCGTCGATCGGGAAGGGCTGCTCGGACTCCGGCGCCCTCTCCACCCGCACTCCGTGCCAGATGCGAGGAAAAGCCACGTCGGTCACAGACAGGGAAGCAGGGTGCACGGCGCTTCGCTTCATTCACCTGAGGACTCTTGAAAGGCCCGAGCCGACATTGCAGGCTCGAGCCTATCCGACATCCAGTGAGGTCGGCGCTTTCAGTGTGTCTTGGCGTCGACCTTCGTCCGCGCTACCCAAGCCGGCACTGAATCAATGGTCTGGCCAAGATGCAGGTTCAGCTGCGCGGTTCCGTGCTGCACATGGCGCAGGTTGTAGAGGAGCAAGGTCACCTCCAGTTCGGCCTCCGGAATACCGGCTGACGCGAGTGTGTTGACGCAACTACCATGTCTATTCGCCCCGTCCGCAACATCACCGCCGCTCAGCAGACTCTCGAAGGGGCGGGCGTGCGGCTCGATCGCGCCTTTGGCTTTGGCAAGACGGAGGAGTTCGATCCGTTTCTTCTGCTAGACGACTTCCGGAACGAGCGGCCGGAGGACTACAAGAAGGGCTTTCCTTGGCACCCGCACCGGGGGATCGAGACGATCACCTACGTCCTAGCGGGCACGGTTGAGCACGCCGACAGCCTGGGCAACTCGGGTGTCGTCGGCGCGGGCGACGTGCAATGGATGACGGCAGGCAAGGGCATCATCCACCAGGAGATGCCGGCGGGCGATCCGAATGGCCGCATGCACGGCTTCCAGCTTTGGGCGAATCTCCCTCGGTCGCTCAAGATGACCGAGCCCCGGTATCAGGACATCGCTTGTGGGGACGTTCCCGAGGTCACGGACGACGACGGCACGCGTGTGCGTGTGGTGTGTGGCGAGTTCTGGGGCGCGCGTGGGCCGGTTGAAGGCATAGCTGCCGATCCGCGCTACCTAGACGTTTGGGTCCCGCCGAACCGGAAGAAGCGCTTGCCAGTCGAGACGGATCGCCACGCGTTTGCCTATGTCTTCGAGGGCTCGGGAGCATTCGTGGATGCCTCGGACCCGCAAGCTGTTCCGACTGAAGACCTTGCCTCCGGAGAGGTTGCGCTCACTCGCGCCGGCAACCGGTCGCTCGTGCTCTTCGACCGCGGCGACGAGGTCGTCGTCCAAGCCGGTGAGGAGGGGGTCCGCTTCCTGCTGGTTTCGGGGCGGCCGCTCCGCGAACCCGTGGCCTGGCGCGGCCCGATTGTGATGAACACTCCGGGCGAGTTGCGGCAAGCCTACGCCGAGCTGAACGACGGCACGTTTCTGGGCTGAGCGCGGATCAACGCTCTTCGAGGAAGGCGGGTCGCGTGGGCGACGCGGGAGGGGCTAGCGGGGTTGTTGCCTGTTTCGCAACAAGTACGAGCGCCGATGAGGTCAGCGCAGATCCACGGGCCAGCGCCGGTATCGCAACTTTCGAGGATTCTCTTGAATTCGATTCCGACCCACCGCGTACGCTCTCCAGGCGACGTAGACATGCCGGCCCCGTGACGCGATGAGCACCGGGCCGAACCGTCCCGTCTGACTCGCCCGCGAGACCTTTCTCTTCTCGCTCCAGGTTTCGCCTCCGTCCCGGCTGTTCAAGTAGTGGGTTCTAGTCTTGTAGGACCCGGGAGCCCGTTCTTCCAGCCACGCGACATGAATGTCGCCGCCCGAAGCCGCGATTGCCACGTCATTGGGAACTTCGGCGTAGCGTGCTGGTTGGTACTCGTCCGGATGCAGTTGAATCTCGACCAGCGTTTCGGCAGCACTCCAGGTGTCACCGCAGTCGTTGCTGCGCGCATACCGCAGCAACTGCTTGTCGTCGTGACGCGAAAACCACACGACGTGTACCACCTTCCCGTCGGCCGCGACCTGCGCTGGATGCTCGGCGATGTATCCAAGGATGCGCGGCGGCTCGCCCAGTGTCTGAGCCGGAGTCCACGCGGCGAAACACGGTGGAGCAGCCGAGACTGCCGCCAGAGTCAGAATCCAGATGCCTGGACATCGGCGCTTCACGGGATCCTCGTACGGAAAACCTAGCACGGATGCGGTGGCGACAGGATCCGTAGTCCGTTGCGAGCAGCAGTCCAGTTACCCCATTCCGGTTAGGAAAGAGCGGTACCTATCTTGCTGCATTCGAGCCACATGGCAACGACAATTCCGGGTTCGCGGCCGCGGCCGGTCGGGGCGGCCCTGGGCGTGCTGCTCGACCGCTCGGTGCCGGACTGGAAGGACCGCTATCTGGTGGACAAGTTCGCGCTCGAGAGATACGTGAGCGGATCGAGCTCACCGAGCAGATAGCCGGGGCCCCGACCGGGGCGCCCGTTCAACGGGGCGTCACGCTCACCTGGACCCGGAGGGCGATTTCGAAGACGTCACTCTTGGCCTCGTGGGTGGTGGTGAGGGCCCGGGTCTTACCGCTCTCGAGCTCCGAAAGCGGAACGACCCCGAGCACGAAACCGCCGATGGCTTTGCCCTCATCGTAGTCGTAGGCGGGGAGATCGCCCTCGGGGGCGGCGCCTTCCTCGAGGTCTGCGGAAAAGAAGTTCTTCGCCACCCATGAGCCCGGCGCGATGGCGCTGGCACCCTCGCACCCCGGCCGCCCAGGGTGCTGGACGCCGAACTCGCGCGCCGTGCGGTAGAGGAACCAGACGTCCGGGCCCCGCAAGAGCGCGTAGAGGTCGGGGGGGTTGTATCTCAAGGCCTCGAAATCGATCTCGCTCTCGAACTCGATCCTGAGAGGCGGATCCTGGCAGGTCTCGTAGCCCTTCCAGGCGGACTCGGTGAGTTCGGCTTGATACTCGGTACCGCCGAGCCCGACAGTGACCTTATGACGGTAGCTCGCGGTATAGCCCTCGCCACCGAACTCGCGGTCCTCCTGGTTGAGGCGGACTCGAAGCTCGACCTCGAACCGTTCGGACGGCTGAGCCGTCAACCCGCCGCACGCGGTAAGTAAGAAAGCGACGGTCAGAGCAATGGGGACCGAGCTTCGCGTCATCCCGGAAGAGTCGGCGGAGGAGACGAGGCCGTTGCCAATCGGGCCGGCCCGCTACGGACAGCCACCGAACTCTTCCATGACAAGTCGCTCGAACACCGCGGAGAACGTCTCCCCGGTGGGCTTGCCGAGCGCTGGGCCCGCGGCCAGCGACACGGCGATCGCTCCCGTAAGCGGAAAGGTCATGCTCTTCATGTCGGATCCTCCATATTTCCACCCAAAGCAATCCGTCTGTTTCATCGGATACCGTCAGATCGTACTCCGGCAGCCCGACGATCCGCAGGTACTTCACCAAGCCGTAGCCTTGCTTCACCGCCTTCCGGCGGCCTTGCCTTTCGGAGCTGTGCAGTTCTTACCCCAATGACAAGGGCAAAGCGCCATCCAAACGGGTGGGGGCCCTCCCCCGTAATTCAGCCGGTTGTTGACACAGATATCAGTCTCCGCTAATATAAGTGAATACTTAAATCGCGGAGGGTCAACGATGGACTACAGCGACGCGTTGGGCACGGAGTTTCGAGAAGTCCGAGATGTAGAGCACGAGGGAAATCCGGCGAGGGCGGTTGAAGGCTCGCGTTTCTACTCGACCGGGACCGACGACCTCTGGCACGCACTCACCAACGCCGAGCGCCTTCCACGGTGGTTCCTGCCGATTCGCGGGGACCTGAGGCTCGGCGGTCGCTACCACCTCCAAGGGAACGCGGAGGGCACGATCACGCGGTGCGATCCACCGGAGGCTCTCGATGTCACCTGGGAATACGCCGGCAACGTGAGCTGGGTGAGTCTACGGCTGGCGCCGGAGAACGACGGCGCACGTCTGACGCTGGTACACACCATGCTGAAGGACGAGGCGGGCGAAGCGCACTGGGAGACCTACGGCCCGGGTGCGACAGGGGTGGGCTGGGATCTGTCGTTTCTCGGCCTGGGGCTGCACCTCGAGAGCGGCGGAGGGACCATCGACCGCGAGGCCAGCGAGGCGTGGCTGACCTCGGATCAGGGCAAGGGCTTCCTGCGCGCCTGCGCCGAGTCCTGGGGGCGCGCGCACGTGGAAGCCGGAAAGGACGCAAAGGTCGCCCAGGCAATGGCCGCGCGGGCGGCGAGCTTCTTCGCCGGTGAATGATGCACGCCTTCGACGTCCTCGGAGACCCGGTCCGCCGGCGCATCCTGGAGCTCCTCGCGGAGGATCGCCACGCTTCGGGAGAGTTCGTCGCGATCGTGGGGCGAGAGTTCGGGATCACGCAGTCCGCAATCTCCCAGCATCTGAAGGTGCTGCGAGACCATGGTTTCGCGATGGTTCAGGCCGAAGGACCGCGCAGGATCTACGAGATCGATCCAACTCCGATCGCAGAGGTCGACCAGTGGCTCGCGCGCTTTCGCCGCTTCTGGGAACCGAAGTTCGAGGCCCTGGCGGTTGAGGTCGAACGCGGCAAGCGGAAGCGTCGGAAGTAGACCGGACCTGCGCCGAGCGCCTATCCATTCGATCTTCGCCCCAACCTTGTGACGCGAAGCTCGGCACGCTTCTGATCCGGATCCGGTCCCTCGGTAATGACGAGGAGCCCATGCCATGGCGTGCCGAGTTCGTCTTCGAAACTCCAAGACTCGAAAGCGACGACTCCAAAGTCGAGGGGGCCGTGGCGGAGCCAGCCTTGTTCCTCGAGCTGGGAGCCAAAATGATCTAGCAGCTGCCAAGGAGATAGCTTCGTAGTGATCTCGGCATTCTGTCGCTGATA
>JBHHWO010000179.1:0-8044 GCA_046756565.1 Thermoanaerobaculia bacterium | reverse complement strand
GACGGCCAGGCCGAGTGGCTCGGCTTCATCCCGCACGCGGCGTTGCCCAACGCGATGAACCCCGAGCAGGGCTACTTCGTCAACTGGAACAACAAGCCGACCTTCCAGTGGGCCAACACCACCGGCGGATTCTGGAACTGGGGTCCCGTGGCCCGTGTGCAGACCTTGATCAACGCGGTCTCGCAGTTCCCGCCCGGCTCGGTCACGGTTGCCGCCATCGAGGGGGTCAACCTCAGAGCCGGCTGGACGCTCGATACGCCCTCGGGCAACCAGTCGAGTGTGCCGGTGTCGACGCTTCTGCCGGCGCTGCTCGGCCTGGTCGAGCCGTCGGCCGACCAGCGGCTGCCCGGAATCCTGGGGCTCCTGGGCGGCTGGGATCTCCTCAAGACCGATCTCGCGCCCACCGACGGCCGGTACGACAATCCGGCGGTGGCGATCTTCAACACCTGGTTCCTGGGCCTCGTCGACCGGGTGTTCGGCGATGAGCTCGGCGGTGCGCTCGAGCGCAACGCGGCCGCCAACATGGTCGCGCGGCTCTTGATCCCGGGCCTGGTGCCGTTCAACTACCCGGGCTATCTCGGCGGCGAGACGCCCAAGGGGGCCGTGACCGGCGCCCTGGTGGACGCGATCGACGGCTTGACCGCCGAGCACGGCTCGACGAACCCGGCGGACTGGCTGGCCCCGGCGACGATGCAGGTGTGGCGCCAGATCGGGGCGGCTCCCGTGCCCGACACACCGCACATGAATCGCGGGACCTACAACCAGATCACGCACCTCAAGAAGGGCGACATCTTCGCGGAGAACGTGATCGCGCCCGGGCAGAGCGGCAACCCGCTCACGGCCACCGGCTTCAACCCGCACTTCGCCGATCAGCTCCTGAACTACGCGACCTGGCAGTACAAGGACATGTACCTGACCAAGAGCTCGCTCAAGGGGCATCGGGAATCGACCACGGTTCTGAAGAACACGAAGAAAGCCAAGAAAGGTGACAGATAGCTGTGTCTGAGATCCAACGGAGGAGTGAAATGACAAGCAACACCAACCACGGCAGGGACCGGCGTTTTGTGCTCGCGGCCCTGCTTTCCCTGGCGGCGCTGGCCCTTCTGGCTGTTCCGTTCGCGGGCCCGGTGGCGGCCAAGGACTTTCAAAAGGGCGATCTCTCGGGGAGCTGGGACACGACCATCTCGCTGGGCGCCCAGTACCGGCTCGAGGATCCCGACAAGCGGATCATCGGCCTGCCCTCCGGCGGTGAGGCCTTCTCGGTCAACGGCGACGACGGCAACCTCAATTACGACAAGGGCATCATCAGCCAGGTCGTCAAGCTCACGACCGAGCTCGAGCTCGAGTACAAGAACGGGTTCGGCACCTTTGTCCGCTTTCGGGGCTTCTACGACGAGGAGAACGAGGACGGGGATCGCCTGCGAACGCCTCTGAGCCAGCCCGCCAAGGACCGGATCGGAAGCCGCGCCGACATTCTCGACGCCTTTTTCTGGGGCAAGTTCAGCCTGGGCAACCGGCCGGCCGAGTTCCGCGCCGGCGAGCAGGTCCTGAGCTGGGGCGAGAGCACCTTCATCCAGGGAGGCATCAACACCATCAATCCGGTGGACGT
Source organism: Thermoanaerobaculia bacterium (assembly GCA_046756565.1). Classification (GTDB taxonomy): domain Bacteria; phylum Acidobacteriota; class Thermoanaerobaculia; order Multivoradales; family JAHEKO01; genus CALZIK01. The sequence goes on along the minus strand of JBHHWO010000179.1, from coordinate 6,435 downwards.
GAGCGCCATTCGGGTGCCGGGCGCCGAGCTGCGCGAAGCGCTGAGCCCCGAGGGGATGGTGACCTTCTCGGTCGGAACCTCCGTGAACACTTCGCTCGAGCTGGTCTACCTCTACGACTGGGGCCGGACCAAGATCGATCCGCCCGGCAGCTACTGGAGCACCAGCGACTTCGCCGGCAACGGCGGCGGACACGTGTTCCTGGGGTTCGGCGAGTCGCCCGACGACTTCACCTTCCCGATGACCGATCGGCCGTTCCTCGGCGTGCCGCGCTCGCAGAGCGTGTTCGCGGACGACAGCGGTCAGTACGGCGCAGCCTTCCGGGTCTTCGCTCCGGGCCTCAACGGCACCGAGTTCGGTTTCTACTATCTCAACTTCCACAGCCGTCTGCCGACCATCAACGGCATGACCGGAACCCTGGAGGGCGCGCTGTCCGCGTCGGCGATGGGTAACGCCGGCGTCGCTGCACTGACGGCTCTTCAGGGCCAGGCGGGTCGCGACCAGGCGATCGCGGCCGGCGCTCTGGTCGGCGTTCAACAGGGTCTCTCGACGCTCGAGGCCTTCGTCGTGGCCACGGCCGCGGTCGACACGGCGCTGGCCGGAGGCAACGCTCCGGCGACGATCCAGGCATTCGCGACCGACGCCTTTGCCAAGACCGCGAACTACTTTCTGGCCTATCCCGAGGACATCAAGCTCTTCGGCGTGAGCTTCAACACCGCGATCGGCAGCTACGCTGTCCAGGGCGAGCTGTCCCAGCGCCAGGACGCGCCGCTTCAGGTCGACGACGTCGAGCTTCTGTTCTCGGCTCTCGGTCCGATCAACGCGGGCCTCGCGCAGTTCAACCAGGTCGGCGATTTCCGTGGCCAGTTCTCGACCCAGGTTCCGGGCATCCGGCGCCTCGACGTGAATCAGTTCCAGATGACGATCACCAAGATCATCGGCCGCTTCCTGGGCGCCGATCAGGGGGTCTTGCTCTGGGAGGGCGCGATCACCCAGGTTCCGGATCTACCGTCGAAGGACGAGCTTCGCTTCGAGGGCCCCGGCACCTACGTCAGCGGCAACCCGTTCCTGGGTCCCTCGTCTCACCCGGGCAAGCCGATCGAGGACGCCTCGCGCTTCGCGGACGACTCCTCATGGGGCTACCGTCTGGCCGGCCGGCTCGAATACAACAACGCATTCGGAGGCTGGAACGTCTTGCCGCGGTTCTCGTGGCAGCACGACGTCGATGGCGTCTCGCCGGGCCCTGGCGGCAACTTCATCGAGGGCCGGAACGCTTTGACGGTGGGCTTCGGCTTCAACCGCCAGAGCACGTGGGAGTTCGACCTGAGTTACACGGCGTTCTCGGGCGCGAGCCGTTACAATCTGGTCAACGATCGCGATTTCGCCGGTATCAACATCAAATACTCGTTCTAGGAAATTGAGGAGAGACTCGATGGCTACCAAGAAACTGACTCTGATACCGGCGGCCCTGGCGACAGTGGCGCTCTTTGCGAGCATGGCCGCAGCGCCGGTCGCGGCCGAGATCACGGCGGCCGAAGCAGCGAAACTCGGCAACGAGCTGACGCCGCTCGGCGCCGAAAAAGCCGGCAACGCCGACGGCACCATCCCGGAGTGGACCGGCGGGATCACCTCGCCCCCCGCCGGATACACGCCCGGCGACCATCATCCCGATCCGTTCGCGGACGACGCCGTGCTGTTCACGATCACCGGTGCGAACGTCGAGCAGTACGCCGACAAGCTGACGCCGGGTCATCAGGCGATGCTCAAGACCTACGACACCTTCAAGATGAAGGTGTATCCGAGCCACCGGAGCGCCTCGTACCCGCAGAAGATCTACGACGCCACCAAGAAGGTCGCTCAGACGGCCAAGGTCGTCCAGGGTGGTGATGGCATCACCGGCGCGGTCATGGGACTTCCGTTCCCGATTCCCAAGACCGGCGCCGAGGTGATCTGGAACCACCTGACCCGCTACAGGAGCGAGATCGCCGCGAGAAAGGTCGCCCAGGCGGCGCCGACTCGTAGCGGCAAGTTCACCCTGGTGGTGTTCGAAGACGAGTTCAACGTCGTCTACAGCCAGGACGGGATGACCGAAGAGGACCTCAACAACAAAATCCTCTACTTCAAACAGAAGGTCGTCGCCCCGGCGCGTCTCGCCGGCGGCATCCTGCTGGTCCATGAGACTCTCGACCAGGTGAAGGAGCCGCGCTCGGCATGGCTCTACAACCCGGGCCAGAGACGGGTCCGTCGCGCGCCCAACGTCGCCTACGACAACCCCGGCACGGCGGCCGACGGCATGCGGACATCGGACCAGTTCGACATGTTCAACGGCGCGCCCGATCGCTACGACTGGAATCTGGTCGGCAAGAAGGAAATCTACGTTCCGTACAACAACTACGCGCTGCACAGCGACAGCCTCAAGTACAAGGACATCCTGACGCCGCTTCACGTCAATCCCGAGCATCTGCGCTACGAGTTGCACCGGGTCTGGGTGGTGGACGCCACGATCAAGCCCGGCACCAGCCACCTCTACAAGCGGCGGACACTCTACTTCGACGAGGACAGCTGGCAGATCCTGGCGGTCGATCAATACGACAACCGGGATCAACTCTGGCGGGTCTCCGAGGGTTTCGTGATCAACTACTACGATGTCCCCATGCTCTGGACGACGCTCGAGGTCCACACCGACCTCCAGGCTGGACGGTATCTCGCGATCGGACTCGACAACGAGTACGACATGTACGACTTCGGGGTCGAGCGGACACTCGAGGACTACACCCCGGCCGCGTTGCGTAGAGCAGGCGTTCGGTAACCCGGGTCCATTCACGAGCGGCCGGGCCGGCAGCGGCCCGGCCGTTGTTTTGTCAGCGCGTCGGCGCAGTCAGGGGGCCGCATGGGGAAGCACCCACACCGATTCGACGATGAGAAGCCCGTGAGGCTCGCAGTCGTCACAGCAGGCGCGCTGGCCTTCGCGTGGTTGGTCGCACTGACGGCGAGCGCGCCCGGGCCGCTCTTTGCTCAGGACGGCGAGGAAGCGAGCGTCGAGCACGCGCTCGTCAGGCCCCTGGCGGAGGAGTCACTGCTTCTCGACGGGGCGTCGGCCGACGGCCTCTTGGTAGCGGTGGGGGAGCGGGGGCACATCCTGCATAGCCGCGACAACGGCGCGACCTGGACCCAGGCCGCATTGGTGCCGACCCGGGCGGCACTCACCGCGGTCTACCTGCACGACAACCAGCTCGGCTGGGCGGTAGGTCACGACGCGACCATACTCCGCACGGACGACGGCGGGGTGACCTGGGAGACCCAGTACTCGGCGCCCGAGGAGGAGCTGCCGTTTCTCGACGTCCGCTTCGAGGACGCCGACAACGGGGTTGCGATCGGCGCCTATGGGTACTTTCTCGAGACATCGGACGGCGGCGCCAACTGGAGCTTCGCGGACTTCGCTCCGACCTCGGCGGAGGACGAAGCCGAGGAAGAGGAAGACGACCCGTTCGCCTATGACGAGGGCGGTGACATGCATCTCAATCACGTTATCCGGGCGGAATCGGGGAGGCTCTATATCGCCGCCGAGGCGGGGACGGCCTACCGCTCGGACGACAACGGAGAGTCCTGGACGACCCTGCCCTCGCCTTACCGGGGCTCTTTCTTCTCGTCACTGCCTCTCGAAGGCGACTTGGTGCTCCTGTTCGGGCTGCGCGGCCATCTGTTCCGCTCCGACGACGCCGGTGAGACCTGGCAGGAGATCGACACCGGGACCCAGGCGATCCTCACCGACGGAATTCGGCTCGAGGACGGCCGGGTGGTCGTCGTCGGGCTCGAGGGCACGATTCTGGTGAGTGACGACGGCGGCTCGAGCTTCTCGCTCAAGGCGCAGGCCGATCGCCAGGGCTACTCCGCGGTGCTGCCGCATGCCGACGGCGGCATCATCTTGTTCGGCGAGTTCGGCGCGACCGTGCTTCCGGCTTCGGTAATCGACGCTGGCGACGCCGGCTGATCCAGGAAGGGCTAATTCGCGATGCTGACCAAGATCCAAGACAAAGTCGAAGACGCCATCTTTCGCCATCGGCCGCTGGTGATCGTCGCCTTTCTGGCGGTCACCGCCTTCATGGCGTACTCGGCGAAGGGAATTCACATCGACGCCGGGTTCGCCAAGCTCCTGCCGCTTCAGCACGAGTACATGCAGACCTACACCAAGCACCGGTCGGAGTTCGGCGGCGCGAACCGGCTGCTGATCGCGCTGATGGCCAAAGAGGGCGACATCTTCACTGCCGAGTACATGGAGGCGCTCAAGGCGGCCACCGACGAGGTGTTCTTCATTGCCGGAGTCGACCGGGCGCGGGTGAGCTCGCTGTTTACGCCCAACACGCGCTTCACCGAGGTAGTGGAGGACGGCATCTCCGGGGGTAACGTCGTGCCGGCCGAGTTCGCGGGTACGCCCGAGGACCTGGCCCAGGTGCGCGAGAACATCCTCAAGGCCGGGATCGTCGGCCGTCTGGTGGCCAACGATTTTTCGGGCGCGATCATCAGCGCTCAGCTTCTCGAGATAAACCCCGACACCGGGGAACCGCTCAACTACATCGATGTCGCCAATCAGCTCGAGGAGAAGATCCGGCAGCGATTCGAGGAGCAGGTCGACGTGGTGGTCGAGACGAGCTCGGTCGACGTTCACATGATCGGCTTCGCCAAGGTCATCGGCGATATCGCCAATGGCGCCGGGCGAGTGCTGATCTTCTTTCTGGTGGCGTTCTTCATCACCGGCATCTTCCTGTACCTGTACTCGAGTTCGTTTCGCATGACCATGATCGTCCTGGCCTGCTCGCTGGTCGCGGTGATCTGGCAGATCGGGCTGCTCACCCTGCTGGGCTTCGGCATCGATCCGATGGGCATTCTGGTGCCGTTCCTGGTCTTCGCGATCGGTGTCAGTCACGGCGTGCAGATGATCACGGCGGTGCGAGCCGAGCTGGTCGAGGTCTACGTACGGGCCGACCGGGAGGAAACGAGCGAAAACCACATGCCCGCGGAAGACGCCCTCGAGGCGACTCGGAAGGGCTGCCGGCGTCTGATCCTGCCGGGGGTCGTGGCGCTCGCCAGTGACACCGTCGGTTTCATCACCATCCTCTTGATCAACATCCGGGTCATCCGAGAGATGGCGATCACCGCCAGTCTCGGAGTCGCGACCATCATCCTGACCAACCTCGTCCTGCTGCCGGTGGTGGTGTCGTATCTCAAGGTCACGGCCAAGTACCGGCGAAGGTTGTACGAGCGCATGACCCACACCGCGGGCCTCTGGCGGGTGGTCGCCAAGGTGGCCGAGCGCAAGCCGGCGACCGTGGTGGTCGCGATCGCCGTCGTACTGACGATCTTTGGCGCCTGGAAAGCGCGCGACATCAAGATCGGAGACCTCCACCGAGGCGTGCCGGAGCTGCGTTCGGATTCTCGCTACAACGTCGACAGCGAGATCATCACCGACAAGTTCTCGATCGGCGTCGACATCCTCACGGCCATCGTCGAGACCAAGGAGGAGGGCTGCGTCGAGTACGAGATCATGAACACGATCGACAGCTTCGAGTGGCACATGCGAAACGTGCCCGGCGTGCAGTCGGTCGTGGGCCTTCCGGGTATCGCGCGGGTCATCAACGCCGGCTGGAACGAAGGCGGGCTCAAGTGGAGAGTGCTGTCGAGGAATCAGTCAGTATTGGTCCAGTCGATCGCCTACATCCCGACCAGCACGGGGCTGCTCAACGAGGACTGCAGCGTCATGCCGGTGATGATGTTCACCACCGACCACAAGGCCGAAACGATCGAGCAGATCGTGGCCGAGGTGAAGGCCTTCAATGACGAGTTCGGCTCGGAGGACGTTCAGTTCCGGCTCGCCACCGGCAACGTGGGCGTGATGGCGGCGACCAACGAGGCGGTCTCGGCGGCTCAGTTCCCGATGCTGATCTACGTCTTCGCGGCGATCATCGTGCTCTGCCTGCTGGGCTTCCGCTCGCTGCGCGGGACGCTGTGCGTGGTTCTGCCGCTCGGGCTCGTATCGCTCCTCGCCTACGCCCTCATGACCATCCTCGAGATCGGTCTCAAGGTGTCGACGCTTCCGGTGGTCGCCCTGGGAGTCGGCATCGGCGTCGACTACGGCATCTACATCTACAGCCGTTTGAAGAGCGTCCGGGCGCACGATCACTCCCTGCCCGAGGCCTACCTCCTGACGCTGAGCGTGGCGGGGAACGGCGTGCTCTTCACCGGGATCACCCTGGCAGTTGGTGTAGCGACCTGGATCTTCTCGCCGCTCAAGTTCCAGGCGGACATGGGGATCCTGCTCACCTTCATGTTCCTGGTGAACATGCTGGGCGCGATTCTGCTGCTGCCGGCTCTGGAGAGTTTTTTGATCCCGGATAGGAAGTAGGGGCTCCATAGTCATCCTGAGCGCAGCGAAGGATCCC
>JBHHWO010000178.1:0-8134 GCA_046756565.1 Thermoanaerobaculia bacterium | reverse complement strand
CGTAGCGGAAGAAAACCCTCAACCGCTTGGGGATGGTGAAGACCACCTGGCGGTGGGGCGTGTCTGGATGCCTGTGAAGACGATGCGGTCGAGGTGAACTAGATGATCAAGGTAACGCTGAACGGGAAGACCGTAGAGGTGGAGCAGGGCAGCACCGTGCTCGATGCGGCGCGGCAGGCTGGTATCCGGATCCCGACCTTGTGTCACGTGGACGGTCTCGAGCCGGCGGCTTCGTGCTTTCTCTGCTGCGTACAGATCGAGGGCCGGCGCGAGTTGTCACCGTCGTGCGCGATGCCGGTCGCCGACGGCATGGAGATCACGACCGACAGCGAGGACGTGCGTACGTCCCGTCGCATGGCGCTCGAGCTTTTGCTCTCCGATCACGCCGGCGACTGCATCGCACCTTGCGCCGCCCAGTGCCCGGCCGGCCTCGACATTCCCGGTTTCCTTTACCCCCTCGCCGCAGGCGATCCGGCCGAGTCGATCGAGGTGTTGTGGCAGCGGTTGCCGCTTGCGGGCTCGCTCGGGCGCGTGTGCCCGCGACTGTGCGAACAGCATTGCCGCAGGATGCACCACGACGACGGACTGGCGATCGGCAAGCTTCACCGCTGGGTGGCCGACCGGCAAGGGGGACCGCGGTTGCCGGCCGGTGGCGATCGTGCACCTGCCAGTGGGAGTTCCGTCGGAATCATCGGCGCCGGGCCGGCGGGCCTGGCGGCTGCCTACTACCTGCTGCGAGGGGGGCACGGCGTGACCCTCTACGATGCCCACGCTCGCGCCGGAGGCATGCTCCGCTACGGCATACCGGCATACCGCCTGCCCAAGGAGCCCCTCGATCGCGAGATCGAGGTCGTGCGCGATCTGGGTGCTGACTTCCGGATGGGCAAGAGTTGGGGGAACGACTTCCACCTTGCCGATCTTCTCGATCAGCACGACGCGGTATTCGTCGCGATTGGCGCACAAGGCTCGATGAAGCTCCGCTGCGAGGGCGATGAGCTGGCGCTCGATGCGGTGGATCTACTGGCCGCGGTTGCCAAAGACGAGGTGCCGGAGCTCGGGCACCGGGTGGTGATCGTCGGCGGTGGCAACACGGCGATGGACGCGGCGCGCTCGGCGCGGCGCGTGGGTTCCGAGGTCAAGGTGGTCTACCGCCGAACCGAGCGCGAGATGCCGTGTCTGCGCGAGGAGGTCGACGGCGCTCGCGAGGAGGGGGTCGAGATCGATTTCCTGGTGGCTCCGGCGAAAGTGGAGAGGTCGTCGACAGGAGAGATCGTGCTCGTCTGCCAGGAGATGGAACTGGGCGAGCCGGACGACTCCGGGCGGCGTCGGCCGGTGCCGATTCCGGGTTCCGAAGTGCGCTACCCATGTGACTCCGTGGTTGCGGCGGTGGGGCAGAGCGTAGCCACGGATCTAGCCGCCAGCGAGGGGATCGAAACCTCCGGCTGGGGCATCAAAGCCGACCCCCGCACCCTCGAGACCAGCACGCCGCGGGTCTTTGCCGGCGGTGACGCGGTTCTGGGAGCGGATCTGGCGGTACGCGCCGTGGCCGCAGGCCGGCTGGCGGCGGCTTCCATCGGACAGCTTCTGGAAGGCGAGCCCATCATCGGCCTGAGCGAGCAGTTCAACTCCGTATTTCAACCGATCGACGACGAGGAGCTTGCCGAGGTCTTCCGCGACATCGAGCGCCAGCCCCAGATCCGGACGCCGGAGCTCCTCCCCGGCGAACGGCTGGATTCATTCGCGGAAATCGACGCGGGGCTCTCGGCCGAGACGGCGATCGAGGAAGCCCGCCGATGCATGAGCTGCGGCTGCACTGCTGCCGCCGGCTGCAGCGTGCGCCAGTACGCGACCGAGTACGGAGCCGACCCCACGCGCTACCTGGGAGTCAGGCGGCGTCTCGAGCGTGACGACTCCCACCCCGAGATCGTCTATGAACCGGGCAAGTGCATCCTCTGTGACGCCTGCGTTCGCATCGCCAAGGAGGCGACCGAGCCGCTGGGCGTCGCCCTCATAGGGCGTGGCTTCCAGGTCGCGATGGGAGTGCCCTTCGAACAGCCGCTGTCGGATGGTTTGCGCGATGTCGCCGAGCGTTGCGCCGAAGCTTGCCCCACGGGCGCGCTGACGCTGCGCCGGATGCGCTCGTGCGATCTAGGCGGCTGCGGTGGCGGCGGCGCCGGTTCTCCTCGCGACCGGCTGGTCACCTTGGGCAAGGGGTTTTGATTCGCCGGCCCGCACATGTCTCGGTGCAGAAGAGCCGATTGAACACACTCGCGCCGCGCCCGTCTTGGTCATGGCCCGGCTCCGACTCCGAGATCGTAGGAGGCCGTTTCGTTGCCGTTACGTACGAAGAGCCGGCCTCGAGCGAGGGCGGGGTGAGCCCAGGTCTTCCCGGTCAGTGCCTGGATTCGCGCCAGCTCGTTGTGCCCCGACGTCGAGGCCTCCACCAGAACCAGATCGCCCGACTCGGTGACGATCAGGAGGACCTCACCCAAGAGCAGCAGTTGGCCATACCCGTACCGGCCGCCTTTCCACAAGCGCTCTCCGCTGAGCGCGTCAATGCACACGAGAATGCCCTCGTCCAGACCGAAGATGTGTCCGGCTCGGATCACGAAGTCGTTGAACTTCGGTTTGAATCGGGAGGTTGCCCACCGTTCCTTCACGAACCAGCTCTCGTGACGCCTGCTCACGTGCAGGCTCCTCGTCCCGCGGCCGTATCCCATGCCGATGATCACCGTATCGCCCGTGGCAACATGGGGTTGCGCGACTCGCGGCGGCTCTGACGACCAATCGTAGCTCCACAGCTCTTCACCCGTTCGCGGCTCGTAGCTGACGAGACCACCGCCATCGAAGAGCAACAACTGCGGCGTGCCGCCGAGAACGGCGAGCTGCGCCGAGCTGTAGCCCTGGTACTCACCTACTCCCTGCCAGACGCGTTCCCCGGAGCGCCTGTCGAGTGCCAGCATTCGTATTCCGTTGGCCCCGGCCGGGCTCACGTACACCAACTCATCGTGGATCAAGGGTGAGCTCGCGAATCCCCATTCCGGCGCCGCGCCGTCGCCTCCCGAGATGTCGGCCGACCAGATGCGCTTGCCGGTCTGCGCTGCGAGACAGTTGAGCCTGCCAGTGGCCCCGAGCGCATAGAGCCGCCCGTCATGAATCAGCGGTGTCGCACGCGGTCCCGCCCCCCCGGCTATTTCCTCGAACCGGGTCTCCTCCGAGTGAACCCATACCGTCCGCCCGGTGGGCGCATCGAGACAGACGACGCGCTCCAACTCACCGACCTGATCCTGTGTACATGCCAGATCGCCGACGACCGCAAAGGACGACCAACCCCGGCCAATGGCTCGTCGCCAGGACTCGGCGGGCGGCCGGGCTCCCCACTCGAGGTCGAGCCCAGCCACCACCTCGCCCGGAACGACGCCGTCGCGCTGTGGGCCCCGAAACTCCGGCCAGTCACCCACCGTCACAACCGTCGGAACCGCCACTGCCAACGTGCCCGGGGCATCATGTTCTTCCGGCACGACACCCGTGGGTGCATCCCACACCCAAAGGAAATTGGGCATCATCTGGCCCGAAGCTCCGTCGGCTCTCAGGAACGGCCAGGGTACGAGCGAAGCCAAAAACACCCCGCCTACGGCAAGGCGCGTCGTTCCGACCGCCCGCCCCTTGGTAAGAGACAAAGCCAGCAGAGCCAGGGCCATGGAGGCCGGCAGGCCCCACAGAACTGCGAAGATCACCGCCGGAAAGGTCGAACCAAAAATCAGAAACAAGGCGGCGGCGACAGCCAGGCCCAGGCTGATCGTCTTCGTGCGCCGACTCGGCGAGTCGCTCCTGAACCACCGCACCGAGACGCCCGCCAAGGTGGCCATGGGCAGGAGCAATGCGACCAGCGTCCGTCCTCGCGAAGGCGGGAACAAGAGGATCACCGCGAACACCGCCGCGCCAGCGGCGATCAGCCCGAGTTCGAGCCTCGCGCTCGGCTCGACCTCTCCCGACACTCCCCGTGACTTACTCAGGAACCGAGCCCTCGCCTTCGCGATGCTCTCGAGAACCCCCAGGCCAGGGCTCCGACGATCACGGCAGGCAAGATCGTGTTCAGGGGACCCAGAACCGCCGTTGCGAGTCGTGGCGACCAACCGAACGGCATCTCCAGGTCGGCCCACTGTGGGTTGTTCGCGAAGTAGATAGGGAGGAACAGCGCCTGGGCTTCGATCGCGACCAGCGCGGCCAGAAAGCCGGCCGCCAGCCCGTGCCGAAACGGCCGTCTCGGTGCGCGCAGGCCGATGATCCCACCCACAACCGCGAGCAGACCAAGAGCGGTCCACTGCGTGGCCCTGACACCGTCGAGCGTTCCCGTGATGGTCAGCGCGGCGAACACCAGGCCGAGCGGTGTCACAGCCAAAACGAGCTTCCAGTCCAAGCCGCTCCCTGTGTTCTCTTGCATGCTCTCTCCCTTTCGTTCATCTCTTCTCTGAGTCGTCCTGCTGCTCGAGGTACCTCGTGATCACAGCTTCCACCTCGCGTTCGAAAAAGGCGTAAAAGTCACGCATGGCACTCAGGCGGTTCCTCTGGCTCGGGACCTCGCCGACGCTCTCCAGACCGAGCTCCGCCAGCTCCCGGAACCTCGACACCATCCGCAGGCGGGAGGTCAGCAAGCCGGACCAGGCCCCCGGCTGGATCCGATAGAGGTACTGGCGGCTGCCAACTCGCCCCTGTCGGCCTACGAGTCCCAGTCCGACAAGGAGTCGAAGCTGAGTGTTGACCGAAGCGGCGCTGGCGCGCACGGCCTGGGACAGGTCGCGCGCGCTTATCTCGGGTGGCTCGCAGACGAGCAGCACAGCGAAGAGTCGGCCGGCGATCCTGGATACCCCGAGCTGGTCGAAGAAGTCGCCCATCTGCTCGAGGAAATCCTCGAGCGCGGGGTTGTCTTTCACCGAGAACCTTCTATCATGATATTCAGTATATACTGAATATCTCGAATGTTCAAAATGCGATTAGGAGGCCGTCGATGGAATTAGTCCGATACTGGCTGGCGCTCATCGTCGTCGTCAGCTTCCCCGGAGCTATCGCGACCTGGCTGGTGATCCACGGGTTCATATCTCACTGGCGAAAGGTGGGGCCCGCAGTCACGTACGCGGTGGTGATCGTCCTGACCCTCGGATCGTGGCTGGTCATGTTCCTCGTCCAAGAGCCTCTCCTCCGGCTCGAGTTCGGGACGCACGTCGGCGGGGTCCTGACCGGAGCGCTGCTGTACTGCGTGGCAGCGACAATCGAGATTCTCTGCTGGAAGCACTTGACTCTCGGAACTCTCGTCGGGATTCCCGAGGTCATGCCGGCCACCGGCGAGAGCACTCTGCTGCGAGATGGCATCTACGGGCGGATGCGACACCCCCGCTATGTCAGCTGGACCCTCGGCCTGTTCGCCGTCGCGCTGGTGACCAACTACCTCGCGGTATTCGTTCTTGCGGTTCTCTTTGTCCCCACCATCTTTCTGATCACGGTGCTGGAAGAGCGGGAGCTCCTCGAGCGCTTCGGTCGCGCGTACGCGAGCTATCAGATGTCGGTGCCGAGATTCATCCCGAGAGTCCGCCTGTCTCAGGGTTGTAGCAGCAGATAGATAGAGGTGACAGATAGATAGAGGTGACAGCGATAGATAGAGGTGACAGCCACTTATCGCGGTGGAGCCCGTTCCGGCCCGAGCTTCTCTCGGGAGGTGGGGGCCAGTTGTTTCTCTATTCTTACTCCGGGTCGGTGCTCTTACTGTCGGTCGCTGAGAGTGGTGGCTGCTGCCGGGACCCGCGCTTGTTCTTCGGTCGTCGGGCAATCTCGGAGGCTATGCCGCGGGTCACCTTATCGCTGCGGACCCTTCGCAGGTCGAGCCGTTCCAAACTCTTGGCCGCCGCGGCCTCCAGCCTCCTGCCCTCCGCCGCGGTCTTCGCACCGTACGCGGCGATGCCCTGGCTCAGGAGCTTGCCGTCCCTGGCACTGAAGAGGAGAGTAGAGAGGGCGAAGCTCTGGGCAAGACGTGAAGGGTCCAGTTGGAGTCCGAGGGTCGTCCCGTCGCCGGTGAGATCCAGTCGTCCGGACTTGAGCACTTTCCGGTAGACCAGCCGGCGTGAACGCTCTGACGTCACGGCGTAGACCGCCATCACGACCGGTTGTTCGATCCAGTCGATGGGCCACTCCCACCATCGATCGGCCAGCAGGCCGATGGCGATGTAGACGTTCATTTTCCTGGCCGGTTTCGCGCGCCACAGCTCGTAGCCGTGCTCGACGGTTTGGGCGTAGAAGTAGACCCAGTCTCCCCAGGCGGTGAGCTTGCGGGGATTGGATTGACCTTTCATGACCGAGGGCCAGGCCGTCACATCCGTCTGACGCTGGTTGATGTTGGCTGCCATTCGCGCTCTCGTCCCGTCGTAGGCGAACAGCTCACGGTCGACGTTGTACAACGGGCCGGGATCGGTATCGCAGCAGGTGCCCGCGAAGAAGAGCCAGGGTTGGGGGTCGGGGTCGTGCTCTCCGGAGGTGCGGTCCGGGGTCACCACCGCCATGCGACCGGGGTTGTACGACGGCTGGCCGGCCTGTTCGGCGGCCACGGTGACGCCGTCGGCTTCGGTGAAGCGCATGAGCTCGGAACCTCCAGAGCCGGTGGCGGCTGCGAAGAACAAGGCGTTCTTGAACACGGTCAGGTCTCGGGGAATCAGGTAGTTCGTTCCTGCTTCAGGGTCTGCGGCCAACGAGACCGTTGCGCCGTCGTAGCGCCAGAGCAGGTGCCCGGCGGTGTCCTGCGCCGGGAAGTACAGTGTGCCGTTCAACTCTGCCGTGTCGAGCGGTTTCTGACCTGATGGCGAGCTGCCGGCTGCACCCGGAGCGATGTTCGCGATCCGAGCCAGAGTCTCGCCATGGAGCACGTGCGGCTCCTCGCCGGCGCCGTCCCCGCGATCGGCGTAGAAGAAGAGGCGGTCGCCGTAAGACGCGCAGCACCGGTGGTAGGAAGAGGTCAATGTGCCGGTCTCGAACGCCCCGATCGGGCCCGGGTGGAGGTCCCGGACGATCGTCGCGGCGCTGCCGTCGAACTGCCAGAGCTCGGCGCCTCGCAAGCCGTCGTTGGCGACGAAGTAGAGCTTGCCGCCGTGAGCTTCCTTTCCGGTCGGAGCGCCCGAGCGCGAGCCCGTGGCGATGTCGGCGGCGAGCGTGACGGCCGTGCCGTCGTAGCGCATCAGCTCGAGGCCGGAGGTGGGCGCTCTCGCGGTGAAGTAGAGCGAACCGTCGTAGACCGCGAAGTGCCCCGGGAACGAGCCCTCGGGTCCCGGGAAAATGTCCTCGACCCGGGTGATGTCTTCGCCATCGAAGCGCCAGAGCTCGGCGCCGCTCTGACCGTCCGTGCCGTGAAAATAGAGAGCATCGTCGTAGACCGCCATGCTCGGGTAAGGGAGACCCGTGTAGTCGAGGCTGTCGCCGCTACCCGGGGTGAGATCGGTCAGGCGTTGGGCGACGAACGTCGGCTCCCAGTTGAGTTGGGTGACCAGGACGTTCTGGGCGTAGGCGCTTGGGGCAGCCAAGATCGCCGACAGTGCTGCAAGGGACGGTGCCAGCATCCGGTGCCAGGCTCGCATGGGTCTCCTCTCAGAGAATGGATAGTGGCCCGAGAGGTTATCAGGGCGGCTTTCACCGGGCTTGTGCTGAAAGGAAGAGGGAGGCATCGGATGCCGAACCCAGAGACGGAATGGTTTCCGCCTACGGCGGAGCCAGCGAGGGGTCGATCTCCACGGTCAGGTCGCCGAGGATCGAGACGCCGTTGTTGAACGCGACTCCGGTCGCGGCGCGCAGAGTGAGGTCCGAGGTTTCGTGCACCCAGACATGCGGACCTACGGCGAGAGTGCCACAGTCTTGGATTGTCTCGGATGTGGGAGGGAGGCCGAAGATTCTGTTGGTGACCGAGCCGTCGCAAGCGGTGCCGATGAGACACCACTCCTCGAGGATACCGGTCGTTCCGGTGGCCTGGTCCTGGAGATTGAGCACCCACTCGCCGCCGGCATTGAGACCATCGAAGTGGCTGAGCGTAGTCGAGTTGGGGGGGGCAGGGTAGGAATTTCCTTTTCCGCGCCGGGGAGTCTTGGGCGGTGGAATGGCC
>JBHHWO010000177.1:0-8233 GCA_046756565.1 Thermoanaerobaculia bacterium | reverse complement strand
CCTCGACTCTGCCCTTGTATCTGAGCCGTGTCCACGAGATGGACTACGACCAGGACGGTCGAAGCGACCTGGTGTTCTGGAACGAGGACCACTTCGATGTGTATCGCCAGGCCGAGAATGGGCTGTTCGCCCCGGTGGCCAAGACCTTCGTTCCCGACGTGCCATTCGATTCCGAGGGCGTCTACTCGCACGCGTTTGAATTCAGAGGCCAAGGCCTGTTCTCGCTCCTCTTTGGGTTCGGAAAGAAGACCAAGGGGACAGTGCTGCACTCGTTGCGCGACCTGAACGGCGACGGCGTCGCCGACCTGGTGACCCTGACGCTCTCGGGCCGTAGCGCTACGAAACAGCGTAGCGTCTACGAGGTGCATTTCGGCACGGCTGCCGCCGCTGGCGCCGCTGGCGCCGATGCACCCGGCGGTACCGTGTTCGCGCCGCAAGTCGGCACGGTGATCCGACCGCGAGGAAAGGGCGGAGCCATGCAGCCCTGGGGATACTCGGTCCAGCGGTTCGAGGATCTCGATGGTGACGGTCGAGTCGAGAGCTTGTTCAGAGAAGTCACTGTCGGGCTCGGCGGGATAGCCCGCGCGCTCGTCGGCAATTCCGTCCCGATCAATCTCGAGCTCTACCGCATGGAAGACAGCACCTACCCCGAGAAACCCACTTTCAGGAGGAAGATCCGGCGCTTTGCCCCCTTCGCCGGGCTGGGCAACGTGTTCTTTCCGCCGGTGCTGATGGGGGATGTGAACGGCGACGGACGCTCGGACCTGCTTGTGGGCGAGAGCCCGCAAGAACTGCACGTCTTTCTCGGGGTGCCCGGGCCGGGTCTCTTCGCGCGGCAGCCCAAGAAGGTGGCGGTCGCCCTGCCCTCAGACGAGCGAAACACCCGGTTGGTGGACCTCAACAAAGACGGCAAGCAAGACGTCCTCGTGCATCGCGGGCCCACCCGTCACGCGCCCACCGAGCCGCATCGCGTGACGTTGCTGATCGCCCGGTAGGGAGTCGCTCTTCCGACATCGAGCCTCCGGCTTGCCTCCCGTCCGGCTGCAGCCGTGCGCCCGGCTGAGTAGAGGTGGTCTATGCTCGTGGCTTGAAGGCGTTCCGGAGAACGGTGCTCGCGATCCTCGACGTGGTGGTCCTGACCGCTCTCGTTGGTGAGTTCGCTGTTCGAGCCGACGAGCCCGGCGAAGTGCGCTCTTCCGGCGGCGCTGCCTCCCATCGTTGGGATCTATCCGGGATCTACGCCAACTGGGACGACTGGCAGACCGACGTCGACGCGCTTCATGGCGTGATCGAGCGCTTTGCAGGGCTCGAAGGGGGAATTGCCGGAGGCTCAGGACGCCTGCTGGAGGCTCTGGAGCTGTGGGAGGAGGTCTACGACCGGGCCTTTTCCGTCGAGGGTTATGTCCGGCTACGGCTGGATGCCGATCGCCGCGACTCCGAAGCGATCGCCCCCCAGGCGGTGCTCGACGGCGTCGATACGGCCTGGCGCCGTGCGTCGGACTGGTTCGAGGGCCAGGTACGGGCGATCGATCAGCAACTCCTCGACGGCTGGCTCGACGAGAGCGCCAAGCTAGCGGTGTACCGCGCCCGGCTGGAGCGGTTGCGCGGCGGATCGGACGCGCTCGATCAAGGCGACCGAGGCGACTTCGATGAGGTGCTCGCGCGGACGCTGTTGCGGTTGCACGCCATTCTGACCGCCGCCGAGGCGCCCTCGCCGGAAGTGACGCTGTCGTCGGGAGAGAGCGTTCGACTGACGCGCGCCGGCACCCGATCGCGCTTCGCGACGCTCGCAAGCGCGGAGGACCGAAAAGCCGTCGCGCGGGCCTGGTACGAGGCTATCGGGGACCGCTCCGCGACCTTCGCCGCTCTGCTGGAAGGGGTAGTGAAGCGCCAGCTGCTGAGGGCCGGAGTGACCGAGCCGGGCGACGTGATCGCTATGGCTGGCGGGCGGTGGAGATTGCCGCCCGAGACCATCGATGGGCTGATCTCGAGCGCGCGCGCCGGTAACGGCTCGCTGCGCCGGTATCATCGGATCCGCAAGAAGGCACTGGGGCTTGCCTCCTACGGCGCGCACGATCGGTTCGTGCCGTTGAAGCTGGACGGCGGCAAGTACGACTACGATGTCGTCACTCGTCAGATCATCGAGTCGACGGCGGTGTTGGGGCAGGAGTACCAGCGCATGATCGCCCGACCGTTCGCGGAAGGCTGGGTGGATGTCTACGAGCGCGAGGGCAAGCGCGCCACGCCCGCAGCCTACCGGGTCTACGGGGACCACCCGTGGATCCTGCTCAACTGGGGCGGCAGCTTTCGCGACGCGCTGAGCGCCGCTCACGAGACCGGCCACGAGATGCACAGCCTGGTGGCGACTCGGAGTCAACCGTTCGTCTACACACGCTTCGGCCCACTGGTGGCGGAGACAGCGGCTCTAACCAACGAGGGCCTCTTTCTCGACAGTCTCACGAGCCGCCAGCGTGCGAAGGATGCCCGGATCGCAGAGCTCGATCTCGCCGTTCAGGAGCTGACGCGGACCTACTATCGAACGGTCCTCGCCGCCGAGTTCGAGCTCGAAGTGTACCGAGCCGCGGCGCGGGGCGAGGCGTTGACGGCGGATCTGATCGACGGCCTCTACACCTCGACGCTCGAGGCCTACTACGGCGACGCCGTCGAGCTCGAGTCCTGGGATGCGCACGGCTGGATCGAAACCCGGCACTACTTCGTGGCGCCGTTCTACATGCTCCAGTACGGGGTTTCGTTCGTTGCCGCCGCGGGCTTTCTCGACCAGCTCTCGACAGCGGAGGAGGTCGGCCGCCGGAACTATCTGGCGTTTCTCGAGGCGGGCAGCAGTCGGAATCCGATCGAGCTGCTGCGCCTCTCGGGGGTCGATCCGGCCGATCCGGCGAGCTTCGAGTTCGCGGCTCGGCGCCTCGAAGCTCTGGTGAGCGAGTTGGATCGGCTCCTGGCGGAGCTATGATTCTCGACGATTCAAACTGGAGGTCGCTATGCCCGGAGTGAAGGTCAAGGCCCGTTGGCGGCTCGGACCACCGTTGGTCTTGGCGACTTTGGTGGCAGTCGCTCTCTGGAACGTCGCCTGCAGTTGTGATCCCGGTGGCGGTGGCGCGAGCGGGGAGTCTCTGGTCGGCGGTGGTTGGGGGAACTTTCAAGGGATGGCCACGACCAACTACTACGGCATGTTCCACGGCTTCAGGAGCACCGCGTATGCGGAAGTCAAGTCCAGGGTCGGAGCAGCCGGAACGCTTACGGCCTTCTCGGGGGCGATCACCGCGGCTCCACCCACGGGCAGCTGGTCGTTCACGGTGTTCAAGAACGGCGTGGCTCAGACCATGGCCTGTTCGATCAGCGGCGCGAGCACCAGCTGCGTGGACGCCACGAGCTGCATCGACCTCGCGGCGGGAGACGAGATCGCGGTGGAGGTGGTCCCCTCGGGGGCGTCGGCCAATGCCGGAGGTCCTCGATGGACCGCCGTCTTTGCTGCGGGCGACGCTTGTCCGTAGTGGGCCACGACCGCGAGGCAACGTCGGGAATCCGAACCGCCGGACCCGTGGCCACCGCTGCGGCGGCTACCGCGGCTACCGCGGAGAAGGCTTGGGAGTTCTACTCGTTCGGGATCGCTCAACCGCTCGCCGGCAGCCGGAAGGCGGCCATCTCCCGGTCGTTGCGGACCAGGAGCAGATCGTCGACCAGCACCGGGTGGTTCCACGTCTTGCCTTCGAGCGCGCGGAAGCGAGCGAGCTCGGTGAACCTGTCGGGAGTCGCCGAGACCAGCGCCAGCTCGCCCTTCTCTGATACCACCAGCAGCAGGTCCTGCTCGGCCAACAGGACGAGCTGTCCCTGGCCGTAGCGGCCACCCTTCCACACGCGCCGGCCGTCTTCGAGATTGATCGACGCCAGGCGGCTGCCGTCGAAGCCGTAGGCGTGGCCCTCGTGAACGACAAAGTCATTGAAGTAGGGCTTCAGGCCGAGTGAGGTCCAGCGTTCCTCTACCGTCCACTCGCCCGATGCCCGCGCCACGGCGATGCGGCGAAGGCCCGCGCTTTCGTTGGCGCTGATCACGAGGTCGCCGTCTCCGGTCAGGGCCGGCTGGACGATCGGATAGCCTTTCCACTCGTGTTCCCAGAGTACCGCTCCGTCGGCCGGCGCGACGGCGACCGCGCCGACCGAGCCCATCTGCACGACTTGCGCGACACCGTAGATCGTCGCGAGATGGGGCGAGCTGTAGCCGTCGCCCCCTTCCGGGCCGTACCAGCTCGGCTCGCCCGATGCGAGGTCGTAGGCGGCGAGCTTGCCGGCTGCAGCGACAATCACGCGCTCGCCGATCACCAATGGCGAGCTCGAGAAGCCCCAGTATGGAACCTCGACATCGGCCTCGGCAGCAACATTGTGTGACCAGACAACCGCGCCAGTGTTCGCGTCGAGGGCGTTCAGGATTCCGGTCGCGCCGAACGCATAGACGCGGCCGTTGGCGAGCGTCGGCGTACCCCGCGGGCCGGCGCCGCCCTGCGACTCCCAGAACCGGGCTTCGTCGCGATGCCACCAGACGGGCTCGCCTGTGGTGGCGTTGTAGCAGGCGACGATCTCTTCCTCTCCTCGCTGCTCCTGGGTGTAGATGAGGTCGCCGTCTACTGCGAAGGACGACCAGCCGGGACCGATCGGCCGTCGCCAGAGCTCGACCGGCGATGACGTCGACCAGTCGGATTCGATGCGTACGCCGTGGACCACGCCGTCGCGGTCCGGGCCCCGAAACCCGGGCCAGTCGGCCATCGCGACCACCGGCTCGGGGGCGTCCGCCATATCGGCTGCCTCTTCCGCCTCCGCCGTTTCCTGTGCATCCGGTATTGTCTCCATCTCCATCTCCATCGGCTCATCGACGACCACCGGAGTGGGCGCGGCACCGGGCGGCTCGTCGCTACCCTGGGCCAGCAGGCGCTCTTCGGCGGTCTGCGACCACCTCCAGGCGAAGTCCGTGCTGGATCCAAAGGTTCCCTCGGAGCGGAGGAGCGCAAAAGCTCCGCAGGCCAGCAGTACGGTCGCGACCATCGTCGTCATCCGCGTCTTGTCCGTTAGACGGCGAGTGACGACAGCCCAAACCACGAGAGCGAGACCCAGCACCGGGAGGGCGTAGAAGTAGAACAGTACACCCATGCCGGCCCTCGCGACCGAGACATGGAGGATACTGGGAGTCGCGAGCAGCCCGAGGACGACCAAGCCGACGGCGACCAGGCGCTCGACCCAGCGGGCCCGGCTGAAGAAGAGCCACCACAACAGAATCAGGAGCCCGCCGGCGGCGCCGCCGAACGCGGCGGTCATGCCGGCCGCGGTTCCCGGTACGACGATCGGAAGGACGTACCAGACCAGAAACAGGAGCACCGCGAGTACAACGCCCGGCCACAGCCGGAGCGGTTTTCTCGGTCTCGGTTCTTCGGTTCGTGTGTTCGTCATTTCAGACCCTCCGTGAGTCCTCTTCGTTCTGGTCGTCTTGTCGAGGCGATACTCATCCTACGCATTCGCAGATCGCCATGTTTCAGTCGTAACGAAGGTCGAGAGCTCGTGAGCGATTCCAGCGGACGGTTCGAAGCGAGGTGGTCGCCGCGGCGAATCCGAATGCGCCCGCCGGCCGAATGCGCTGGCTCAACCGTTGCGCGAGGGCCGGAGGAGAAGAAGAAATGAGCGAGCAGGCACTCGAGCGTGATTGCGGGCGCCGTAGCCCCTGAGTCGTGCCTGCCGGCGAACCGCTAGTCGCCCAGCCGCGTAACCTCGGCCAGCTTGCCGGCATATTCCGCCAGCCGAAGATCGTTGATCTCTTCCAAGGTTTCGATCCATTCGCCGGGGAAGGCGCCGACGCCCGCGATCGCGCCGCACATCCCGCCGACGATGCTCGCGGTGGTGTCGCAGTCGCCGCCCAGGTTGGTCGCCATGCGGATGGCCTCGATCGGTCGCCCGTCGGCGAACTTGAGCATCCCGAGGCAGACCGGAACGGTCTCGGTCGTCGCGACTCCGGCGCCGATGGTCTGGTAGAGATCCGCTAAGACTACGTCTCGGTCGTTGGACCGGCCGGCGATATCTAAGGCGAGGGCGGTCCGGCTCTTGATCGACGCACCGAACCAGTTGGTGCCTTTGGTCATGCCGAGGTCCACCGCCTGCATGGCGTACCCGAGGAGCTCATCGAGGTCGCTTGTGCCCTGGATGCCGCACCCGATGATCGTGGCCACGGCGCTGGCTCCGGCGATCGCGATGTTGGTGTAGTGCGTGGGCATGCACGCGTCGGCCACCGCGTCCACCGTCTTCTCGAGGTCGCCGTTTCCGTAGATGCCGATCGGAGCGATTCGCATGGTGGCGCCGTTGGTGTCCCCGGTGACGCCGGATTTCTCGATCGGAGCGCCCGAGCGAATCGCGTACAGGGCGCGCAGGGAGCTGGGACCGACCATCATCGAGTCGAACGCCCCCATGCCCTCGGCCCATTTGAGCAGGCGATCGGCGATGTCTCGGGAGTCGACCCGGCCTTTTGCGATCAGCGAGTCCGCAAGAAGCAGGGTCTGCTGGGTGTCATCCGTGATCTGCCCTGCCACCATGCCATCGTGGATGACGTGGCCTTCCGGAGCCGGCAGGAAGTCCTCGACGGGCCTGCCGAAGGTCTCCTCGATCGAGCTCGGGCTCATGAGCGAGGTCGGCATCCCCATGGCGTCGCCGGCGGCGACTCCTACCAGGCAACCGTGGATGCGCTGTTCGAAGGTCGTCACGCGAGCGTCCTCAGCCGGTCAGCCGTTGCGCTACTGCCCAACGAGCCAGCCCAGGGTGGTCATTGGTACGGGAACCGCGCCGGCAACCGACTCGGCGTCGGCCGAGGCCAACGACAGGAGGGCGCACGTGGAAGGGCCGGCCGACTTCACCAGATTGATCGCGATCCCTTCGAGCGCGACGAAGGCGAGCCCCGCCGAGCGCGCCATCTCCTCGGCTTCCTGCAGCACTCCCCGAGAGCCGACCGGCAGAGCGTCGTGAACGCCCTCGACCTCGAGTAGCTTCTGGATCTGTGACTGCCGCACTATCTCCTGGTCATCGAGGCGGATCTCGTCGTCCGGCCCCGATTTCGGGACTCCGGCACACAGAACGACGTCGCCGGCCTTCGAGGTTCCCGGGCGGAAGTCGTCCTCGTGAACCAGCCCCAGGACCGTCGTTCCCACGCCGGTCATGGTCGTCGGCACGTTGTCCTCGGTGCTACCGGAAAGCGGGAAGTCCGCCGGCAGGCCCGCCTCCTCGAGTTCGTCCCGGATGCCCCGGATGATCTCGTCCCCGCCGCCCTCGATCGGCACCGTCAACATGTCGAAGGCGGCCAGGGGAAGCGCACCGGAGCAGAGGATCTCCATGAGAGGAACTCGCATTGCGAATCTGCCCAGGAGATAGTCGCTCACTCTGATGACGTCGTTTTCACGTGGCCCGATGCCGCCGTCCGAGTCGACGGCGACGACGAGGGTGAATCCGTTACCGAGCCCGAGGGTCGTGAGATCCCGCACTGGGCGGGACGGGAACGAGCTCTGTCCGCTTCGCGCCTGCGAGTAGCGTGTTACGAAGTGCTCTGCCCAGCCCACGGTGACCCCCTCCGGTATTCGAGCCCTTCAATACCACAAACCGGCGGCGCCTCGCCGCTGTGCTAGCTTGTCGGTCTTCACAAACAGGCCCAGGGCGAGACGGCCGACGTGTTCCTCTCGGGTCGAGCACGAAAAGGTGGTGTAGATGTTCTCAATGGTGCTCAAGCTCCTGGTGGCGTTCGCCGGAGGCGCCGCGGCGGCGCTGCAAGGGACGCTCGCCAGTTTCATGGGGCAGCGGGTGGGTCTGATGGCGAGCGTGTTCATCGTTCATGTCGGGGGCACGCTGCTGGCCGCTCTCCTGTTGCTCGGGCAGGGTGGGGGCAACATCGGACAATGGCGGACCCTACCCTGGTACGCGCTCGGGGCCGGGACGCTCGGCGTCGTCATCTTGAGCGCGATCAACTACTCGATTCCCCGGCTCGGAGTCGGCACGACGATCACCATTCTGGTGACAGCACAGCTGACGGTGGGCGCGATCGTGGATCACTTCGGACTCTTGGGAACAGCGGTTCGTCCATTCGATCTCAACCGGAGTGCCGGGATGGCGACGCTGGTGGCCGGCACCTGGCTGATGCTCCGCTAGCAGCCCGTGGTAGAAGTCGAGACGGTCGCGTTGCGAGCGCCATGGGGCC
>JBHHWO010000176.1:0-8337 GCA_046756565.1 Thermoanaerobaculia bacterium | reverse complement strand
GGACTTCCAGCGCGGCTACGTTCGTTTCTCGGCCCAGATCGAGGGCGGCGAGGTCGCCGAGGTCGCGTTCTTCGTAGAGGGCGAGCCGGTCATGACCAAGACGAGGCCGCCGTTCAGCGTCGATCTATCGGTCGGAGACCTCGAGACTCTTTCGGTCCGGGCAGTGGCCTACGACGCCGCGGGCGGCGAGATCGCCACCGATGAGATGCTGGTCAACGCGGGAGACTACGCCTTCGCGGTGCGACTGATCGAGCCTCGCAACGGCTCTCAGGTCGTCGGGGCCAGCGTTCGGGTGCGAGCCCGGGTAGAGACGCCGGTCGACGGTCGACTCGAGCGCGTGGAGTTCTTTGTCAACGACCAGCGAGTGACGACCTTGTTCCAGCCGCCGTTCTCGGCCGAGGTCCTCCTGGACGGGGACGCGCTGACCGTGATTCGGGCGCTGGCGTTTCTCGACGACGGCAACTCGGCGGAAGCCGTGGCCATCGTCAACAGCGCGCAGTACCTGGAGACGGTGGACGTTCGACTCGTAGAGGTCTTCGCCAGCGTCCTCGACGATTCCGGCCGGCCGATCGCGGAGCTCGACCGGGACGCGTTTCAGGTGCTCGAGAACGGCTCCGAGCAGGCGATCTTGAGATTCGAGCGGCTCGAAGATCTGCCCATACACGTCGGTCTGATGATCGATACCTCGGCGTCGATGGCCGAGCGGATCGTGCCGGTCAAGGACGCGGCGGTGCGGTTCCTCGAACAGGCCGTCAGACCGCAGGACCGGGCCTCGGTGATCACCTTCGACGAGCAGCCACGGATGGCAGCCGCCTTCACCAACGACCTGACGACGTTGATCGGGGCCCTGGCCGGGTTGCGCACGGGCCGGGGGACCGCTCTCTACGATTGCCTGCTGTTTTCGCTGTACTCGTTCCGGGGGCTCACCGGGCAGCGCGCTTTGCTGCTGCTGTCGGACGGAGAAGATCGCCGCAGCCGTAGCACCTTCGACGAGGTGCGGGAGTTCGCGCTTCGAAGTGGAGTCACGATCTACACGATCGGTCTGCGCAAGGGCATGACCCGGCGCGGTAAGAGCGAGTTGGTTCGGCTCGCCGACGAGACCGGGGGTCGTGCGTTTCTGATCGAGGACATTCCCGAGTTGGATGCGATCTACGAGGCGATCCAGAAAGATCTGCGATCCAAGTACTTTTTGGCGTACCAGCCGTCGACGGCCGAAGGGCGGGGCTTTCGCACCATCGAGATACGGGTGGATCGTCCCGGCGTCGAAGTCCGAGCGCTGCGCGGGTATCTGCCAAGAAGCAGCGGCTGAGGCCGGCTCGACCAGGCGCGGATTCCCTCCCGCCGCATACCCGCGCCAGGCCGGTGGGCTTTGGTGCCGCCCGACCCCCTGCTAGACTTTCGACGCCGGGGAACGCCCGCCTCTCGACACGCTGAACATGCCGATCGTCCCGTACCGCGGAGTGGAACCTCGGATCGCGCCCGGAGTGTTCGTCGCCCCGAACGCCTGGGTGATCGGCGACGTGACCGTGGGCGAGGACTGCTCGTTCTGGTTCAACGCGGTGGTCCGCGGAGACGTTCACAGCATTCGAATCGGCGCGCGGACCAACGTGCAGGACAGCGCGATTCTGCACGTCAGTCACAAGACCCACGACCTCCGGATCGGCGATGACGTCGTCATCGGACACGGTGCGGTGCTCCATGGATGCGTGATCCACGACGGTGCCCTGATCGGCATCGGTGCGCGAGTGCTCGACGGCGCTACCGTCGAGAGCAGCGCCCAGGTCGGCGCCGGCGCGCTGGTCTCGCCCGGCAGTCGGATCCCCGCCGGGACGCTCGCCCTCGGGATTCCGGCCAAGCCCGCGCGTGAGCTGCGCGCCGAGGAGTCCGCCAACATCCGCGCGATCGCGGAGCGTTACGCCGGTCTCAAAGGCACCTACGGAAAGGAAGAGTGGCTTCGTGCCTAACGTCAAGGGCACGAGAGATCTTCTGCCGCCGGAGACCGGCGTCTGGGTCCGCGTCGAGGAGACAGCTCGCCGGGTTTTCGGCCTCTACGGCTACGGCGAGATACGCACTCCGCTGCTCGAGCACACGGAGCTCTTCGTCCGCAGCGTGGGCGAGACCACCGACATCGTAGGCAAGGAGATGTACTCGTTCGAGGACCGCAAGGGCCGAAGTCTGACGCTGCGTCCGGAGAGCACCGCGTCGGTGGCGAGGGCGTTCGTGGATCACCGGCTGGGCGACCAGCCCCTGCCGGTCAAGCTCTACTACATCGGACCGCATTTCCGCTATGAGCGGCCGCAAAAGGGCCGCTACCGGCAGTTCAGTCAGATCGGTGCCGAGCTGCTCGGAGACGCCGGACCCGCATCCGATGCCGAAGTGGTCAAGATGCTGGTGGACTTCCTCGAAGCCCTGGACTTCGAAGACCTCACGGTCCTCGTGCACACCGTCGGCGACGAGGCCTCTCGAGAGAGCTATCGGGTGGCGCTGGTCGACTACTTGAGGCCTCTTCAGGCTCGACTGAGCGAGGACAGCCGGGAGCGCCTGACCCGTAATCCGCTGCGGATACTGGACACCAAGATTCCGGCTGAGCGCGAGCTTCTGGCGGAGGCGCCGAAGATGGAGGACTCCCTGAACCGGGAGAGCCGGGAGCACTTCGACGGGTTTCGAGCCGGTCTCGACCGGCTGAAGGTGCCTCACACGGTCGACCCAGGCCTGGTGCGGGGCCTCGACTACTACACGAGAACAGTCTTCGAGATCGTCTCCGAAGGCCTGGGCGCTCAGAACGCGATCGTCGGCGGTGGCCGCTACGACAATCTGCTCTCGGATCTGGGAGGCCCCGATTTGCCCGGGATCGGCTTCGCGATCGGCCAGGATCGGCTGGTCGAGAGCCTGCCCGGGTCCTTTCGCGACCGGGTCGGTGGACGCAGTACGGTTCGGGTGATCACCATCGACCCGGTACCCAAGGTGACCGCGCTTGAAGTCGCCGACCAGCTCCGCGAGCAAGGCATCGCCGCGACGGTGGACTTCGGCGGCGACCGGATGAAGGCGGCGCTCAAGCGAGCCGATCGCTCGGGCGCCCGCTGGGTGGTGCTTATCGGAGAAGACGAGCTGGCCGAGGATGGTGCAACGTGCCGCGATCTGCGCGCCGGCGAGCAGCGCTTCGTGCGCAGGTCGGATCTCGCAAGTGAGTTGACCAGCGGCGGTTCGGAGGGCGACGAGTGAAGCGAACACATGCCGGCGGGTTGCGGGCGGATCATGCCGGAGAGCGGGTGAAGCTCCAGGGATGGGTCCATCGGCGACGCGATCTGGGCGGACTCACTTTTCTCCAGCTGCGCGACGGCTCCGGCGTCGTCCAGGCAGTCGTACGTCCGGAGGATCATCCGGAGTCGGCGGCCGTGCTCGAGCCGGTCCGGCTCGAATGGGTCGTCGAGATCGAGGGGCTGGTCGCGCTTCGGGACCCCGAGGCCGTGAACCCCGACATGGAGACCGGCGAAGTCGAGGTGATCGCGGACCGAGCGCTGGTGCTATCCCGGGCCGAGCCGCTGCCGTTTCTGCCCGATACGCCGGTCGAGGAGGTGGCCGAGGAAACCCGGCTGCGCTACCGCTATCTGGATCTTCGGCGTCGGGACCTCCAGCGAAATCTGATTCTGCGTGACCGGATCACGCTCGAGATCCTGAACTACTTCAACGAGAACGGTTTCGTCCACCTCGAGACGCCGATTCTCACGCGGTCGACTCCGGAAGGAGCCCGCGACTATCTGGTGCCCAGCCGAGTGCGCCAGGGAACGTTCTATGCCCTGCCGCAGTCGCCGCAGATCTTCAAGCAGATTCTCATGATCTCCGGGTTCGAGCGCTACGTGCAGATCGCGCGCTGCTTCCGGGACGAGGACCTCAGAGCCGATCGTCAGCCCGAATTCACCCAGGTCGATGTCGAGATGTCATTCATCACCGAAGAGGACATCTACTCGACGATCGAGGGCCTGTTTGCCCGGATCTTCCCGATTGTCGGCATCGAAGCCGAGCCGCCCTTTCCGCGACTCACCTACAGAGAAGCCATGCTGCGCTATGGCACCGACCGGCCGGACCTGCGGCTCGATCTCGAGATCGGAGACGTCTCCGCCGTCGTCGCCGAGAGCGAATTCCGGGCCTTCAAGCGGACGGTTGCCGACGGCGGGGTAGTGCGCGGCTTCGCGGTCCCGAGCGGCGCCGCTGCCAGCCGCAAGCAGATCGACGGCTGGGTCGAGACCGCTAGGGCCCGGGGTGCGATGGGCGTTCTGACTCTGCGCCATCGAAACGGCGGGCTCGAGTTCCAGCTCAAGAACGTCCTCTCCGACGGGGAGCTGGAAGCGATCGCCGGCGCTCTGGGTCTCGAGGATGGCGGCATCGCCATCCTCGTGGCGGCGCAGTCGGAGATTGCGGCGGCCGCGCTCGGCGACCTCCGAGTGCAGTTGGGTGCCGAGTTCGAGCTCGTTCCGACCGACGAGAACCGCTTTCTCTGGGTCACCGAGTTTCCGCTGGTCGAGCGCGATTCGAAAGAGGACCGGTGGACGGGTGTCCATCACCCGTTCACCTCGCCGATGCCCGAAGACGTGGCTCTGCTCGACACCGACCCCGGGGCGGTGCGGGCGCGGGCGTACGACGTGGTGCTGAACGGCGTTGAGCTCGGCGGCGGCTCGATCAGAATTCACGACAGCACGCTTCAGCAGCGCATCTTCGGACTGCTCGGCATGAGTGACGAGGAGGCCCGCCGGCGGTTCGGCTTTCTCCTCGAGGCACTGAGCTACGGCGCGCCGCCCCACGGAGGCATCGCTTTGGGGCTAGATCGGATCGTGATGTTGATGACCGGTGCGCGATCGCTGCGCGACGTCATTACCTTCCCGAAGACGACTTCGGCGACGTCGCTGATGACCTCCGCGCCGGCGCCGGTGGACACCGAGCAGCTCGAAGAGCTGGGGATCGCGCTGCGCGCGCCCTCCGCCGAAGCGAAGGAGCCCGGCCAGGAATGAGCCTCGAGGTCCGCGGGTAGCCGCATGCATCAGGGCCAGGAGCTGGATCTCTTTCACGAGCGAGGCTCGACTCGTCTATGGATCGGCCCCGGGGCTTTCGATCGGTCGCGGGCGGATCTCGGCTCTTGGCTGAAGGGGCGACGGGTATTCGTCGTGACCTCCGCACCGGTGCGCCGTCTTCATGGTAGGCGACTCACCGCGGCTCTCGAAGGGGCGGTCAGCCTGGTGTGGCTCGAAGTCGCCGACGGTGAGGACGGCAAGAGCCTGGCGGCGGTGGAGCAGGTCACTCGGGAGATGATCGAGGCCGGTGGCAAGCGCGACAGCCGCCTGGTGACCTTCGGCGGCGGCAGCGTCGGCGATGTCGGCGGCTTCGTGGCCAGTTGTTTTCTGCGCGGTATCGAGTACGCGCACGTGCCGACGACCCTGCTGGCTCAGGTCGATGCTTCGATCGGCGGCAAGACCGGCGTCAATCTGCCGCAGGCCAAGAACTCCATTGGAGCGTTTCATCAGCCCCGGTTCGTGGTGTCGGACTCCGGGGTCCTGTCCACCCTGCCGCGAGAGCAGATCCGGCAAGGGCTGTTCGAGGTAGTGAAGGCGGCGATTCTGGCCGACGCGAAGCTCTTCGCGTTGATCGAGCAGCGCTTGGCCGAGCTTCTCGAGGGGGAGCGCGAGGCCCTGAGCGCGGCGGTCGAGGCGGCGGTGGCGGTCAAGGTTGCGATCGTCGCCGCAGACGAGCGCGAAGGCGACCGGCGGCGGCTGCTGAATCTCGGCCATACACTCGGCCATGCGCTCGAAACCACGGTTGGGCACGGACTCCTGGCGCACGGCGACGCGGTCGGCCACGGGATGCTGTTTGCCGTCGAGCTGGCGCGCCGTCGACGCCTGGCCGATCAAGATGCCGATCGCATGCGGTCGCTTGTGGAGCGCATGGAGCCGGTCGCTCTGCCCGAGCTCGATCGCGAGAAGGTGCTCGAGGCGATGGGCCGGGACAAGAAGGCCCGGGAGTCGGGTCTGAGCTGGGTTCTTCCGATTCGGCTCGGGGCCGCCGAGGTGGTCGACGGTCTCGATCCGCGGGATGTGGAGCCCTTACTTGCGTCTTATCTTACGGGTTCCGTAGAATCGGCCTAGCGAGCACCTGCAGCCGCTTTTGAGCCGTGTCCGGTGGGACACGGGCGGTGTTGGTGCATCGCCCAGGAATCGTAATGAAAAGCCTGCTCTCACGTCTGCCCCTACGCGCGCTGGTGTTCCTGACGCTGCTGCTCGCCGGCATCATTCCGCTGGCGGTCAGCAGCCTGCTCCTGGTGCGTCAGAATCGCGACATCCTCGAGACCCAGGAGAAGAGCTATCTGACGCGGTCCGCGCAGTTTCTTTCTGTCGAGCTGTCCTCGTCCCTGGCGACCGCTCGCGACCAGCTCACTCAGCTGGGCGAGACCATGAGATCGGTGCAGGGACCGGGCGGGGTCGAGGAGCAGTTGTCCTCTCCTTGGCTCAAGCAGAGAGTCGCCGCGTTTCTCGAGTCGCATCCCAATTTCCTTGCGGTGCGCGTGATGAACCGCCAAGGCTCGGGACCCCAGTTCGCGGTGCCGATCTCAGAGGACACGGTCGCCGCATTAAAGGGAGCCTTCGAAGGACTCGAGGGCTCGACCCAGCCGATCTACCGGTTCGTGCCCGAGGGCGGCGGCGGGATGCCGGTCGCGGTCGTGGCTCTGGCAGTAGGTCCGGCACGCGACCTGATCCTGGAAGGCGTCGTCGAAGTGGGCTCGCTGGGCGCGTTCTTCCGTGAGCAGGCTCAGGGCGATGTCGGGGTCTTCCTGATCGACCGGGCGGGCACGGTTCTATGGTCCGAGGGCTCGAATCCCGAGGTGGACGCCGCGGTGGCCGCGGCCGATCTGGTGCGTGACTTCACCAACATGCCGCTCAATCTGACGGCGGAGTACCCGCTGCGTGTGGGCGGACGTGATCTCGAGATGCTGGGCAGGGTGAGTCCGGTCGCCGAGCCGGGCTGGGGAGTGGTCGTACAGAAGCCGGCGGCCACGGCCTTCGTTGCGGCTCAGCAGATGGCGGTTCAGACCGCGCTCTCGACGGCGGTCCTCATCATCCTGGCGGGACTGCTGGCACTCTGGGTTTCGCGGCAGATCAGCCGCCCGGTACAGGAGCTCACCGACACCACTCACGAGATTGCCGCCGGCAACTTCGGCAAGCGGGTGGAAGTCACCGGCATGGGATTCGAGATCGACCAGCTCGGTCGGGACTTCAATCGCATGAATCAGCACATCCAGAGCTATGTCGAGCGGCTGCAGACCGCGGCGCAGGCCAATCGCGAGCTGTTCATCGGCTCGATGCGCGCCTTCGTCGCCGCGATCGACGCCAAGGATCCGTATACCCGCGGCCACTCCGAACGGGTCGCCGCGCACAGTCGCACGATCGCCAAACGTCTGGGTCTCGACCACGACATGCAGCACCGCGTATGGGTGGGCGCCCTTCTGCACGACGTCGGCAAGATCGGTATCGAGGATCGAATTCTCAAGAAGGGCGGAGTGCTGACCGACGACGAGTTCGAGCAGATGAAGCTGCATCCCGTGATCGGAGCAGAGATCATGAGCCGGATCGAGCAGCTGCGCGACATGATCCCGGCGATTCGCTGGCACCACGAAGCCTGGAACGGTAGTGGCTATCCGGACGGCCTGATTGGCGACAAGGCGCCGCTGATGGCTCGCATCACGGCGGTGGCCGACACCTTCGACGCCATCACCACCAACCGGCCGTATCAAAGAGCCTACGAAACCGAGTTCGCGGTCAAGCGCATCACCGAGCTGGCCGGCCAGAGATTCGATGCCAAGGTCGTGAGCGCTTTCCTTCAGGCCTTCAAGGCGGGCGAGATTCAGGTGCGCAAGGCGGCTGTGGAAGCGCAGGCGGCGAACGTCGAGCCGGTAGCCGTCGTCAGCTAGCGGCGGCACTGTCGGGATGCCGTTCCACTACGTCCTGGCCGAGCTCCTGGCGCGGGTTCCGCGGGCGATAGGCGTCCTTTTTCTGGACGATTCCGGCGAGACGATCGACGTGGCGACGACCGAGTACACTCCCGAGGATCTGCGCGTCTTCGGCGCCTATTTCGGCATCAGCCTGCGCCAAGCGCGGACCACGATGGAACCCACCCGGCTCGGTGAACCGGGCCTGATCCATGTCCGGCAGGGGGACGTGAATGTTCACGCGATCTACCTTCCGGACGAGTACTCCCTGGTGCTGCTGCAGGCCGCGCCGGGCTCGACGGCGATGGCCCGGCGCTGTCTGAAAAGCGCAGTTGCCGACCTCGAGCGCGAACTCTTTACCTAGC
>JBHHWO010000175.1:0-8448 GCA_046756565.1 Thermoanaerobaculia bacterium | reverse complement strand
CTAGCGAGTCGGTGCGGCTTCGGAGAGTCTCTTGATCGTCCGGAGCATGCGCTGCTCCATGACGAAGTCGAGCACCTGCTCGAAACCCCTGGCGATGCGTTTCGACATCGTCGGAGAATCGAGCGCCTCGATACAGGCACGGACCACGAGTCGGGTTACGTCGTCCGACACGGGCTCCAGATAGATCGACCAGGAACCGTCCCCGACGTCGTTGCCCTGGTGCGTGCGCTTGCCGAAACAGATCGACCGCGCCTCGGCCAGCTTCGAGACCCGAACTCCGTTCTCGGGATGGAGCAGAATCTCGTCACCGACCGACAGGGACTGCCAGGCCGGCTCGACACTCTCGACGTTCCTGACCGGGATGCGGCCGACGCGCTCCAAAAGCTCGTAGGAGTAGAAGCCCGCCCGGCCGAGCCCGAACTGGACTACGTACTTCCAGACCGACCTAACGGGCGCGGCGATCGTAACTGCGCGGGTCGTCTCGAAGGCGCCGGAAGGAAGAAGGTGGTCGCCCGGCCAGTCGCGCTCACGCTCAGTGGGTCGACTTCCCCAGTTGCGCAGCCAGCGCCTCGACACCGGCCACGTCACGACAGCAATCACCAACAACAGCGTGCCTTCGGCACCCTCCAAGAGAAATCGGGGATCACTTCTCGACTTCATGCCGTGCGATGGACGAGCGAGATCCGGGCGGTGACACCACGAGTCTCACGGTGGCACGCGTCTGAAGAGAAACCTACCACCCCGAAAGGGGCGCAAAACGGAATCGGTGGCGGGACTGCCTATCCGGCCGCCGGGCCTACGAAACCGCGGCTCGCCCGGCTTCGATCCCAGATGAGCGCCGCACCGAAAGCCACGACCGCCAAGACGTTCCACCAGGCCAGGCTACCTCCCAGTGCCGCCGTGCTTCCGGGCAGGAAGGTGAATACCGCGATTGCGAACAGCACGAGGCGCTCGAGTCGTCCCAGCTCGGTGAACAGCCGCCCGGTGAGGGAGGCGGCGAGCGGCAGAACGCCGACCAAAGCAATCGCGAACGCCAGGACGATGTCGCCAACCGGCGCGCGAGCACCGTCGGGCGCCAGCATCAGGAGCGCCGGCCGGAGGACGAAGACGTAGGGTAGCGCGAAGCCCACGAGCGCGAAGCGAAAAGCAGACCAGCTGGTCTTGAGAAACGGCGAGCCCGAGATCGAGCTGGCGGCGTAGGCCGCCAGCGCGACCGGCGGCGTCACCATCGACATCATCCCAAAATAGAAGATGAAGAGATGTGCGGCCAGCGGCACCACGCCGAGCTTTGCCAGCACCGGGCCGATCAGGGTGGCCATCAGGAGATAGCAGACCGCAGACGGCAGTCCCATTCCGAGGATGATCGAAGAGACCATGATCGCCAGGAGCGCCAGAAGGAGATGGTTCTGGGCCAGAGGCAGGATCAGAGCCGGCAGACGCGTGCCGATGCCGGTCAGGGTCACGACGCCGATCACGATGCCGACGCACGCCGCCGCCGATACCAGCGGTACCGAATCCCTGCCGGCCTTGAGCGTAGCCCCGAGGAGCTTGGAGGGTCCGAGGCGAGTGCGTTCGTGGAACAGGCTCACCACCAGCACGATCCCCAGCGCCAGGCTGACCGCCCGGAAGACCGAAAAGCCCATGACCAGAAACACCACCAGCCCCCCCAGCGCGCCGAGAAAGACCAGGCCCTCGAAGCGCACCAAGCCACTTTCGCTAGCCGCGAGTGTCGCGTCTTCACCCTCGGCGGAAGAGCCGCCGTCGAGGCCGAAGGCCTGAGAGCGGCGCGCGGTCAGGTGGACGATCGCGAAGATCGAGAAGTAGTAGACCAAGGCGGGCAGAAACGCCGCGCGAATGATCTCGAGGTAAGTCACCGGCGGCGTGACGATCTCGAGCATCATGTAGGCGCCTGCGCCCATCACCGGCGGAACCAGGGCGCCGCCCGAGCTTGCCGCGGCCTCCACGCCAGCTGCTGTATGGCGCGGGAAGCCGGAGCTTCGCATCATCGGAATCGTGAATGTGCCGGTGGTCGCAGTGTTGGCCACCGCCGACCCCGACAGCGATCCCATGAGCCCGCTCGAGAGCACCGCCACCTTGGCCGCCGCGCCGGTTGACTTGCGAAACAGTCTCCGGGCGGCATCGACGATGTAGCCGGTGGCGCCCGTGGCCTCGAGGAGAGCTCCGAAGAGCACGAACAGAAAGACGTACGTGAACATGACGCGAAGTGCGATACCGAAGATGCCTTGACTCTGGAGAAACGTCTGGGCCACGATTCGCTCGACGCCGTAGCCGCGGTGAGGCATGAGCCAGGACGGGAGCGTTGACCCGAAGTACGCGTACACGAGAAACGCCCCAGCCAGAACCGGCAGCACCCAGCCGATCGTGCGGCGAGTCGCCTCCAGGACGACCAGGACGCCGATCGCACCGACGAGGAAGTCGAGCCCGGTCTCGGCGCCCGCCCGATCGCCCAACGACGAACCCGAAATCCAGCGGCTCGCGAACGCCGGCTCGGTCTGAACGACAACGTAGGCGCACACGCCCACCGCCGCGACGGCGAGCAGCCAATCGCTAGAGCTGCGAAGCGCGGCTCGCCAGCCGGCGACGGTCTGCTTCACGATCGTGAAGCCGTCCGAGACGCCGGCCTTCTTGCGGCCGGCCAGAAAGCAGACCGCGAGACCCAGACCCGCGAAGATCGCCAGCTGCGACTGGGGCGCCAGATGGGGGTAGTTGATCTCGAGAAGGGCGAAGATCGGCAGGATCACCGCCGCGATCGCGGCGACGCGTGCTCTCGGGCCTTCGCCGAGGCTCATTCGCCGGCGTCAGCGGGAGTGTCCGCCTGAGGCTCGGCGGTTTCTTCAGCCGGCCACAGGTCGATCTCCCGGTAGAAGCGAATCGCTCCGGGATGGAACTCGGTACCGGTGTTTCGCACTACGACCCGGGGGTTGATCGCCTTGCCCGCCGCGTGCTTTTCGACCACTTCGGCCCGGTTCTCCCAGATCGTCCGAGCGACCTGATAGACCAGCTCCTCGTCCACGGCGGCCGAGGTCACGAGATGCATGGAGCCCACGTTCATGCCGGCGAAGTCCTCGTCCAGTCCACGGTAGGTACCGGCAGGGATCGTCGCCCGATCGAAGAACGGATAGTCGTCCAGAAGCTGGTCGATCGCCGCGCCGTCGAAGGGCACGTAGGTGATGTCCTGTGACGACGAGGCCTGGGTGATCGACGCGGTCGGCACCGCGCCACCCAGAAAGGCCGCAGCAGCGGAGCCGTCCGCCAGAAGATCGACCGCTCCCGTCTGGGTCGCGTTGAGAGGCGAAAGATCCTCGTAGCTCACCCCGTGGGCGCCCATAATCGGCCCCAGGAAGTACTCGAACCCGGCCCCGGCCGGTCCGAGAACGACTCGCCTGTCGCGCAGATCCGCGATGCTCTCGACGCCGCCGCCCTCGGGCGCGATGAAGAGAGCCACGTTCGGAGCCAGAGTCATCACCACCCGAACCGGAAACTCCTTCTCCCAGGCGCCCTCGCCACGCACGGCGAAGTAGCTGATCGCCGAGTTGGCGAGCGCGAAATCGAGCTCGCCGCTGTCGAGGCGCCTCAGGTTCTCCTGGGTGCCCTTGGTGGCCTCGGCGGTCACCTGCCAGGCGCTGTCGCCAGGATGGGCGTTCAGTACCTCGGCCAGAGCGCCGCCGACCGGAAAAAACGCCCCGCCCGGTGGAGCAGTGCCGATGCTCAGAAAGCGACTCGATGGCGCGGACGCTTCGCCGTCTACGGACCCGCTCGGAGAGCAGGCCAACGTGATGGCCAGACAGGCTGCTACCGGGATCGAACAGGCGACTCGCAGGACCGTAGGTCTCGAAAACATCGCGGCAGGATAGCAGAGGCGACCGGGTTTCTAACCCGCAGCGGTAAGCTCGTAGAGGACCGCCTCGGAATCGGTCCGCAGCAGCAGGAGCGAGCCCGCGAGAGCCGGCGGATTCCAGCTCTTGCCCTCGAAGGCAACCAGTTCTCCGAGGACCCTCAGCTGTTCCGGATTCGGCTCGATCAGTACGACCTCGCCCCTTTCGGTAGTCAGCAGCAGCAGATCGTCGACCAGAATCCCCTGGCCGTGGCCGTAACGGCCCTTCTTCCAGCAACGCTCGCCGGTCGACGGGTCCAGGCAGACCATGACGCCATCATCGAGGCCGTAGACGTGGCCTCGGTACGCGACCGGATTCGTAAACTTGGCCTTCATACGCGGACTCTCCCAGAGCATTTCCGCCTCGAAGGCACCGTCCGGCGCAGCGCTCACCGCATAGACCTTAGAGCCGATTCCGTAGCCGCTCGAAAACAACACCCGGTCGGGTCCCAGCTGCAGCGGCACCGCGACGTTCGGCTGCTCGGCCGGCCAGTCCACGCTCCACAGAACCTTTCCGGTCATCGGATCGTGTGCGGCGATCGAGCCCTGGTTACGCATGACAATCTGCTCGTGACCGGCGAGGGTGAACAAAACCGGCGAGGAGTAGCTCGAGGCGTCGGTGCCGGCGGCCCAGGCCAGCTCACCGGTCTCGCGCTCATAAGCAACGAGTGACTGATCTCTGATGCCGCCGGCGCTGACGACGACGAGATCCCCCACTACCAGGGGAGAGCAGCTCTTGCCCCACTCCCGGTTCGAGGCGTCGTGCTCTTTCAGGATGTCTCGAGACCAGAGGCGCTCGCCGGTCTCGAGAACCAGCGCGTTGAGCAGACCGGTGGCGCCCAGCGTATACACCGCGTCGCCGGCAATCGTCGGCGTCGAGCGGGGACCGATGCCGCCGATGGTGGTTTCGTAGCGGGTCGCGTCGGCGTGGCGCCACCGCACCTCGCCGGTCGCGAGATCGTAGGCCACCACCTGCTCTTCCGTGCCGTGCTGCTCTTGGGTAACGGCGAAGTCCCCGACGACCGCGAATCCGGACCACGCCGGACCGACCTCGCGCCGCCAGATCTCGCGCGGGGGGAATGCTTTCCAGTCCCTCGAAAGCCGCAGCTCGCCGACGGTGGTGTTCCTGTTCGGGCCCAGAAACTGAGGATAGTCGGCTCGAATCGTGCCCTCGAGCTCGCCCGCGGTGCGCACCGTGCCAGCGACGGCAGCCTCGCCGGAGCTCTTGAAACCGATCAGGGGCACCAGATCTCCCGAAACTCCTCGGATGGTCAAGAACTGCGAGCCCAGAACGCCGGCGAGTATCGCGAGCCCTATCGCTCCCAGCCGCCACTTCCAGGGAGCCCGCGACGCGAGGAGAAACCACAGGAGGACAAGCAGAAGCGCGAGAACGACTGCCGCGATGGTCTCCATCACGCTGTATTGCCGGGTCTGGTCGACCAGCCACCAGGTACGAATCAGAAAGCCCGCAAACAGCAACGCGACTACGACCGTCGGCCACCACCTGAGGGAAGAGACCGTCGACCGTAGGTCGTTCGGATGCGATTTGTCACTCATGCAACAATCATAGCCGCAACGAATCCGGCCGGAAGTTCCACAAGATTGAGTCGAGACGAAGCCAAGAAGAAGAAGGTGTCCCTGGCCGCGGTCCGCCGCGAAGCCAAACGGGTGATCTGGGAGTACCGCTGGCGATTGGCGCTGGGCCTCGTCCTTTTGGTGATCGGGCGGCTCTGCGGGATGATTCTCCCGGCCTCATCAAAGTTCCTGATCGACGAAGTCATCGGTAACGGCAGAACCGAGATGCTGCCCATGATCGCTCTCGCGGCCGGCGCCGGAGCCTTCGTCCAGGCGGGCTCTTCGTTCTCGCTGGCGGTGCTACTGGGCGCCGCAGCCCAGCGCTCGATCAATACCCTCCGCCTGCGGGTTCAAAGCCACGTCGGGCGGCTGCCGATCTCTTTCTTCGAGAACCACAAGAGCGGCGAGCTGATCTCGAGAATCATGACCGACCCCGAGGGTGTGCGAAACCTGGTCGGGACCGGCTTCGTGCAGCTCATCGGCGGGTTGCTGACCTCGGCCGTGGCCTTCTCCGTGCTCCTCTGGCTGTCCTGGCGCCTGACCCTGATTACGATCGTCTTCCTGGTGCTCTTCGGGGTCATCATGGTGATCGGCTTCAGCAAGCTCAGGCCGCTGTTTCGCGAACGCGGCAAGATCAACGCCGAGATCACCGGCCGCCTGAGCGAATCCTTGAACGGCGCCAAGATCATCAAGGCGTACACGGCCGAGGCTCGCGAGGAGGCGACGTTCTCGAGTCAGACCCAGAAGTTCGTCGACCTCGTCGTCAGGTCGGTGATCGGGATCTCGGGTATGTCGACGCTCGCGAGCCTGATCTTCGCGATCGTCGCTCTCACAATCGGTGTCGTCGGCACCCGTTTCGTGGCCGCAGAAGCGATGACAGTTGGCGATCTGTTCATGTTCCTGATCTTCACCGGCCTGATGGTCACGCCGCTGGTTCAGATGAGCGCCATCGGCACCCAGATCACCGAGGCTTTCGCCGGACTCGATCGCATCTACGAGATCCTCCGGCAACCGACCGAGTACGACGGCGAGGCGGAACGCCAGGCTCTCGACGAGCTGACCGGGGGCGTGCGCTTCGAGGACGTCTGGTTCGAGTACAAAGAGGGCGTGCCGGTCTTGCGCCACGTCTCGTTCGAGGCTCCGGCGGGCACCACGACGGCCCTGGTCGGATCGAGTGGCGCCGGCAAGAGCACCTTGATCGCTCTGGTTCTCACTTTCCGGCACCCCACCCGGGGCCGGGTCCTGATCGACGGCAAGGACCTCTCGCGTATCCGACTAGAGGACTACCGCTCGCGACTCGCGGTCGTCCTTCAAGACGACTTTCTGTTCGACGGCACACTGGCAGACAACATCGCCTACAGCCGGCCCGAGGCGAGCCGCGACGAAGTCCTGGCAGTGGCCAGACTCGCCCATTGCGACGAGTTCATCTCCGGTTTCCCCGACGGCTACGACACGGTAATCGGCGAGCGTGGTGTCAAGCTCTCCGGCGGCCAGCGCCAGCGGGTCTCGATCGCGCGAGCAATGCTCGCGGACCCGAGAATCCTGGTTCTGGACGAGGCCACCTCGAGCCTCGACAGCGAGAGCGAGCAGCTCATCCAGGAAGGCCTCGCGGCCTTGAGAACCGGCCGCACGACGTTCGTCATCGCACACCGCCTTTCGACCATCCGGGACGCAGACCAGATCCTGGTGCTCGAGGAGGGCGAGATTGTCGAGGGCGGCGACCATGACGATCTCATGACCCGAAACGGCCGCTACCGCGAGCTATACGAGAAGCAGTACCGAATCGAGAGCAACCGGTTTCTGAATCCCGGCGAGACCCTGGGCGAAGAACCCGGCGACGAGGACTCACAGCCCAAGCAGAGCCAACCCGCGAGCCCGGGCATCGGAGACCTCGGGCGGAGCGGCCTCTAGAGCACCGGCGCAGCTCATGGATCTGCTCCTGGTCGCCGTCGGCATCGCTTTTCTCTATGCGGGAGGCGAGGCCCTGGTGCGAGGATCGGTTCAACTTGCCCGGTCGTTCGGACTGAGCCCGCTGGTCATCGGCCTCACTGTGGTTTCCTTTGGAACGTCCACTCCGGAGCTGGCATCGACACTGGCCGCGACTCTCGAAGACGCACCGGCAGTGGCCTTCGGAAACGTGGTCGGCTCGAACATCGCCAACATCGGGTTGATCCTCGGCGTAACGGCCCTGATCTGGCCGCTCGCGACCCAGGCTCGATTCCTGCGCCGCGAAGTGCCGTTCATGCTGGCCGCCTCGGGGCTGCTCTTTCCGATCGCCTCGGACGGGCGGGTCGGCCGCGTCGAGGGTCTGTTTCTCTTCGTCCTGCTCCTGGTGTTTCTCGCCTACCTCCTGTGGGGCGTCCGCGACGCCAAGCCCGAAACCCGCGAGGAGTTCGAGACCGAGTACGGCAAAAGCAAGCGCGGCCCGTGGATAGGAGTCGCTCTGGTGCTGCTGGGGCTGGTCCTTCTGTTCGCCGGGGCCGAAGCGCTGATCCAGGGCGGCCTTTCGATCGCGCGCAAGTTCGGGATCAGCGAACGGGTCATCGGCCTCTCGCTGGTCGCGCTCGGAACCAGCCTGCCGGAGCTGGCCGCCTCGATCGTCGCAGCTCTCAAGAAAGAGGGCGACATCGTCCTCGGCAACCTGATCGGCTCGAATGTCTTCAATGTCCTGTGCATTCTCGGGGTGACCGCCGTGGTGCGGCCGGTCGAGCTCGACTGGCTGTCGAGCTGGCCGGATCTCGTGGTCATGCTCGCTCTCTCGGCCCTGATCTGGCCGTTTCTCGCCACCCGCCTCAAGCTCGAGCGTTGGGAAGGATTCCTGTTGCTCGGAGGCTATGTGGTGTATATGGCGCTGCTCTTCGGGCCCTGAGCGCTCGAGCCTCTCCGCAACGCCCGGCTGGGCTCTACCCACTCTCAGAGTCGACTAGCCTGGATAATTCACGAGAGGGGATGACAAAGGGGGCGAAACCCGCTTAAAT
>JBHHWO010000174.1:0-8470 GCA_046756565.1 Thermoanaerobaculia bacterium | reverse complement strand
TCTCGCTGGACCGGCAGAAACGCCTCTACGAGAAGTACGACGACCGCCCACGGCCGGACGATGGCGAGCCGGCAGTGGAGGGCATTCCAGAGCAAGGCAAAGGCTAGGGTTTCCTACTGCGCCGGAGCATGCACTCGAATCTGCGGAACTTCCCTCCCTCGGGCGTCCTCGACGTACTTCGTGTACGCCTGCGGAGCCCTCGGTCGGCGAGCACCGCATCTCCGGGCACCTGCTCCGGCTCGCTACGGAAACCTATAGGTTCGAAGCGCCTCTTCCGTTACTCGATCGTTCCAGTGCTGCTGTCATTCCTGGCCTGCTCGGCCCAGGACCCTGCTGCGGTGAGGACCACTGCACCTGTTGACGATCCACATTCGTATAGTCGCCCTGCGGATGCGCTCGTGCGGCATCTGGAGCTCGACCTGACGGCCGACTTCGACGCCCACACGTTGAGTGGATCGGCGACGCTCGAGATCGAGACCGCTCCCGGGGTCACCGAGCTGATCCTGGACACCCGCGACCTGTTGGTGACCGCGGTCACCGCGATCGACGACACTGGCGAGTCGCCAGCAGCGTTCCGGCTCGGCGACTCGGACCCGCTGCTCGGAGCTCCGCTCTCCATCGAGGTCTCCGAGAACACCTTGGCGGTACGGGTGGAATACACAACCAGCCCTGGCGCCGCCGCGCTCCAATGGCTCTCCCCCGAACAGACCGCCAGCGGCAAGCCGTTTCTCCTGAGCCAGTCCCAGGCAATCCTGGCTCGCACCTGGGTGCCGTGTCAGGACTCGCCGGGGGTGCGGATGACTTACTCGGCAACCCTGCGTGTGCCGACGGATCTGATGGCGGTGATGAGCGCGGAGAATCCGACCGAGCGCGCAGCGGATGGCGTCTATCGATTCGAGATGCCGCAGCCGATTCCGTCGTACCTGCTCGCGGTGGCGGTGGGCGACCTCGAGTTTCTCGCAATCGACGAGCGGGCCGGTGTCTACGCCGAGCCCTCGGTGGTCGCATCGGCGGCCTGGGAGTTCGCCGACGTGTCCGAGATGATGATCGCCGCGGAGACGCTTTACGGCCCCTACGAGTGGGGGCGCTACGATCTTCTGGTTCTGCCACCGAGCTTTCCATTCGGCGGCATGGAGAATCCGCGTTTGACCTTCGCGACGCCGACGATCATCGCCGGAGACCGCTCGCTGGTCGCGCTCGTCGCTCACGAGCTCGCACACTCCTGGTCCGGGAACCTGGTCACCAACGCCACCTGGGACGACTTCTGGCTCAACGAAGGCACGACCACCTATCTGACCTACCGGATCATGGAAGAGCTCTACGGAGCCGGCTATGCCCGCATGATCGAGACTCTCGGCCGGCAGGATCTCGAGGCGACTCTGGAGGAGCTCGGGTCGGGGTCCGCCGACTCGCAGCTCAAGCTGGCGCTCGCGGGCCGCGATCCCGACGACGGCATGAACGACATCGCCTACGAGAAGGGCTCGACGTTCTTCAGAACCCTCGAAACGGCAGTTGGCCGGGAGCGCTTCGACAGCTTCCTTCGCGAGTATTTCAGGCATTTCTCGTTTCGCTCGCTCGACACCGAGACGTTCGAGAGTTACCTGCGCGACAACCTCGTGGATACGGAGCTCGCGGAGGCGATCGACCTCACCGAGTGGCTCTACGGAGCCGGAATGCCCGCCGGCGCCTGGGCTCCGGAATCGTCCGAGTTCGACCGGGTCGAGGCGCAGATCGCGGCGCTCCAGGGCGGCTCGTCACCGGCC
The DNA here is from genome assembly GCA_046756565.1 of Thermoanaerobaculia bacterium. Taxonomy (GTDB): domain Bacteria; phylum Acidobacteriota; class Thermoanaerobaculia; order Multivoradales; family JAHEKO01; genus CALZIK01. The sequence goes on along the minus strand of JBHHWO010000174.1, from coordinate 6,707 downwards.
GACCTCGACACGAGCGACTGGACGACTCATCACTGGCTCCATTTCCTCCGCACGCTCCCCGACGAGTTCTCGGCGAACGAGCTCGCGGCTCTGGACGTCGCGTTCGGCTTCAAGGACTCCGGCAACTCCGAGATCCAGTGCGCCTGGTTCGAACGCTCGATCCGGGCCGGCCACGACGACGCCTACCCCGCCCTGCGCGGATTCCTGCTCGAGGTCGGCCGCAGGAAGTTCCTGAAGCCGCTCTATACCGCACTGGCGGAAACGCCGGAAGGCACCGCGTGGGCTCGCGAGGTTTACTCCGCCGCGCGGGCCGGATACCACTCGGTCTCGAGCAACACGATCGACGAGATCCTGGACTGGTAATCGGGGACACGATTCCTTCGTGTCCCCTTCCCGACCGGTTTTCGAAGCTTCCTTCCTTCGAATGTCCAGGGCGCCCGCTACGATGTCGCCAGCGGCACCGGCTGGTTCTCGGCCGCGTCGGTCACCAGCGCCCGAGCCTCGTGCGCGAGCAGTCGCTCGACCCCGACGATTCCGGTCTCGATCCAGGCGTGATCGCCGTTCATAACCCGCACGCCGATCCTGTACTGGAAGACGTCGTCGTTGTGCCAGAGCTCCTGGAACAAACGCTTGACCTTGCGTCGCGAGATACGTCCGAAGAGATCGGCCAGCTCCGCCGCGTGCCTGGCGTCGGCAGAACCCGCCTGCTTTAGCGCTTCGGCTCTCGAGACCGACGCCGCGATTGCGAACAGTTCGTTGGCTATGTCCACGACCCTGAAGAGAAAGCCCTGTTTGTTCTGCAGGCGGCCCTGGTGGACCGTCATGCCGTGAAAGATCTCGCGCGCCAGCTTCCGAGCCTTGCGGTCGACGAAGCGCAGGTGCTTGGCGTTGCGGCCGAACCGCGAGTAGCGGGGCCACAGGCTCCAACCCAGCCAGCGGGTCGGATACCAGCCCAGATAGAAGAGACTCGCCCTGGCCAACGCTCCGAGCTTGGCACCTAGCGGTTTCTTGGGATCGACCAGAGCGCCGGCGACCTGCAGGTGCTTATCCACTGCCTCGCGGGCCATGAGCAGGTGCATGATCTCGCTTGAGCCCTCGAAGATCTTGTTGATTCGGTAGTCACGCATCATGCGCTCTACGGCGATCGGCTCCTCGCCCCGACTCGCCAGGGAGTCGGCGGTCTCGTAGCCGCGGCCGCCGCGAATCTGCATGGTCTCGTCGATGATCCGCCAGGTCTGGAAGCTGTTCCATTCCTTGCAGGCGGCGGCCTCGAGCCGCAGGTCGCGGTCTCCGGAGTCGGCCATCTCGGTGGCGAGATCCACGATCGACTGCATCGCAAACGTGGTCGCCGTCATATCGGCGAGCTTGTGGGCGATCGCCTCGTGCTTGCCGATCGGCTTGCCCCACTGGACTCGGCTCTTTGCCCAACGCCGGCAGATCTCGACGCAGGTCTTGGCGGTTCCGACCGACCCGTTCGGAATCGACAGCCGGCCGTCGTTCAACGTGGTCAGAGCGATCTTGAGGCCGCGCCCCTCTTTGCCGATCAGATTCCCCGCCGGGATCCGAACGTTGTCGAATGTGATCACCGCGTTGGCCAGAGCCTTGAGGCCCATGAAGTGGCAGCGCCTCTCGACCTCCACCCCCTCCCAGTCGGTCTCGACCACGAACGCGCTGATCCTGTCGATGCCGGGCTGCTGCGCCATCACCACGAGCAGCTTGGCCAGCGTTCCGTTGGTGCACCAGAGCTTGGTGCCGTTCAGGATGTAGTCGCCTTCCGGGGTCTTCTCGGCCGTCGTGCCCATCCGCGCGGGATCGGAGCCGACGTCCGGTTCGGTCAGCGCAAAGGCCGAGATCTCGCCCCTGGCGCATCGAGGCAGGTATTCCTCTTTCAGTTCGGTCGTGCCGAACAGCTTTAGTGGCTGTGGGACGCCGATCGACTGGTGGGCCGACAGAAGCGCGCTCAGGTTTCCGTCGACGCTTCCCATCAGGTGCATCACACGCTGGTACTCGCGATTGGTGAATCCCAGCCCACCGTACTCCTTCGGTATCTTCATCCCGAAAGCGCCGAGCTTGCGAAGACCGTCCACGACGTGCTCCGGGTATTCGCCGGTGCGGTCGATCTCGTTGGAATCGACCTCGTTGTCGATGAACTCGGAAAGAGCGTTGTAGAACGCGGCGAACTCCGGACGGTCTTCACCGGCGAGCGGGAACGGATCGATCAGATCGAAGCGGAATCGCCCCAGAAACAGCTCCTTCATGAAGCTGGGCTGAAGCCATTCCTCCTGCCGCGCGGCCTCGGCTACCTCGATAGCCTCTTCTTCCGAGACGTCGCGTATCTTCTGCTCGCTCATCCGCTTCTCCTTCGCTCTTCGAGTATCCTAGGGCCTGCCCCTACTTTACCGACCAGTATACCTTGTTGCGCTGATTATTGCCGCGGTGCGGAAACCTGTCTATCGTTTGTCACGCCGCGGCTACGGCTCCCGCGCCGCATCTACCGACTCGCAACGCCGACACCTACAAGTACGAGCGCAGCGCCTGCTGCGGTTCGCGCGGAGAACGGCTCGTCCAGGAACACGGTACCGACGAGAACCGCAACCATCGGAATCGCCAGCGTGATGAGGGCAAGCCGCGTCGCGGCAATTCGCTCCAGCACCCAGTAGTAGACGGTGAAAGTGACCACCGAGCCGAGAATCGCCAGGTAGAGCAGAGCCCCTACGGACTGGAAGTCGAGCTTGATGGATCGGTCGGTTTCCACGATCAGCGAGAGCGCCCCCATCGCAGCGCCGGTGAGCATCATCGGCACGGTAATCACATTCATCGGGTGAATCCCGCTCCCCCACTTCTTCACATAGACATGGGCGGTCGCGGCGGCGATCGGTGATACCAGAAGCGCCACTGCCGGAACCAGAATCTCGGACCGAGCCGCCAATGTCAGGTCGTCCGAGAAGAGCACCACGACTCCGAGAAACCCTCCGACCACGCCGGCGAGCTGCCCGAGGCGCAAGGGCTCAGCCGGCAGCCGCCAGTGCGCGAACAGTGCGACGAACAGCGGCATGGTCGCGAACACGATCGATGCCAGCCCGGAGGGCACCCACTGCTCGGCCCAATACACCACGCCGTAGGAGACACAGAACGAGAAAGTGGTCTGAACGAGCCAGATCCGGTAGAGGAGCGGTCCGCGCTGATCCGGCACTCCAAGCGGCCGCGCGAGCAACAACAAGATCGCGGCCGCGAGGAGAAATCGCAAAGACACGCCCGCGAAGGGCGGTACTCCCTCGAGGCCGAGCCGGATCACGGCCCAGGTCGTGCCCCAGATCAGCACCAGCAGCGCAATCGCGCCGGCGATGAGAGGTCTCTGCATCATGGGTCTGGGTATCTTGACAGGCAGGCTCGGGAGCGGCAGTCTGAAACCCACAGGCTCACCGGCGTTTCGCGAGTCCGCAGGTGAGCCGGCGAGGATCCGTGTCGACCAGCGCACACCCTACGGACCCGAGCCTTCCGGTTCGAAAGAAACTGCTCTTTTCGCTGATCGTCGGCGGCTGCTTCTTCGCGCTTCTCGAGGGAGGCCTCGCCCTCTTCGGCGTGACAGCCGGTCTCGCCCAGGAGGACCCGTTCGTCGGTTTCACTTCCAACATTCCTCTATTCGTCGAGGCAGCCGGCCGGCCGGGCGAGGACACCGCGCCGGACACCTCGACCGCTGGCGCCGATCGCGTCAGCGTACAACCCGAGGAATCCTAGTATCCCGTGCGGTTAATTCGTTAACCAGTTTGAGCAAGCTTGGCTCGTTGGACAGCTCGCAAGATGTTGCGTGCTGACTTGGTCCAGACGAGAGGCTTCGCGGACTCGTCGTTGTGCGCCCGGATGTAGCGACGCAGCTCCTCACGAAGCTCGGCAACACTCGTGAAGATACCGCGACGAAGGGCCCGACGTTCAAGCTGCGAGAACCAAATCTCTACTGCGTTGAGCCAAGAGGCACTGGTGGGCGTGAAGTGGAATCGGAATCGAGGATGCGCCTCGAGAAACTCCTCAACGGCTTGGGTCTTGTGGGTGCTGCTGTTATCGAGCACAAGGTGCAGATCGAGCCCGTCGGGTGTCTGTCGCTCGATTTGGTGCAGGAAGTCGATGAACTCCTTAGCACGATGACGCTGCGTAATGCGGCCCATCACCCGGCCCGAGGCAATGTCGAACGCTGCATACAGGCTGGCCGTGCCGTGCCGCTTGTAGTCGTGCGTGCGGCGCTCGATCTGCCCTGGCCGCAGAGGCAGCAGCGGCTGTGTGCGGTCCAGTGCCTGAATCTGCGTTTTCTCATCTACGCAAAGCACCATCGCATTGTCAGGCGGCTTCAGGTACAAACCCACCACGTCTACCACCTTCTCGGCAAAGTGGGGGTCATTGCTGATCTTGAAGGTCTTCAGCCGATGAGGTCTCAGATCCGCAGCCGCCCACAGCTGGCGCACCTGCCACTGGGTCACTTGAGCGTACTTTGCCATCAACCGGGTGCTCCAGTGCGTCGCCTCCTTCGGAATCCTCTTGGTCGTCAAACGGCTCGAAGATCTTGCCCTGCAATTCTTCGGCGATACCCGGCCCATCGTCCTCGACGGCCAGAATCAAACCGGTCTCGGTGTCCGGGAATCTCGCCGCTCGGATGACGATGTTGCCGCCGTTCTCCATGGAGTCGGCAGCATTCTGCACCAGATTCATCAGAACCTGTCGGATCTTGGCCTCGTCCATCTTCGCCTCCATGCTTCCGGATGCAATCTCGTAGGTGACGCTCACTCCTCGCCTCTTGAAGCCGGGACGCAACAGATAGACGGTCTCTTTGATCAACCGCAAGGGGTCGGTCGCAACCAGCTTGGGAGGCGACGGGCGGGACGACTCGAGCAACAGCTGAAGCGTGTTGTTGACCCGCCCGAGCTCGCCTAGCATGTCGTCGTAGAGCTGGACGTTACGCATCTCCGAGCTGTCTTCACGGAGGATCTCGATCGCAGCCTGAATACCGGCCAGCGGATTCTTGATGTCGTGAGCCAGCCCCGCGGCGAGCTTCCCCAGCGATGCCAGCTGATCGCTGTGCTCCAATCGCGACGCCACCTCCGCGCGGCGGCGGCGCTGCAGATCCAGAAAGTCTCGGAGCGCACGTCCCAGCTGCGCCGGCGCCGCGGGAAGAATCAGATCAGGCCTGTCTTCGTCCGTCGGCTCCCCGGCCTCGGCGGCCGCAAGCTGAGCCTGCAGCCTCTTGCTGAACTTCTCGACGGAGCGCTTCACCAGCAGATTGATCCCACCGAGCAATACTGCCCAGGCCAGCAACAACATACCCAGGTTTCGTCTCGAGTTGACCCTGACACTCTCCACCATTCGGGTCACGTCGATGCTCATCGAAGCCACCGCCAGCGACTGTCCCGGCTCGTGGCACTTGGAGCACTCCTGGCGGGCGGTGATTCGCCGAAGACTCCTCATTCGTTCATGTCCTCCCTCCGAGCTGAGCCACTGCCTTTGGAGGGCTTCGCCGGAAAAGAACTCGCCGATCTCTGCGCCCACCTCCGCAGGCGGCTCGATCGGCGGTCCGATGAGAGTGGTGGGCGAGGTGAAGAGTTGCAGGTTGATCTTCCTCTGCGACGCGATCAGAGCGCGCAGACCGTGCCTCCGCGCCGGATCGGCGATCGGAGCCAGCATCACTTTGTCGATCTCGCGAGACACCAGCTCCAGACGATCGGCCGCGGCGTCGCCGGCCAGAGACATGATCTCTGTTTCCGTAATCCTCACGCTGCCCAGGTACAGCACCACGAACGCCAGCAGATGCAACGCGGAACCGTCAGCAGCCAGGTTCTCGCTCGGGGAGAGAGAATGAAGCTGAACTTCGGCTTCAAGATCTCGGGCGCGTCGGGTGACTCGGACTGCGACGCCATCGCGCAGATAGTACAAGGTTGCGTATAGACTCTGTGCCGGCCGGGCGACCTGGCGGCCTCGAGATTCGAAAGGAACGACGAGATGACGAAGACGACCGCAGCCGTTCTGGCGACTGGTTTGATGGCCCTCGTGCTTTCCGTGGCGTGCTCCGGCCAGAAGGCCGAGTCCAACGGCGATCAGAAGGCCGGCCCGATCGCGGCCGGATCCGAGCTCCCGCCTGATCACCCGCCGCTGCCGCGGCGGCAAGACGAGATGATCGCTCCCGTGGATCCCAGCGCGGGAACCGGAGCCAGCGGTCTCGCCTGGGACGCTCCCGAGGCCTGGGTGGCCGAAACACCCGCCAACACCATGCGCCGGGCGCAATACAGGGTGCCGGGCCCCGGCGGTGACGCTGGCCGGTCCGGCGAATGCGTGGTGTTCTACTTCGGGCCCGGGCAAGGCGGCGATCCCATGAGCAACGCCATCCGTTGGGCGAATCAGTTCGTTCAGCCGGAGGGATCGGATTCGGTCGCGCACCTCGAGACCGAGGAAATCGATATCGGTGGCATCCCGGTGCTCAAGGCCGAAGTATCGGGCACCTACCGGAGCGGCAGCCCGATGATGGGTGGATCGGGCGAGCTGCTGCCCGATCACAAACTCCTGGGCGCGATCGCCCGGGGCACAGACGCGAACTGGTTTTTCAAGTTCACCGGTCCGAGCGAGACGGTCGAGGCGAACCGGGCGGCCTTCGAGGCCATGCTCGGGTCGCTGCGCCGGGGCGAGTAGCGTCCGTTTGACCACTCCGTCAGGCGCGAGTGGTCCCC
>JBHHWO010000173.1:0-8512 GCA_046756565.1 Thermoanaerobaculia bacterium | reverse complement strand
CTTTCGCGGCAAGCGTCCGGTCGCTCTCGTCTTTGGCAGCTACACCTGACCGGTCTTCTCCGCTGGGACCGGGCGTCTCAAAGAGATCTACGAGAACTATCGCGACGATGTCGAGTTCATCCTCGTTTACGTGAAAGAGGCTCACCCTAGCGATGTGTGGTGGTTGGGAAGCACACGCACGCAACGCACGCTCCACAAGGTCTCGGGTAACCCGGCACGACTCGATGTCAAGGACCCGGTGACTCTCGAGCAGCGTCGCAAGGTTGCGGCCAGCTGCCAGGCCGACCTCTTTGACGGCGTGATCCCACTCTACGTCGACGCGATGGACGACGCGGTCAACACCCTCTACACTGCCAAGCCGACACGCATCTACTTGATCGACTTGGAGGGCCGTGTCCACTACAACCCCGGTCCTGGGCCCTTCGGATTCAGCCCGGATGCACTCGAGCAGGCCATCGAGAGCTATCTGAACGAGGCTTAGCAGCGCGAGACAACGGCACGAGGGGAGCAAGCTGGCGGCGATGCCACCGCGACGATCGCGACGCTCAGCACCGCCAGCAGGTTGACGAGCATGCTGCGGCGAATCGGGACGGGAGCGCTCACGTCGGCCCAGGATACCCGAGGCCTCTGCTCCGTGGTGCACTCATGGTGCAGTAGACGCCAACAACAGCCAACTCTCGACAACTGACCCCAACAGAGACGGTACTCGTAACCCGCTGATCCCAGGCTTGTTGTCTGTTGTGGCCTGTTGTCGTTGATTGGCTCGGCATCGACTTAAAATTCCTGAGCCGAAAGGCTGTGCGTGCGGGTTCGAATCCCGCCTCCGGCACCACGTTCCATCCAGCATTGGCGACCTCTCAAGGGCCCTGAGCTCCCGGGGAGCCTAAGAGTAATTGCCAAGAGGTGTCGCCGTGCTCCTCGGCGTCGTGACCGCGTCGAGAGACCCCATGCCGCCTTTCCTCGGCTCATAGGGTGTCCGCAAAAGAGTCACCCCCGTGCTCGCCACACGATCCACCTGCGCCTGTAGGAAGATGCTTCAGCCGAGTGGTGTGACGAACGCCCAGCGGTGTCCTTCCGGATCGATCGCCCCATACTCGCGCACCCCATAAGGCTGGTCCATGGGCTCGTACTCGATCTCGGCGCCAGCGGCGCGGGCTTGCTCGTAGTGCGCGTCGACGTCGTCAACCCGAACAACAAGCTCACCGGTCGAGGCCTTCGCTGTTTCAGGCGGTACGAGACCTTTGTCTTCGATCACGCGATGTAACCAGATGACCTGACCTTTCGCGTTCACCTCGCCGTGGTGCGCCGCACCGTCGTCACCGTAATTCACACCCCCAGGCGAGAAGCCGAACGCACGCACAAGGAAGTCGTGAGCACGCTCGATGTCCCGATAGACGAGGAGCGGAACGACGTCAGGCAGATCCTCAATAATACGCGTAAGATAGCTCATCGTTGCTCGAAAGGGAAGCCCCAGTCAGACGTTTCGCAGGGAGCGCCTGCGGGCTCACTCGCGGAAGCATGGGCGAGGCTTTGGCTAGATCCTCGTCACGTCTGACGAGCGAGGAGCAGCGACGTCTGAAGTAGTTCGAGAAGGCGTCGGCCTTCGTTGCCCAGGCGGCGCTCGACCGCCGACCGACACACTGGTGACCATCGTAGACGGGCCCAAGACCCCAAGTGGATTTGCCCCGATCCGTTGACACGAGTTTAGGACAAGAGAATGCTCCGAAGGGAGTCCACAGATGCGGGGCGCAAGGCGCCACCTCCACGAGGAGTCGAGGCGCGAGGCGGTGCCCTTAGCGTACGAGAGCGCAGCCCATTCTCCGCAACTGATCCCAACAGAGCCGATGCCCGCAACCGACTGATTCTAGGGTTGTTGTCTGTTGTCGTCTGTTGTGGTTGATTGGCTCGGCACCGACTTAAAATCCTTGAGCCGAAAGGCTATGCGGGTTCGAATCCCGCCTCCGGCACCAAGGTAAAGTACTCTAAGAATTAGACTTACATAGAGTCCAGTTCTGGAACCTCTCGAGTCTGAGTCAGATTCATCCGCACTGTATACGAACTGAGTAGCCGAAAAGAGCGCAGTTGGGCGAGATCAGGAGCCTAGAGCTTCGAGAACAGCCTCGGGGTTCTTCGCTGCGATTCGTAGCAGCGCACGCGCGGGGCCCTCGGGGTGCCGACGCCCTTGCTCCCAGTTCTGGAGCGTCGCGACACTGACACCGATGAGGAGGGCGAACTCGGACTGGGAGAGGCCGAGCTTGGTGCGGATCTCGCGGATGTCATCGGGCCGAAACGCGAACTTGCGCGCGGCGTCCATCTGGCCACGTTTGATCTTGCCCGCCTGCCGGACGCTCTTCACCAACTCGTCGAATTCTGGCTGTCTCATTTCAGCTCCTCCCGAATCAGGCGCCCCAGTGCTTTCGCCTGCTCCGGCGTCAGGTCAGCTTGCTTGCTCTTGTGGTAGGCGAAGAGCATGTAGACGTTCTCGGGCTCCTTGTCCCAGTAGTAGAGGATTCGCAGGCCACCGCATTTGCCTCTGCCAGGTTGCCCCAGCGCAGCTTGCGAAGCCCCTGGCCTTTCGGGACCAGAGCGCCTTGCTCGGGTCGTAGCACCAAGGCCAGCTGGAGGCGCCGGTACTCGTCATCCGGCAAGAGATTGCAGATCTGCCGGGTGAAGACAGGCGTCTCGACAACGACCATGCCTGACTATACGCCATTGGCGTATAGACTTCAACTCTTCGCCCGGTAGATGGCAGGAATCGCCAGCAACGGCTATCCTCACTTCGGACAAGGAGACCTCGACGGGTCAATAGGCATCGCCATGGGGAAGAATGGCGTAGACGTGGAGCACGTTGGACTCCCGATCAGGCGTCAGGAGGACGCGCCAGCCTCCGACCCGGACACGGTAGTCCCCTTTGAGTTTGCCGGTCAGGGGGCGCACGCGCGGGTGCAGGAGCGGCCGCTCGGTCTTCTCGAGATCGTAGAGAGCCTTCTTGATGCGCTGTCGAGCGGTTCTGTCGAGCTTGAGGTACTGCTTCTCGGCCGACGGCTTGACCTCAATCCGCCAGCTCATCGAGCCCCTTGCCCGGGACACCCGCCTCGACTTCTTCCTTGCCGCGAGCGATGACGTCGACCCACTCGGGTCGGGACAGAAGATCCAGCGTTTCCCGGTGCCGCTCGATGTACTCGTCGATGAGCTCGGAGAGGATCTCCTTCATCTCCGTCTTCTCGATTCCGGCGATGATCCTGAGGATGTCTCTTTTCTCCGCCGGGATCCTCACGGTTGCTGTCGGCATTACGTCCCCTTTCTCTCAGCCTGTAGCCTAGGCTACTAGGCGCCTAGTGTCAAGCGTGAACGGCATCGCTCCGGCTTGTTGCCGCGCAGGGCGGAAGGCCAACGTGCCGAGCTCTTTGATCGCGAGCGGGTTTTTGCTACTCTAATCATTCGTGTACAAATGAAGAAGGCTCTTCCAGGAGTCCCAGCGTGACGCGTGAAGAACGAGACAAACGTGCCGAAGGGCTACTCGCGGCAGCGGGTTCTCCAGTGAGCCTGCCGGAGGCCGTCACCAAGCAAGAGCAGAGCGCGGAGCCGCTCGCCCAGGAGTCAGGGCCCGATACTCCCTACGACCTCCGGGTGTTCCAGGCCCTCCGGCGAATCATCCGGGCGGTCGATCTGCACTCGCGCAAGCTCCTGAGCCAACATCAGATCACCGGTCCACAGCTGTTCTGCCTACTCTCGGTCGACGGGCACGGGCCGGTGACGCCGAGCGCGATTGCGCGCGACGTCCACTTGAGCCCCAGCACCGTGATCGGGATCCTCGATCGACTCGAGGCCAAGGGACTCATTCAGCGGGAGCGAGACCTGAATGACCGCCGCCTGGTCCAGGTGTCACTGACCGAACAGGGCAAGTCGGTCGCCGCGACCGCTCCCTCGCCGCTCCAGGACACGCTCGCGGAGGCGATGAACCAGCTGCCGGAAGCGGAGCTGGCGACGATCGCCGCGTCGCTCGATCGGATCGTCGAGATGATGGAAGTCCGGCATATCGATGCCGCGCCAATTCTGCAGACCGGGCCGATCGAACCCACGACGGAGACTACCGGGGCCTCTAGCCCGGCGGGCGAGGAGGACTCGGGCCGCTAGTCACGATCGCTCCAGGACCCAGCAGGTGCTCGGAGGAGTTTCCAGGGAGATGGCATGAGCCACGCAACGAACTACGCAGCGACGAACGAAGCCAAGGCCAGCTTCGACGATCTCTACACCGCTCCGACTCCGCATGCCTACATGACGGAGATGGCAAGGATCGGCTACGAGATCGGCGAGCAGGCGCGACCCTACTGCGCGGCAGCGGCGGAACTGTTGCGAGAGCGCAACGGAGATGCCTGGCCGGTCCAGATGCTCGACGTTGGCTGCTCGTACGGGGTCGGCTCGGCGTTGGTCAAGTACGGTTGCTCCTTTGACGAGGTGAAGGCCTTCTTCTCATCGCGCGCGCCGCACGAGTACCACGCCGCCTGCGAGGCGATGCGAATGTGGCTCAACGTCGCGCCGCCGGCATGCGACGTCCGGGCGGTAGGACTCGACAGCTCCAAGCCGGCGATCCGCTTCGCGGTGGACGCCGGGCTGCTCGACGGGGGCATCGCGCGGGATCTCGAGCAGCCGGACGTCGCTCTGACCGAAGACGATAGATCGTGGCTTCGTAGCTGCAACTTGCTGATCAGCACGGGAGCGATCGGCTACGTGACGGAGCGAACACTCGCCGTCATCCTGCGACATCTGGGCAAGGACTACCCGGGCGACTTCGGCCCGTTTGCGGTCGTCACGATCCTGAGAATGTTCGACCGCTCGCCGATCGACGACGCGTTCACCGAGAACGGATTCGCCTTCGGCGCCGTTCCGGGTGTCAGGCTTCGGCAGAGGCGCTTCAATGACGCGGAGGAACGCCAGAAGGTACTCTCGCTCCTCCACGATCGCGGTGTGGATACCCGCGATTGGGAGGATTGTGGCGGGCACTACGCCGACCTGTTCATCGCGGCTCCGCCCCAGCAGTTCCCGCTCTTGCTCGAGCGGATGAGCAAGACGCGGTCGGAGTGTGACAGCGAGTCGGAGGTGGTCGGCAACACTCTCCCCTGACGCGGTGGACGAGTCACTGCCCCGGCGATCTCGGGAACGGGGCTTGGGACCCGTCGTGGAAGCGGTTCTCGTTCTGCCGGCCTGATGCAGGATGATCTCTCTCAAAGGTGTCTCCAAGTCCTTCGATGGCGGCCGACACTTCGCCGTCGATGACGTCTCCTTTGACGTCCTGGAGGGCGAGACCCTGGTACTCCTCGGCTCCTCCGGCTGCGGCAAGACCACTCTTCTGAAGCTGACGAACCGTCTGCTCGAGCCGACCTCGGGCACGATCGAAGTGGACGGTGACGACATTGCCGGGCAGGACCCGATCGCCCTGCGGCGGAGGATCGGCTACGTCTTCCAGGGGATCGGGTTGTTTCCCCACCTGACGGTCGAGGAGAACGTGGCCATGGTGCCGCGCCTGCTTGGCTGGCCGGCCGACAAGCGACGGGAACGAGCGCACGAGCTTCTCCGGGTCGTCGGCCTCGAGCCGGAGACCTACGGCGGCCGGTTCCCGGAGGAGCTCTCGGGCGGCCAGCAGCAGCGCGTCGGCGTGGGGCGGGCCCTGGCGGCCGATCCCGCCTACCTTCTGATGGACGAGCCCTTCGGTGCGCTCGATGCACTGACGCGCGATACGTTGCAGCAGGAGCTGCTCGCCCTCAAGGAGCGGCTGAAGAAGACGATCGTCTTCGTGACCCACGACATCTTCGAGGCTCTCGCCCTTGGAGACCGGATCGCCGTTCTCCATGACGGCCGCCTCGAGCAGATCGGAACGCGCGAAGAGATCCTCCAGCAGCCGGCGACGGACTTCGTGCGCGAGCTCTTCGCCAAGCCGGCAAAACAGCTCGCTGCGTACGGTGGGATGCTGTGACGGTCAAAGAGTCGTGGATCGCGTTCGTCTCGGAAAGGCTGCCCGAGCTCTGGTTACGCACCGGCGAGCACCTGATGCTGACCGGCGTTTCCACCGGCATGGCAATCCTCGTCGGAATCCCGCTCGGCATCTGTGCAGCGCGAATCTGGTGGCTCCGCGGCCCGCTGACCGCGGGCGTCGGCATCCTGCAGACCATCCCCAGCCTGGCGATGCTCGCGATACTTCTCGCGCTCCTGCAGAAGATCGGCGCAATCCCGGCCATCATCGCTCTCACCCTCTATGGTCTTCTACCGATCGTCCGCAACACGCTGACGGGTCTCGAAAGCGTATCTCCGGCTGTGGTGGAGGCGGCGAGAGGCATTGGGATGACACCGCGCCAACGGTTGTGGCTGGTCGAGATCCCACTCTCGATGCCGGTGATTGTGGCCGGTATCCGCACGGCCGCGGTGGTCAGCGTCGGGATTGCCACGCTCTCGGCTTTCATCGGTGCCGGGGGGCTCGGCCAGTTCATCAACCGGGGTCTGGCCCTGTCGAACACCGATCTGATCCTGCTCGGAGCCATCCCCGCCGCGGTGTTGGCGTTGATCGTCGACGGCTCCATCGCAGCGCTCCAGTGGGGACTTCGGCGCCAGCGACCGAGGGGCTCGAGCTTCAAAGCGAGGATCGATCCCGTCCTGCGCCCCGTGGCGCTCTCGATGCCGGTGGCTCTCATCGTCGCGGGGTGTCTCGCGTACTTCTCGACGAGCGCCACTCCGCCGAACCCCGCCTGGGCATCGTCCGCGGCCGGCGAGCGCACCGTCAGGATCGGCTCGAAAAACTTCACCGAGCAGCTGCTCCTCGGCGAGCTCATGGCCCAGCTCATCGAGGCGAACACCGATCTTCGAGTAGAACGGCGATTCAACCTCGGGGGCACGATGATCTGCCACGGAGCCCTGGCCAGCGGCGAGATCGACCTGTACGCGGAGTACACGGGCACCGCACTGACCGCGATCCTCGAGCAGCCCGTGATCGCGGATCCCGATCGAGCCCACGAGACGGTCACCCGCGAGTATCGTGAGCGCTTTTCGGCCGAGTGGCTCCGCCCGTTCGGGTTCAACAACACCTACGCGATTACCGTCCGAGGGTCCGACGCCACCGGACGCAAACTGCAAACGATCTCCGACCTGGCCGCAGTCTCTGGAACGCTTCGGGCGGCGTTTCCCTCGGAGTTCGGCGAGCGACCGGACGGCTACCCCGGACTGCGCCGCGCTTACGGGCTCGAGTTCCGGGAAGTGCGAGATGTGGACCCGGGACTGATGTATCAGGCGATTGCCAGCGGGGAAGTCGACGTCATCAGCGCCTTTGCCACCGACGGGCGGATCGCGGCCTTCGACCTTCAGCCGCTTGAAGACGACCGTGGCTTCTTCCCTCCCTATCAGGCCGCGCCGGTCGTCCGCACCGAGCTCCTCCAGGCCCATCCCGGGCTTCGCGAGGTGCTGGACCTTTTGGCCGGTCACCTCGACGACACGACGATGCAGCGCCTGAACTTCGAAGTGGATGAGAAGAAGCGCCGACCGGGCGACGTTGCTCGCGAGTCTCTGGAGAGCCAGGGATTGCTTGAGAAGGGGAAGTAGGAGCTGTGTGTGGCATCGCGGGAGTCTGGGGCGACTCCGATGTGGAGACGGTCCAATCGATGCTGGCCGATTTGGCCCACCGTGGACCGGACGCAGCAGGCATCGTCGACCTGGAGGGTGTCGGCACTCTGGGGCATCGCCGTCTGGCCATCATCGACCCGGACGGCGGAGACCAGCCGATCGCCAACGAAGATCGTTCGAAGACGATCATCACCAACGGCGAGATCTACAACTTCCGGCAGCTCCGCACCGAGCTTGAGTCGAGACACGTGTTTCAGACGGGGAGCGATGGTGAGAGCGCGTTGCATCTGTTCGAAGAGCTTGGCCCTTCCATGGTGCGCAAGCTCGACGGGATGTTCACCTTTGCTGTTGCACACGGCAAGAACTTGTTTCTCGCTCGCGACCCAATCGGAGTCAAACCGCTTTACTACGCCGTCGATGACACGGGCGACTCCGCCCCCGTGCTGTTCTTCGCATCCGAGATCAAGGCTCTGACAGGCCTGGAACTCGAGGTGCGTGACGTTCCGCCCGGGACTTGCTACGACTTCGAACGTGGATTTCTGCCGTACTACCGACTGCCGGACTACCTGCCGCGTGAGCGCCCGGACGAAGTTCTGCGCTCGATCCTGCGCGAGACGCTCGAACAGGCGATCGAGAAACGGCTTATGAGTGACGTTCCGGTCGGCGTGTTCCTCTCCGGAGGGCTGGATAGCAGTATCGTTGCCGCCATCGCCCGGCGTCACCTACAGCCGCTCCACACGTTCGCCGTGGGAACGGAGGGTTCCCCGGACCTCGAAGCGGCCGGCATCGTCGCCCGATACATCGGGTCGGAGCATCACGAGTACATTCTGGATCCCGAGGAGATCGGCAGGGACCTCGACACTATTCTCTACCACTTGGAGTCATTCGATCAGGATCTCGTGCG
>JBHHWO010000172.1:0-8631 GCA_046756565.1 Thermoanaerobaculia bacterium | reverse complement strand
CCGCGGCACGGTCACTTTCGTCTTGGAGAACCACGGCCATCACTTCTTGATAAAGCACCTCCACTGGTCTTCACGCAAGAAGCCGGTTGCCAACTAGTTGCAACAAGCGCATGATTCACGCCTGACGGGTCGAGAGGAGAAGAGAATGAGAAGCTGTTTGAAGGTGTTTTTCTTGCTGAGTCTGGCTGCTCCGATGTGCCTTGGCGCGGACGAGGCGCACGGGACGCCGGCCTTCGCCGTCGCAGCCTTTCATGATGCGCTGGCGTCGGGCGACCAGGACGCCGTACTGGGACTCTTGGACCCCGGTGTGATGATCTTCGAGTCCGGTGGAGCGGAACTCTCGCGGGATGAGTACGCTTCCCACCACCTGGGTGCGGACATGGAGTTCTCGTCCGCCACCAATCGGAAGATCGTCGACCAGAAGAAGGGCGAGGTGGGCGACGCCGGCTGGGTCCTCACCCGGTCGGAGACGAGCGGCACCTTTCGTGACAAGGACATCGACATCCTCGGCACGGAGACCGTTCTTCTTCGGCGCGGTGAGCACGGCTGGCGAATCGTCCACATCCATTGGTCGTCGCGCTCCAGATCCAAGGCTCATTGAGCAAACCTGGCGATGAAAGTGCCGGGCGACGAGAACGCATCCTCGGTACCGATTCGGACGCTCGTGAACAGCCAGGATCGGTTCCTGAGCTTTCTCGAGCGCCGGGTGAAGGGCCGAGAAGCCGCGCGGGATATCTTGCAGCGCGCCTATGTAATCGGCCTCGAGCGACAGGAGACGCTACGGGATCCGGAGCGCGTGGTGCCCTGGTTCTATCGAGTGCTCCGCAACGCGGTCATCGACCACTACCGACACGAAGGGGCCGAGAAGCGGGCTCTCGAGAGGTTGGGCGCGGAGCAGGCGGTCGGAAATCGGCTCGAACCCGAGCTGGAGCGGCAGATCTGCTCGTGCATTTCGGATCTGATTCCGGAACTCCGGCCCGAGTATGCCCAGTTGATCCGCGAGGTGGATCTCGAAGAAGGGGAGATTGCCGCGATCGCCGAGAGACTACGCATCACACCCAACAACGCCAGGGTCCGGCTGTTTCGGGCACGCCGGGCGCTTCGCAAGGCACTCACGGAATCCTGTGGCGTACTGCGCGGAGCATGCTTGCTTGGACTGCTGTGGTATGGGGCGCTCGACGGCACCTGAGCCTCAGCCTGGTGACCCCACTCGTGCGAACCACGGAAGGAGGGAAGTCGCGAACGGGGTTCGCCGACAGCACGGTGTTCGCCCGGTACGACATCGTGCGCAAGACCGTCCAGGGTGGGTACACGAGGCTCGCACCGGAGTTGGGTGTGAAGCTCCCGACCGGAGGCGCTTTTGGAACCGGGTCTACCGATGTGATCGGCGGCCTGGTGTTCTCGCATGTGCGTGACCCGGACCGGTGGATCGCCGACGTGCAACTGACCGTGCCCGGATCGGGAGACAAGGGTGTTCGCGCGGGCGAGCGGGTCCGCTTCGACCTGGCGTATCTGCGCCGGGTCCTCCCGAAGTCGGGCATGGGTGTCCCCATGATGCTCGCCGTTCTCGAGCTCAACGGAGAGACGGAAAGAGATACGGAGCGCGAGGGATCTGCCGTGGCGGGTTCCGGCGGCGATCGGCTCTTCCTGTCCCCGGGTATCGAGTACTTCGTGGGCCGGCGAGTGGTGCTCGAAGCGTCTCTTCCTATTCCCGTCTACCGGCATTCGAGAAGCTCGAGGCCAAAGTTGGAGCCGATCGTTATCTTGGGTTTGCGATGGCTCGTCTAGGCGCAGGGTCATCGCGATGGTCGTCATGCGCTTTGGTAGGAGCGCTCGCAAGGAGAGATTCATGAAGCTTCAGAGGAAATTCGGACGCTTGATCGTCTTGGCAGCCCTGGCTTGGGGGGTAGGAGTCGGTGCGGCCATCGCTCAGGTCGAACAGGCCCGCCTTCGCATCGACGGCATGACGTGACCCTTGTGAGCGGAGGGGGCCGAAAGGGCCCTGCGGCGCCTGGATGGCGTTGGTCATGTGGAGGTCAGCTTCGGCGAGGGTAGCGCCGTCGTAGAGGCCAAGGAGAATAGGGGCTTCGATCCGACTCGGATCGCTGCAGCTATCGAGGGCGCAGGCTTCGACGCGAGAGAAATCCGGGTAGAGGCCGTCGGCACCCTGGTGGAGCACGAGGAGCGTCCGGCGCTGAGGTTTCGCGATCCACCTCACCTGTTGATCCTCTCGGAGGGAGGCGGGCTGAAAGGCTCGATGCCCTTCGGGCCGTCATGGCATCGGACCGTTCGAGTGACCGGGCTCTTGTGTGACCCACCCGACGAGGAGACCGCCGGGATCCAAGTTGACGAGATCGGAGAAGTCGAAGACGATACGAGCCCGAAAAGCGCCCTGAGCGACGGTCTCTAGGGCTCGGCCCTCGTCAGGTTGTCGTGCTGCCGGGGGCGGAGCCGGACAGAATCCGTATCGCTTCAACCGAGAGCCTCTGCCGGGGGCTCAAGCTGGGCATGGGCGGACGGAGTTTGCACAACCAGGGTTGGTGGGTCGGATACTCGCTGACCTTGGCGGAAGATCGCATAGGCGGGGAGTGTGGGCTCTAAGTGGTTGCCCGATCCGCCCGGGGCGAGGCGAATGTGGAAGATCCAGAGTCCCCCGTCGGGGCGGGGGCGGCGTGGTCTAGGCAGCGTCGACGATTCGACGGATCTCGCGAGCCAGGTCAATCGGCGAGAACGGCTTCTGGAGCAAGGGTGCGTTTCGGGTCAGCTTCCCCTTGCGGCGAATCAGATCGTCGGTGTAGCCGGAGATGAAAATCACCTTGACTTCCGGACGGATCGACAGGACTCCGTCGGCGAGCTCGGGGCCGCTCAGGCCCGGTAGCACGACGTCGGTCACCAGGACCTCGATCGAGTAGTTGTCCTGCTCGACCAGTGACAGGGCGTGATCGCCGTCCCGCGCCGCCAGCACGCTGTAGCCGAGAGCCTTGAGACCAGTGGCGTGCAGGGATCGCACAGCCTCGTCGTCTTCGACAAACAGGACGCTCTCATGGCCGTCCGGCGATTCCACCCGATCGTCGGCCGGTCTTCCTCTGGGAGCCTCTGTCGCCACCGGGAAGTGGACGGCGAACGTCGAGCCCTCGCCGGGAGCCGAGTCGACAACCAGGTAGCCCTGACTCTGCACGACGATACCGTAGACCGTCGCCAATCCCAGACCGGTACCTTCGCCGCGGCCCTTGGTGGTGAAGAACGGCTCGAAGACCCGGCGCCTGGTGGCCTCGTCCATACCCACACCATCGTCTCGAATCGCGAGACGGCCGTAGGCACCGGCCGGGATCACCGCTCCGTCGTGGACCAACGGCGCGGCCAGGTCGGTCTGCGAAGTCTCGATCGTCAGGACACCGCCTCTGGGCATGGCGTCGCGAGCGTTGGCGGCTAGGTTGACGATGACCTGCTCGACCTGAGCGGGATCCGCCTGGATCGGCGGCACCTCCGGGTCGAGCGACAACTCCAGCCGCAGATCTTCGCCGATCAGGCGGCGCAGAAGTGCCTCCACTTCCACAACGGCGTGGTTCAGGTCGAGTGCCTGCAGAGCCATCTCCTGCCGGCGTCCGAAGGCCAGAAGCTGACGGGTGAGCGACGCCGCCCGGTCCCCTGCCTTCTTGATCTCGATGAGTCTCTGCTGCATCTCCGGCTCGGTCTCCGGATCCTGCAGTGCCAGCTCGCTGAAGCCGGTGATCACGGTGAGCAAGTTGTTGAAGTCGTGAGCCACGCCGCCGGCCAG
The DNA here is from genome assembly GCA_046756565.1 of Thermoanaerobaculia bacterium. Lineage (GTDB taxonomy): Bacteria > Acidobacteriota > Thermoanaerobaculia > Multivoradales > JAHEKO01 > CALZIK01. The sequence goes on along the minus strand of JBHHWO010000172.1, from coordinate 4,853 downwards.
TCGACCGATCGACTCCATGCGCCTCGATTGACGGAGCTGGTCGCGCAGCTGAAGCGTGTCGGTGATGTCGACCATGCTGCCGCGGATCAGCTTGCGACCTTCGGCCGGCAGAGCCACCAGATGCACCTGGCAGTGGATGGACTTCCCCTCCGAGTCACAATGAACCCATTCGAAGCTCGGCACCTCCCCGCCGAGCGCGCGGCGGATCTGTTCACGCGCGCTATCGGTCGAGCGGCTGCCGTCCGGCTGCACTGCCGGACTCAGCTCGGCAGGGCCCAGCTGGAGAAGCTGCTCGCGGGAGACCCGAAACATCTCCAGAGCCCGTTCGTTGGAGTCCACGAAACGGCCTGTCTCGGCATCGAAGATGACGATGGCGTCCGGGGCGTTCTCGACCAGCGTCCGATAGCGGTCCTCGCTCTCGCGCAGAGCGCTCTCCACGGTCCCGCGGCGGGCCGCCTCCCGTCTTCGCCGGCGCAGGGTAAGAGCACGCTCGACGAAAGCGATGGTGCCCAGCGAGATCACGCTCGCGACGACCACGATCTCCCGGGCCCGGGTGAGGTCAGGATTGAGCAGGCCAGCAAACCCGAAGCCGAAGTGGATCAGCGGGAACGTCACCGTTGCCAGCAAGGCGACGTGAGACACCACCGGCTCGGTCGCCTCGGCGAGGCGTCCACTCCGGGTAGCGGGCCCGACATCGAGCGGTGCGTGACGGCTGCGGGCCGCGAGAGCGAGCGTAGCCAGCGGCAGCGTCCAGAGAAGGTCGAGCGGGCCGGGCGCCTCAAACGTGAACACTCCGGACCAGCCCAATGCCTCGACGAGATCCAATGCGGTCCACAGGAGGACAGTTGTCAGGAGCAGACCATGCTGTGCTCGCCAGGAGCTGTCCTTCGCGTCGTGGAACAGGCGAAGAAAGAAGACCACGAGGCAGATATCGAGGATCTGAAACAGGTACATGGATGGCAGCCAGGTGGTGTAGCGCTCGGCGTCCAACGTGCCCGGAATGAGGACGAAATAGGTCAACAGCCCGAGCAGCCCGACGACGATGCCCAGGGCACCGAGCCCGGTGTGGGGCCGAGCGCTGCGCTCACGGTGTGGCGCTTGGAGTGCAGCCAGGCCCAGCGAAAGGTAGAAGACGAGGTAGAGGACATCCGACAGGATGAACGGAAGCGTTTGGCCTCGTGGTGTCCAGTAGGCGAAGCCTGCCAGCCACATCGCGATCAGCGAACAGGCCACCAGCAGCCAGAAGCGGCGCTCGGCCACCGCTCGGAGGACAGGCAGCCCGACCAGACAACAGAGAACGGCGACCGGTATGAGGATCAGATCGATCCAGAACTCGGAGTGAGCGGACAGCCCAGGTGCGGTGTAGATCGGTACGAGGTACGGCAGCGCCAGGACGACCCACACCGCGAGGGTAAGCTGGACCCAGCGGTCGCGAGAAAGGTGGCGCGCCAGAACTCTCCCGGTCGCTGGCGCGGCGCCGCTGATGCTTTCCAGACTCGGCTGCACTCGAGGTCTCGGTAGATCGCCTGGCATCGTAACACCTGCGTGAAGTGCCAATGCGAACGGGTTAGAATCTCGAGATCCCCTGAAGGAGGCGCGACGGCCCCTCTAGCCGAACACTCTTCGATGAGCACCGATTCCGTAAACGATCCAAACGTCCAGTCGAGGGCGGCGGCGGATGGCCGATCGGAGTCCAGCTCTTCGATGTTCAGCTCGGGCCCCGAAGGCGTCTCGCACAGCGAGGATGACGTCGTGGTGGCCTTCGAACGGTCCGGCGCCGGGGGCGCCTTGAGCTCGCGCGCTCGCAGTATCCTGACCTGCGTCTCGCTCTGGGCCGCGATGGTCGTGTGCGCCGGCGTGCTGTGGCACCGGCCACTGGTGCTCGCGGCGATCTACGCGACGGCGAGCGTGACTCTGCTGGCACACTGGAAGCAGCCGGGAGACTGGCTCATGTATGCGTGCGGTTTCGTGCTGGGGCCTGGCGGGGAGATCGTTGCGATCTACGGCGGCGCCTGGCGCTACGCCGAAACTGTGTGGCTGATTCCGGCGTGGCTGCCGCCGGCGTGGGGGATGGCCGCACTGATTCTGCTGAGGCTCGCGCGGGCTATCGGATCCGAAGCACCACGAACGTGATGTCGTCCGCGGGACCCGAACCGCCGGCCCACTCCTCGGAGGCACTTACGAGCTGCTGGACGACGCCCTTCGGGTCTCGTCCGGTGGCCTCGAAGTGCTCGCTGGCTCGCTCGTAGCCGAGAGTGTCGCCGTTCGCGTTCGGAAGCTCAGGAAACCCGTCGCTCATCAGCAGCACGACGTCTCCCGGCGCCACCTGGACTGTGCGCTCGCGGTAGCCGAACTCGAGGCCGCCCAAGGGCATGCCTTCGATGGCGATCTCGTCGACGCCGCCGTCGGACCGGTGGATGAGCACCGGCGGCATTCCAGCGGCGCAGATCGTCAGGGTGTCTCCGGTCAACCGGGCCAGGGTCAGAGCCATCGACATGCGTCCGAGGTCCATCTGCTTGATTGCGGCCGCCGCCTTGGACTGAAAGTGAATGAGGTCGCCTTCCGGCGGGTAGGCCGAGAACAGGCTCTTGACCACCGTCACCATGGTCCCGGCCTTGGCTCCATGTCCGGTCGCATCGCCGATCGCCACCGTCAACGAGCCGTCCTGGCCCGCCCGAAAGTCGTAGTAGTCGCCGCCCACCTCGGTTGCGGTTCGCATCACGGCCGCGATCTCGTATGCCGGATGTTCGGGCAACGTCTTCGGGAGCAGCGAGAGCTGAAACCGCCGCGCCTCCTCGAGCTCCTCGGACTTGCGGTCGAGCTCCACCCGGAGCCGTTCGCCCTCAAGCAGTCGGTGCTGATTCTCCTGGAGATCGTGGGCCATGTCGTTGAAGGCGCGGGCCAGCTGGCCGATCTCGCTCTGGGACTCCAGGTTCACGCGCGCCTCGAGATCGCCGTTCGCCACTCGCGCGGCGCCTTCGGAGACCAGATTGAGACCGTGTGTGAGCCGGCGAGACAGCGGAAACACTCCCAGCATGGCCAGGCCGATGAGGCCGGCGCCGACGCTGAAGTTCCGGAGCGCCGTACTCCGCATCTCGGACAGGGATTCCTCGATCGGGCGGGCGATCCCGAAGGTCAGCCCGATGCCCCGGTCTTCGGTGGTCACGACGACCCAGTCGTCGAAGAGTCGCCGATCGCCGACGGCTCCGAGATCGACCGGACTCGCCAGGCCGATGGTCTCGAGGGTCGAGCGATCTTCCTCGGTGGCCGCGTAGAGGACGCCGTCCGCGGCGATCGCGAACGGCACTTCACCCTCCGCACGGCGCGTGTGATCGAGGACCTGCCGGAGCAGCTCCTCATTCTTGACCTGCGCCCGGATCTCGCCGATTACGGCACCGTCCTCGACGACCGGCGCCTCGACTTCGGGCTCGAACACCAGGTGGTAGCTGGCGCCGGTGTCTCCCGCCTCGTCCGCATAGGCCAGCGCGGCCGCCCCACCGGTCATCAGCAACTCGTCGTCGAGCTCTTCCTTGTCGGTTCGGATCTCGATCACTCGGCCAGCTTTCAGGTTGAACTGCTGTGCCTTCTCTTGGACGAACTCGAGACCCAGCTTGGCCTTTTCAATCAGTTCCTCCTTGTCCGTGCCGGGAATCGACTCGGGGTCCAGGTTCTGGATGCTGGCTTCGACCGTGGCCAGCATCTCGCGCATGTCGATGACGATGGGAGCGATCGGAGGTGGAGGTGGTGGTTCATCGGCCGCCGCGACGGGCGCCGGTTGGGCAGGCTCCGGGGCGGGCGCCGCCTCCGGCGTGGCGCCGATCCATTCGGGCACGAACTCGAACCTCTCGACCAGCGGCGCGGTGTCTCCGAGCTCGGCGATGACCGAGTCGTAGAGGGCTTCTCGCTCAGCTTCGGTTTCGTCTTCCAGAACCCACTGTCGCAGCGGCAACGCGCCGATGCGCTCGACTCTGCGCCGGATCTCGCGGTGGACCTGGCTCATGCGCTGCTCCATGTCGGCGGTCAGGAGCTCGGCTTCGGCTTCGACCCCCTGGCGCACGGTACGCAGCGAGGAGACGTAACTGTAGGTGACGATCGCCGTCATCGGCAGAATCGCCAGAAGTACGAAGGCGAGCGCGATCTGGGTCCGGATCCTCATTGTCGGTCCCAGCTTATTACGGCGAGGAGGTCTCGAAGTTCGACTCCGGCCGATGCCCTTTCGCGGTAGTCGGCCGTCCCGCAGCGTTGCTTGTAGCCGCCGACCTCCGTGTCGGCCGTCTTGACTCCGCGCGATTCTGGTCCCAAAGCGACTGGCCTGCCGAGGGCCGCTCGTCGCGCCGTCGCTGGTAAGCGGAGCGATGGTCGTGGGAGGCCTCCTGCTACGCTAGGTTCTCGATGCCCCCCGAGGTCGTGTACTTCAACCACCCGAAGGTGGTGAACGGACCGGTGACGGTCGAGCCGGGACGCGTAGAGACCCTGGACCCGGTCACGGCAACCCGAACTGTGCTGGTCACCGATCTGGACTATCCGTCGGGCCTGGCGGTGGATCCGGCCGGCAACCTCTATTTCGGAAACGTGACGACGGGTCCGGTGCAGGTCGAGCTGCGCAAGCGGGCGCCGGACGGTACGGTCAGCAGTCTCGGCATAGTGGTCGATACCTCGGCCGGCTTTATTGCCGCGGGCGCCTGGGCATTCGATATCGAGATCGCGCCCGCTCCCGAAGACGACGAGCCACTCGACGAGCCGCAGTCGCGGGTGCAGTGCGGGCTGCCTGACGGTGGTGCTGGTCGCTTTGCTGGTGCTGTTCCTGCTGCTGCTGTGGCTGCTCGGGCTGCTCTAGCAGCCCGTGGTAGAAG
>JBHHWO010000171.1:0-8674 GCA_046756565.1 Thermoanaerobaculia bacterium | reverse complement strand
CCGTGCGGGGGCTTGGAGTCCCCTACTATTCTTCCGCGGGCAACCAGGCGCGGGAATCCTACGAGGACACCTTCCGCGGTTCCGGCATCACTGGCGTCTTTGGCGGCGAGCGCCACGACTTCGATCCCGGCCCGGGAGTCGACGACCTGCAGGAGTTCCTCCTGTTCCCCGGAACCACGATCTGGACCTTCCAGTGGGACGAGCCCTACGCCTCGACCAGTGGGGCGTCACCGGGCTCGGCCAGCGACGTGGACATCATTCTCTATCTGCAGCCCGACATCTTCATCGGTCTCGGCGGCTTCAACTTCAACATCGGCGGCGATCCGATCGAGGTCTTCGGCGTGTCTTTGGGCGGCACCACGCCACTGCCGGTCAACCTCGGCATCGAGCTGTTCGCCGGTCCGGCCCCCAGCCTCATCAAGTACGTGTACTTCCCGGCTGGCGCTGGCGCTCCGACGGAGTTCGACACCCAGAGCAGCACGACGTTCGGCCACGCCAACGCGGCGGGCGCCGAGTCCGTGGGCGCCTCGATCTTCTCGCAGACCGAGGAGTTTCCGCAGCCGGATCCGCTCGGCCTGGTCGACGTTCCCTGCGTGCCGGCCTGCCTCAATAGCTTCTCTTCCGCCGGCGGCACGCCCATTCTTTTCGACATCGACGGCAATCGACTGGCCGCGCCGGTCATTCGCCTCAAGCCCGGCATCACCGGTCCGGACGGCGGGAATACGACGTTTTTCTTTGCGGACAGCATTCGCGACCCGGACGCGTTTCCGAATTTCTTCGGGACCTCCGCGTCGGCACCCCACGTGGCCGCGGCCGCGGCGCTGGTGTATGACCACGAAGACGACGGTATCGCCAAGGGTGACGAGTGGCGTGTCTGCGTCGATGACGACAGCGACAGCGACTCGGACAGCGACAGCGACTCCGACGGCGAGTCGAAGACCGTAACGCCGGACGAGGCCCGCGCTCTCATCGCCGCTGGAGAGGCCGTGTTCCGCAAGTGCGACGCGATCCCCACGGACGAGGTCGTCGACCTGTTCCGCGGCACGGCGCAGGACATGACGCTGCGAGCCTTCCCGGCACTGTTCCCACCCGGAGGCACGGCGCTGCCGTTCGATGATCCGGTCGGTTTCGACTTCGAATCAGGATTCGGCTTCATCGACGCTTGCGCGGCCTTTTGCGAATTGGACGACGACAGCGACTGCGACTGCGACGACGACGACAGCGATTCCGATAGCGACTAACGTCGTTCGTCCAGACGATCCATCCCGCGGGCCGGAGCCATCCGGCCCGCTTTTTTTGGCCCATCAACGATCTCGAGCCGGCGATCAATCGGAATCTGCGTCCTCGGCAAGGGGCTCGCGAGGGTTCTCACAAAGGAATGCGGGACCACCGAGACTCGAGTGGAACTGGTAGGTGCGCTGTCCGACCCGCAGGCGAATCCGGTAGCCATCGGTGACCATCTGCAGGTAGGTCCTGCCGGGCCGGGGACACCCGAGGCTGGAATCTGGCCACTGGACCCGGCTGATCTCCGCCAGCGAGACCCGATCTGGCGAGGTCGAAAGTCGGCCGGCAAGGTCGGCAACCGCCTGCTCCACCAACCGTCGCGACGGCGGGCTCCCGGGCAACGGCTCACCGAGCTCCGCGGGATCGAGTGGGATCGTCGCGGCCGGAGGGACAGCAACCGGCCTCAGGGCGAGCTCCCCGCAGATCTCGGCCCGCGAAGCGCCGACGTGCACCCAATAGTGCTTGCCGGCCGCCTCGAGCAGGACCTTGAACCCGGGCGTGGGGACTTGCAGGTAGGCCGCACCCTCGCGTGGACACCCCAAACCGGTGTCCGCCCACTCGTGTCGGTCGGCTCGGCTCGCCTTGAAGGTGTCGGTCGCCGTCTCGATCCTGGCCGCCAGAGCTTGCTTTGCCAGCTCGATTGCCTGCTCCTTCGTCATTGACTCGGCCGCGCCGAGGCAGCCGCAGGCCAGCAGCAGGATACCCGTCCAGATTGCCCCTCTCGAGAACTTCATCCGTCAACTCGAAACGCCTGCTACTCGTGCCATATTCCCCGCACTTCGAGGTCCAACAGGCGGTCGACTCGAGCCGCTGCAGGGGCCTTGTGCCCCGAGAGTTCAGGGAGCCGACGAACGTCGGTAGCGGGTCAGGTTATTTGACCCACTGCCGCGAACGTCGCCTGTTCCGGAAGTGCTGATAGAGGGCCGAAGCGATCCAGAACGGGCCGGCGAGGGCCGCGGCCGCGACGCCGACGCCGACGTTGCCCCCGAGAGCGGTAGCGAGCTGATCACGGAACGGATCGTCGTTGACGAGATACGTCCAGGTCGAGCTAGGGCCCCGCAGATCGACTCCTTCGAGATCGACTCCACCGGCTGTGATCTCCACCGACTCGAAAGTCTCGACCACGGCCTCCTCCACTTCCGTCATCATCTCTTTGAAGGACTCGGCCACGGCCCGCGTGAACTCGACGAGCGGGTCTTCTCCGCCGATGCGCAGGAGGTGGATGCCCTCGCGCAGATCGGCCGCCCTCGCGAGATGCCGGCTCCAGGCACGATCCCAATGAAACAGCGAGATCCGCCGCTCCGCCTGGGCGACGGCCTTCGCACCGGCCAGCTCGACGGCGGATTCATGGCGCCCGGGAGACAGCTCGGCGAGCCGCCCCGGCGCCAGCCGATCGAGCCAGGACCGGCGCTTCTTGTGCACGACCTGGCGATGCTCTTCGAGGAGCGCGGAGTAGCCGTAGAGAGTCTTCCGGATCTCGGTGTTCTGGCCCTCGATGATGCGCTGGGCGCGGGCGATCTCATGACGAACGAAGGGATTGTCGAGCGGATCCTTCTGACGGGCTGGATAGAACTTCTCCGGAATCAGATCGTTCACGCCGTAGCGGACAATGAGAGGATCCTCGAGACTGACGAAAAAGCGCGACGCCCCAGGATCGCCCTGTCGCCCGGCGCGGCCGCGAAGCTGCCGGTCGATGCGCAGGCTCTCGTGGCGATTGGTGCCGAGGACCAGAAGACCGCCCAGCGCTGTCACCTGTTCCCGATCGCTCTCGTCGGCGCCGCCGAGTTTGATGTCGGTGCCGCGGCCGGCCATGTTGGTCGAGATCGTCACGGCTCCGAGCGCCCCGGCCTCGGCGACGATCGCGGCCTCTTCCTCGTCGTTGCGGGCGTTGAGAATCTCGCAGCGGACTCCAGCACCTTCGAGCAGAGTTCCCAGTTCCTCCGACTCCTCGACGCTGGCGGTACCGACCAGGATCGGGCGGCCGCTGGCATGAACGCGAGCAATCTCGCCGACCAGGGCTTGGTGCTTTGCCCGCCTGTGGGTGAACACGCGATCGGGCTCGTCGACCCGAATCGAGGGCCGGTTCGGCGGGATCACGACGACGTCGAGGTCGAAGCAGGTACGGAGCTCTTCGGCCGCCGGACGGGCCGTGGCGGTCATCCCCGCGAGTCTCGGATAGAGCTTGAGGAGGTGCTGAAGCGTAATCGAGCTCAAGATGCGGCCCTCGGAGCGTCGCGCGAGCTTCTCCTTGGCCTCGAGCGCCGCCTGGAGTCCGTCGGGCCAGTGGCGGTCCTCGACGACGCGGCCAGTGAACTCGTCGACGATCCGGATCCGGCCGTCCTTGACGATGTAGTCGACGTCTCGATGCAGAAGGTAGGTCGCATGCAGAGCGCTGTTGATCTCGGTCAGGAGGGCGAGATTCGCCGGCGCGGCCAGATTGCCGCAATCGAGGGTCGATTCGACGCGAGCCATCCCCTCGTCGGTCAGCTCGACCGCCCGCTGGTACTCGTCGGTCGCCCAGTGCCTGCCCTTTTCGAGGCCACGCACGAGCTGGGCGATTCCGAACGACGAGGATGGGGGCGTGCCCGCGCTCCCGGCGATCACCAGAGGAACCCGCGCTTCGTCGACAAGGATCGAATCCGCTTCGTCGACGATCGCGAAGTGAAACGGCCGGTGGACGAGCTCTTCGGGCTCCCCTGCGAGGTGCTCGCGCAGGAGATCGAAGCCGGCCTCCTTGGCGGTGACGTAGGTGACGTCGCAGGCGTAGGCGGCGCGACGAGCATCGGCGCTCATCGCCTCCGCCACCCAGCCCACCGAGAGGCCCAGAAACTCGTAGACCGGTCCCATCCACTCGGCATCACGCTGCGCAAGATAGTCATTGAACGTCAGAACGTGGACGCCCTTGCCCGAGAGCCCGGCCAGAAAGGCCGGCATCACAGCGGCCAGGGTCTTGCCCTCGCCGGTCGCCATCTCGACCAGGTTGCCGTCCGCCATCGCGAGAGCGGCGAGGATCTGAACGTCGAAGGGGCGCATGTCGAGGGCCCGGCGAGAGGCTTCACGGGCGAGGGCGAAGGCTTCGACGGCGAGATCGGCCTCGGGGTTTCCTGCGCAAGCGCGTGTCGCGAGCGCGGAGGCCAGAGCCTGAAGATCCGCGCTGTCGAGGAGCTCGAGATCGGCCTCGCGCCGTCCGATCTCTTCGAGAGGTTCCTGATAGCCGCTCAAGTCGTAGCGGATCGAGCTGCCGTTCCAGCGCTCGATATGGCGGCGGAGGGATGTGAGGTCCAGGGGCACAGAGGTGACAACAAGGGGGAAGCTGGGAATATGCCGGGGCCGTTCACTTGCGCGGCCTGCCCGACGCTGTCATTCGGAGCGCATGCGAGGAATCCCTGGGTGGCGTGCCGCCGTCGGATTCGGAAACGCGGAGTCGGGATCCTTCGCTTCGCTCAGGATGACAATGCTGGGGATCCTTCGCTACGCCCAGGATGACAGCGCGGGACACAGTGAACTCCGGCACTTTCACGCCGAGAGTTCCCTGCTAGCCTGCGTTCATGCGAAATCGTCGGTCACTCTTCTCTCTTTGCCCCGCAGCGCTGCTTCTAGCGTTTGTTGCGTCACCGAGAGCGGGAGCCGCCGACCGTCCGAACCTCCATCACCAGGACCGCCCGGAGGCTTCGCCCATTCTCTCCGAATACGACTTCGAGGAACCGTCGTCATCGGGGCCGGACACGTTCTGGGTGCGCCAGCACGGAGACAGCGAGGTCGCCCTCAGCAATGCATTCCGGGTCAGCGGCAATCGCTCGCTTCACATCTCCGAGGTGCCCGGCAACCGGGATTTCGCCGAGTTCCTCGCCTATTTTCGTGAATGCAGGAGGGGCACGGTCTTCATTCAGTTCTACCTGCTGCTCACCGACCCGGAACAGCGGTTTAACTTCGGCCTCGCCGGCCCGGGTTGGTTTCTCAACATGGAAAGGGGCGGTCACGCGATCTGGCTCCAGACCGACGACGGCGTCTTCCGGCAGCTGACCGGTGGCCAGGGCGGCGGCGAGAGCCGCAGCTGGCAGCAGCTCTTCGCTCCGCGGCCATTCGCCTGGTACTTCATCGACTTCGTGTACCGAGTCGAAGCCGGCACGTACGACCTGGCGATCTTCGAGGAAGGTCTCGACGATCCGGTGATCGATCTCGAGGGCGTCACGGGCGTGAACGGCCACTCCCGCTCTCCGGTCAAATACTTCTCGCTCATCGGCGACCTCGAAGACGCCGGGCGCTTCGACTTCTTCGTCGATGACCTCATCATTGCCACCGATCCGGCCGTGCGTCAGCGACCGTTCGTGGCGCCCGGGCGACGACGTACCTTTGTCGAGAGGCTGCCCGTGACTCCTCGCCAAAAACTCACCGATCACGAGCGATTCGACCTGCTCTGGGAGGCGCGCTACTGGCTCGACGACGTCACCCAGGACACGCCCCCTGCGGATCTCGATCGGCTCGAATCCGCTGGCGACGAGGCGTTCCTGGATGGAGAGATCGACCTTGCCGAGGCGATCTACGAACGCCTGAGCGACTTCGCTTCGCGACGCGCTCGCAATCTTCTCAAGCTCGCCGACGTCAAGCACGGGCGCGGCGACGTCAAAGGCGAGCGCGAGCTGCGCGAGATGTTCTACGGCCGGCTGGCCTACGAAGACGGCGGCGACTGATTCGTGAGAGGGATTCCTCGGCTTCGCCTCGGAATGACAATCTAGTCCTTTCCCGCGGTCAGGGCTGCTAGTCTGCGCCGTCGGAACTCGCACACTGATATCCCACCGCCATCGCATTGACTCGACACTGGAATCTCGATCAGCGCCTGGACGAGTGGGGCGGTCTCGGTGCCTGGCGTCATCTCGCGTCGGTCGTTTCGATCGCTCTTGCCGCGCTGGTCCGCTGGCACTACTGCCTTCTCGGCGAGCCGCTGATCGACGAGACGACGTACCTTGGCGCGTTTCGAGCGCTGGCCGAGGGCCTGTCGCCCTATGACGTCCCGGGGTACCACTACACGCCCTTCTTCGCCTGGTCGGGCGGCGCGATCTGGAGCCAATGGGGGGAAGTCGGCGCCCTGGCGGCACTGCGATCGACCTCGCTCATCGGACTCGCGGTCGCGGTCTGGTGCGCGACCGCGTGGCTCGCCGCCTCCTGGCTCGGGCGTCTGGCCGCGGCTGTCGCCTACGTCGCCCTGGCGCCCGCCGTCCACGCCGGCTTCTGCATGGGCAACATCTCGTTCTCGGTGCTCGGGCTGATCCTGCCGGGCCTCATCTTCTGGTCGCGGCCGCGGCTCGCGACCGGCGCGATCCCGTCGGGGCTGGCGCTGGGAGCCTCGGTCGCGACCAAACCGATCGCGCCGCTGGCACTGGTATCCCTGGTCTGTCACCGCCCGGCACCGGGAAGCGCCGGCGCGTGCTCGCGTCGCCACTGGGTGGCCGGAATCCTCGGTGGCGTCACCGCCCTCGCCCTTCTCGGTCCGATGATCCCGAAGATCGGCGAGATGACCGACCAACCGATCGAGGCCCTGGCGTACTCGCGCTCGTTCTCCCTCACCAGGATTCTCGACCTGATCGGAATCGAGCTGACGCCTCCTGTGGTCGTGCTGATCGGTGCCGTGGCGCTGGTGCTCCTGCTTCGCCTGGGACCTCTGGATCGCTCCCGGCTGGTCGCGGTGGCAGTGACCGCCTCGGTGCTCGCGACACCGATCGTCTGGAACCACACCCTCGTCCTGACCCTGCCGCTGCAGGTCATGGCTCTCAGCCTGGCGCTCGTGCGCTGGCGAGAACGGACGCGAGGGGACCGGAAGCGGGCCTACGAGTACTGCTTCGTGGTCCTCGGGGCGCTGGCGATTCAGTTCTGCGAGGGCTTCGGCGCCGTCGACACGTTCCCGCCAGTGCCCCAGGCCGCGTTTCTGTCGGTACCCTACGTCGCGCCGGCGGCGCTTCTCGCCTACCTGCTGGTTCTCGGATCCGACCGCCGCAGGCGATAGACGAAAGCCCCTACCACGAGCGCGATCGCCGCGGCGATCAGATGCTTCGACTCGGCGCTCGCGGCAAGAGCGATGGTCACCAGGCCCGCCATCACCGGAATCAGAAAGCCTCCGGGCAGCTCCCAAGCGCTTTCGTGCGGGCGCTTGCGGCGCAGCACCGGCACCGCAGCGATGGTTCCGAAGTAGGTCGCCAGGCGCGCGACGACCGAGAGCGTCGCCAGCCCGACAAAGGTCCCGGTCAGGGCCAGCGGCAGAGCGATCGCGACTTGCAGGACGATCGCGGTGTGCGGGGACTGGTAGCGCGGATGGAGCCGCGCCAGAAAGCCCGGGCCGTAGCCGTCGCGAGCCAGGGCGAACAGATACCTGGGCCCGATCAGGATCGTGTTGCTTTGCGTCCCCAGAATCGAGAGAGTCGCTCCCACGGTCAGCAGCAGGCCGGCCGCCGGGCCGGCGACACCTCGAGCGGCGTCGGCCAGCGGCGTCTCCGAGGCGCCCGCGTTGTCGAGCATCCCCAAAGCCACCCATTGGACGGCGAAGTAGAGTGCCGTGATCAGCGCGATGTGAAGCAGGAGCGCCCAGGGCAGGTCCCGGCGGGGATTTTTGTACTCGCCGGCCGGAGCCGTAGTGTTCTCGAAGCCGGCGAAAGCGTAGAGCAAGAGAAGAGCGGCTGCGCCCAGGTCTCCGGTGCCTGCCGGTTGGCCGGCGACCCGCTCGGCGCTGGCGAACCAGACGCCGAGGCCAACGAAGACGGCCAGAGGAACCAGCTTGCTCAGGACCAGAACGACCGCAGTCCGAACGCCGCTCTTGACGCCGATCACGTTGAGCCACATGAGCGCCAGCGTCGGCACGATGACCGCCACCGCTCTCCCCCACCCCGCTCCCGCCGCCGGCCACAAGTAGGCCATCGCCTGGGCGAAGCCCGCCGCGAGCGAGCCCACCGACGCGACCCGGGTGAGCCAGGTCATCCAGCCGACTTCGAAGCCGATGAAGTCCCCGAAAGCCTCTCGAGCGTAGAGGTAGGCGCCGCCCGGCTGGTCGAAGCGGCTGGATGCCTCGGCGAAGCACAGGACCACCAGAAATACGGCAAAGCCCGCCGCGACCACCGCCCATACGCTCTGCGGGCCCAGGAGCAGCGCGGCTGCGGCCGGAAGGAGATAGATCCCGGAGCCGATGACGTCGTTGAGCGCCAGCGCCACGATCTGCCAGCGGGAGACGACCCGCCGGAGCCCGGAATCCTGGCCGGTGGAGCGCTCGACCGCCGAATCCGCCGCCTGCATCGACCGAGTATCTCAGGTGGAACGCATGTCTTCCTGAGCGAAGCGAAGGGTGTCGCCCGTCGCGAGCGAGCCACACGTGCCGCCTGTCATCCTGAGCAAAGCGAAGGGTGTC
>JBHHWO010000170.1:0-8756 GCA_046756565.1 Thermoanaerobaculia bacterium | reverse complement strand
GGCCGCTCTCGGACAGTTGCGGCCCGACCCATAGCCAACGATCGATTTGTCACGGTGCGCGATCACGCGTAGTCTCGGGGACCTTCTCAACACAGAATTGCCGCTGCCGCCACTGGGGGGACAGCGGTTTTGTCCACCAATGAATAGGAGGAAGCGATGAAGAGAGCATTGTGTCTGATGCTGACGGTCGCGCTCTGCTTTGCCGGCGTGGTGTCGGCCGGGTCGGAGCGAATCGTCACCAACAAAGTAGGACCCGTCATTTCGGATGGCGGAGCGGGGGATGCACCCGCCATGACCAGGGCGGAGCGACGGGCGGCGAGAAAAGCGACGCGGCAGCTCAAGAGAGCGATGCGCAAGGGCCAGCCCGCTGGCGTAGCCGGCGAAGGAGATCCGGAAACTCTCGCCATGATGCACGCCATCAACGATCAGCTGGCCGCAGCGGGCATGGGTCTCGCCGTCGAGCAGATCGAGTTCTTCACGATTGGAGGCGGCCGGCCGAGCAACCGAATCCATCAGCAGCCCTTTCGCTGGGTTGCCGGTGATCCTCGCCGATTCGCCATGGGTGATGACATCACCTACATGGTGGATGGGAGTGAGGGTGCTACGGCAAGCGGTGTGAGCGCCGCCGCCACCGAAGCTGCGATCGACAGCGCCATGGCTACCTGGGACGGGGAGAGGTGCCTCAAGAAAGTCAACATCATCAAGATCGCCGACGATGGAGCCGATCACGACATCTTTGATTCGTTCTTCCCGCCGTTCCCGCCGTTTCCACCGATGAACGCCGAGTTCTTCGCTGACATCGTCAACGCTGGATGGCTACCGCGGGCGTTTTTCGGCTTCGTGACCGGCGCCCCCGACGGCGTCCTGGCGTTTTCGGTCACGTTCATCTTCGGCACGTTCACGCCGGGTGGCTTCGTCCCGTCGGACATCAACGGCGACAACTACCTCGACACTGCCCTGAACGAGGTCTACTACAACGACACGTTCGGCACCCCGGGCGAGCCCCGAGCGGGCAGCCCCTGGGGCATCAACATCGCCCTGCCGGGCATCGATGTCGAGACCGTCGGCCTGCACGAGAACGGCCATTCGCTCGAACTGGGTCACTTCGGTCCGCCACCGGCCGCAGTGATGAATCCAGTCTACGCCGGACCGCGCCAGTCGCCTTTCCCGATCGACCATGCCGGCATGTGCGCGGTGTGGGGAGGCTGGCCCAAGTAAGCAAGTCGCTCAGAGAGCGATTAATGAGAAGGCCCGCGCTTCGGCGCGGGCCTTCTTTTGTCGGTGAGCCCGCATCGAGGCGCCGGGCGAGAGACTTGCGGAACTGTGCCTGAAAGGCCGGCCGCGTGCCTCTTGCGAACGAGGTCCGCCGAGCGAGAAGACGGTACCGGCAGCCTACTATCGGTGCTCGCTACCGGAAAGCTCGGTAGTGGTACGGGATCGTCTCAGCGCGGACCTAAGAAAGATTATCGGCGGCTAATTTCAAAACGTACCACTACCGAAAGCTCTTGCGGGGGCAAGACGGCCGACCACGGAGTTCGACCGCTACAACCTGGGGTGGACGATCCCGTCGGTACCTACGTCACCAGCAACTGTCGCAGTACATACTGGAGGATCCCCCCGTGCCGGTAGTACTCGACCTCCTGCGGCGTGTCGAGGCGCACGACGGCGCCGAATGAGACTTCGCCCGCCTTGACCGTCACTTCCGCGCCTTTCCGGTAGTCGCCGCCGAGCCCGTCGGCCAGGCCCTCGATCGCGTAGACCTCCTTGCCGGTCAGACCCAGGCTCTCGGCCGATTCGCCGTCCTTGAACTCGAGCGGCAGAATCCCCATGCCGATCAGATTCGAGCGATGGATGCGCTCGTAGCTTCGGGCCATGACCGCGCGAACGCCCAAAAGCATCGGGCCCTTCGCGGCCCAGTCCCGCGACGAGCCGGTGCCGTACTCCTTGCCGGCCAGCACCACCAGCGGCACGCCCTCTTCCCTGTACTTCATCGACGCGTCGAAGATGGTCATCGGCGTCTCCGTCCCGTCGGTGCCGCTGGCTCCGCTGGCGCCGCTGGCGCCGAAATAGAGCGTGAATCCGCCTTCGAGAGACGGCACCAGCTGGTTGCGGAAGCGCACGTTGGCGAAGGTGCCCCGCATCATGACTTCGTGGTTGCCACGACGCGAGCCATAGGAGTTGAAATCGACCGGCGCCACACCCCGTTCCTGGAGGTACTTCCCCGCGGGGGCGTCGCGCTTGATCGCCCCGGCGGGTGAGATGTGATCGGTCGTGATCGAATCGCCGACCAGGGCCAGGCAGCGCGCTCCGGTGATGTCGGCGACGGAAGCGGCCTCCACCGGCATGTCGACGAAATACGGCGGTAGCTTGACGTAGGTCGAGTCGGCCTCCCAAGCGTAGGTTTCGCCGGTGGGAACCTCCATGCCGTTCCAGTGTTCGTCGCCCTTGTAGACCTCGGCGTACTCGCGCTCGAACATGTCCGACCTGAGCGACTCGCGCACCACGCGGTCGACCTCGTCGGCATCGGGCCAGACGTCCTCGAGAAAGACCGGTCCGTCGGTGCCCTCGCCCAGGGGCTCGGTCGAGAGATCGACGTCGATCCGGCCGGCGAGAGCGTAGGCCACGACCAGTGGCGGCGACGCCAGATAGTTGGCTCGGATATCGGGGCTGATCCGGCCTTCGAAATTGCGGTTCCCCGAGAGCACCGAGCAAGCGACCAGATCGCCCTCGTGAATCGCGTCGCGGATCGGATCCGGCAGGGGACCCGAGTTGCCGATGCAGGTGGTGCAACCGTAGCCCACCAGGTGAAAGTTGAGCTTCTCGAGGTAGCTCGTCAGACCGGCCTCGTCGAGGTACTCGGTCACCACCTTCGAGCCCGGCGCCAGCGAGGTCTTGACCCAGGGCCTCGATTCGAGGCCGAGCTCGACGGCCTTCTTGGCGAGCAGGCCGGCTCCGACCATGACGTAGGGGTTCGACGTGTTGGTGCAGGACGTGATCGCCGCGATCACCACCGAGCCGTCGCGGAGCTCGAACTCGGCGCCCCGCCAGGAACACCTGACGCCGGTGGCCCTCACCTCGGGCCCGGCTTCGGCCACCGCGGTGCCGCCCTCGCTCTCCCACTTGCCAACCGTGCGCAGTCGCGGCGTCTTGCCGCCCCCGGGAGCCTTCAACTCGTCCAGACCACCGAGAAACGAGCTCTTGACGTCGGAGAGCAAGATCCTGTCCTGCGGCCGCTTCGGTCCCGCCAACGACGGTTGGACCGTAGAGAGATCGAGCTCCAGGGTGTCCGAATACTCGGCTTCGGGGGAGTCCGCCGTGTGGAAGAGGCCCTGTTCCTTCATGTAGGCCTCGGTCAGAGCGACCTGTTCCGCCGAGCGGCCTGTGAAGGCCATGTAGTCCAAGGTGATCTGGTCGACCGGGAAGATGCCGCAGGTGGCGCCGTACTCCGGGCTCATGTTGGCGAGCGTCGCCCGATCGGCCAGTGGCAGCTTGGGAAGGCCCGGCCCGAAGTACTCGACGAACTTGCCGACCACGCCGCGCTCGCGGAGCATCTGGGTCACGGTCAGGACCAGATCGGTTGCCGTCGCGCCGGGAGCGAGCTCACCGACCAGCCGGAAACCCACGACCTGGGGCACCAGCATCGAGATCGGCTGGCCCAGCATGGCGGCCTCGGCCTCGATGCCGCCCACGCCCCAGCCCAGGATGCCGAGGCCGTTGATCATCGTAGTGTGAGAGTCTGTGCCGACCAGCGAGTCGGGGTAGGCGAAGCCGGGTTGATCCGAACCGGGGCCCTCTCCCGTCATCACCACCCGGCCGAGATACTCGAGGTTGACCTGGTGGACGATGCCGGTGTCCGGCGGCACCACCTTGAAGTTGTCGAAGGCCTGCTGGCCCCACTTGAGAAACGCGTAGCGCTCCCGGTTACGCTCGAACTCCTTTTCGGCGTTGATCAGAAACGCCGCCTGGGTACCGTACTCGTCGACCTGTACGGAATGATCGATCACCAGCTCGGCCGGCTGGAGAGGGTTGATCTTCTCCGGATCTCCACCCATCTCCTTCATCGCGTCGCGCATGGCCGCGAGATCCACCACCGCCGGCACCCCGGTGAAATCCTGGAGCAGCACGCGCGCCGGCATGAAGGCGATCTCGACCGAGGGCTCGGCCTTCGGGTCCCAGTTCGCGACGGCCTCGATGTCCTCGGCTGGAACCACGGCGCTGTCCTCCCGGCGCAGGAGATTCTCGAGCAGAATCCGCATCGAAAACGGCAGTCGCGAGACGTCGAAGCCCTGGGCCTCGAGGGAAGGCAGGTGCGCGATACGGAAATCGACCCCGCTGGCTGTGAGCGTGCGAGCAGTCGAAAAGCTGTCTTTCATATGCGAAATCTCCAAAAGGCCGGGGGCAAAAGATACCAGTTCGCGAGGCGGCGTGCAGTGCTGCGGATTCCGACCGCAGACGTCGCGTTTAAGACTGGAGAGGGCAACCTCACCCCCTCGCGAATCGACAGGAGGCATCCGAATGAGCCGAGAACAACCAGGCAATGACCTCACCCGGCAGCTCGCGAATTGGGCCAAGGCGGCCGTGATCGAGCTGGCGATGATGAAGATCAAGTAGGCTACTCTGGACATGGCGTTTCGCAAGAAGAAGACCCTCACCGGCCTCGCCAAGACCTGCGGCTGAGCGGCCAAGATTGGTCCGACGGCTCTGTCGGACGCGCTCGGCGGCCTTGAGCCACCATCCGACCCGAACCTATTGGTCGGTATCGAAACCGCCGACGACGCCGCGGTCTACCGGCTGACCGACGAGATCGCGGTCATCAGCACCGTCGACTTCATCACGCCCCCGGTTGACGACCCCTACTGGTTCGGTCTGATCGCGGCCGCCAACTCCATCTCCGACGTCTACTCGATGGGCGGACAACCAGTGACCGCCTTGAACCTGGTCATGTTCCCGGCCAAGCAGCTCGACATGGGCCTGCTGCGCGAAATCCTCCGCGGCGGCCACGACAAAGCCGCCGAGGCCGGCGCCTGCCTGGTGGGAGGCCACTCGGTCGAGGACGACGAGCCGAAGTACGGACTCGCCGTTCACGGTTCGGTCCATCCCGACCGTGTCATCACCAACGCCGGCTCCGAGCCTGGTGACGCGCTCATCCTCACCAAGCCGGTCGGGACCGGCGTGCTCTTCAACGCCGTTCGTTCGGGCAAAATGGCCTTTCGCGAGATCGAGAGGGAGGTCTTGCCCTCGGTGGCCACTCTCAACGGCGCCGCCATGACGACCGCCCTCGGCTTCGATCTGCACGCCTGTACCGACGTCACCGGTTTCGGCATCGCGGGCCACCTCTTCGAAGTCGCCCAGGGAAGCCAGGCGGCGGTTCGCCTCGACTATTCGAGCCTGCCCATCTACCCGGGAGCGCTCGAGATGTATCGCAGGGGTGTGAGCACCGGCAGCAATCTGCCCAACCGCATGATGGTCGACCACGCCTTGAGCCTGCGAGAGGATCTTGGCAAACCCGAGGCGCAGATCCTCTTCGACCCGCAGACCTCGGGCGGGCTGCTGCTGTCGGTTCCCCGAGCTCAGGCCGATGAGCTGGTGCGGGCCCTCCACGCCGCAGGAGTCGCCGACGCGACGCAGGTCGGCGAAGTCGTCGAGGGTTCGGCCACCCTCGAAGTCGTCTAGCAGCCCGTGACAGGCGTGACGATCCTCCTGGTCGTTGCCGCGCTCGGAATCCTGACCGGTTTCCTCTCTGGATTGCTGGGAATCGGCGGGGGCATCGTGATGGCTCCTCTGCTGCTCTACGTGCCACCTCTCCTGGGCCTCGAGCCGCTGTCCATGCGAACGGTGGCCGGGTTGACGATCGTTCAGGGCCTGACGGCAGGCTTCTCGGGAGCGCTCGCCCATCGCAAGTTCCAATCCGTGTCGGGCCGCCTCGTGGTCGTCATGGGGACGAGCATCTTCTTTGCCGCGCTGGTCGGCGGCGCGGGCGCTAGGCTCGTGCCCAACCGATGGCTGCTGGCGATCTTCGGCACGCTTGCGGGTGCCGCCGCGGCGCTCATGCTCGTTCCCCGGTTCCGCGACGACGAATGTCCATCGGTGCGGGATCTGAGCTTCAGCCGCTTGCGGGCAATCTCGACCGCAACCGGAGTCGGTCTGCTGGGGGGACTGGTGGGTCAGGGAGGCTCCTTCATCCTCATCCCCTTGATGACGTCGTTTGTGCGCGTCCCGACGCGGATCGCCATTGGCAGCAATCTAGCGATCGTGCTCCTGTCTTCGGCCGCCGGCTTCCTGGGCAAGGCCGTTACCGGCCAGATCCAATGGTTGCTGGCAGCGCCGCTCGTGCTCGCGGTGATACCTGCGGCGCAGCTGGGCGGCCGAGTCAGCCGCCTAGTGCCCGTCGCCCGGCTGCGCAAGGTACTCGCCGTCCTGATCGGGCTGGCCGCGGCGCGGATCTGGATCTCGGTGTTGTTCCCCGAATAGGGATCGACCCGGCGATCTCGGCCAGATGCCGAGCGGGCCAGCAGGACTTAATCGCCCAAGCCCAGATCCAGGAGCTCGAGGTCATGGATCATGCAAGTCTCCTCGCACTCGTGCCGTTCCAGGCGATTGAGCAAGGCCGTCGCCGGTATCCCGATCACCAAGCTCATGTCCCATAACCGGGTCGAAGCGATTATCGAGCGCACTCGCAAGGGCGGGGGCGAGATCGTCAAACTCTTGAAGACCGGCTCCGCCTACTACGCTCCGGGGCTGGCGATCGCGGAGATGGCCGAGGCGATTCTGAAGGACAAGCACAAGATCGTGCCCTGCGCGGCGTATCTCGAAGGAGAGTACGGGATCACGGACACTTATGCAGGAGTCCCGGTCCAACTGGGCCGCGCTGGCATGGAGAAGATCGTCGAGATCGCTCTGACCGACGAGGAGCGCACCGCATTCCACGCGAGCGCCGACGCGGTTCGGGAGCTGATCGAGAAGATCCCGGTCGCGGCGAACTAGTGTCCTGTCCCAGTGATTCGGTGCATAAGGCTCGAGGTCATGGTGTGCGCTGCCAAGGCGCCCACGACGCAAGCATAGCTGGGCCTATGTTGAGGAGTGGCAACGCCGGCAGCGTGCAGAAAGGCCCGAGATTTGTGTAGCGAATCACTGGGACAGGACACTAGATCGAGGGGTGGCCGGAGCAGGCGGCCACCCCATAGACTCTCCGATCCAGGTGATCCGATGAAGCACCGTCTCGGTATCGTGCTCTCGGGTGGCGGCACCCGTGGCATCGCCCACATCGGCCTTCTCAAAGCCCTCGACGAACACCGTCTCTCGCCGGAATGCATCGCCGGCACCAGCTCGGGGGCCATCGTCGGGGCTCTCTATGCCGCGGGCTGCTCCCCGGAGGAGATGCTCGAGTTCTTCAAAGTGAAGAGCCCCTTCAAGCTGTCCAAGTTCGCTCTGGGCAAAGCCGGCTTTCTCGACACCGACAAGTCGCTCCTTCGACACCAAGCACTTGCGAGAGATTCTCGATGCCGGTTACTCCGCAGCAGTCGAGAGAATCGACTCGATTCAGAAAGCCGTCTCCCAGAAGCTGGCACCGATCACGCCGCAGCGGGCAGCGGACGCCTAGCACCGTCTGAACGAACATAGACCCTTCGGGTGACTGGGATCCGAGTCAGAGATAGAGTCCAGGGTTCGGAGGACCGGAAACACCGGTCGTCTGGAGCCACACAACCTTTCAGGAGAACTCGATGAGCGACAAAGTCTGGTACGTAGCCGTCAACGGAAAACAGGAAGGCCCTTACACCCAGGACGAGGTAACAGCCAGGGTCTCGAGCGGCCAGCTCGACCGGAAAGCGGATGTCTACGGCCCAGGCATGACCGAGTGGGCCAAGCTCGGCAGCCGAGCCGAGTTCTCGAGCTCGGCAGGGGCGGCGCCGCCACCGCCCCCATCCGGGGCCGGCGCAGCCCACGAAATCGACTACGAGGTCCACGGCGAAGAGATGCAGTTCGTCGAGATCACTCTCGACCCCGGCGAGGCCTGCATCGCCGAGGCAGGCTCGTTCATGTACATGGATCCCGGCATCGAGATGGAGACCATCTTCGGTGACGGCTCGGCCAAGAGCGAGGGCGGCGGCTTCATGGGAGCGCTTCTCGGAGCCGGTAAGCGGATCCTCACCGGCGAGTCCCTGTTCATGACGCTCTTCGGCAATGGCGTGGGAGGCCGTCAGATCGTGGCCTTCGCGGCTCCCTACCCCGGAAGGATCGTTCCGATCGATCTGAAGGAGCATGGAACCATCCTGTGCCAGAAGGACGCCTTCCTCTGCGCTGCCAAGGGCATCGCGGTCGGCATCGCCTTCCAGAAGCGGTTGGGCGCCGGTCTGTTCGGCGGCGAGGGATTCATTCTCCAGAAGCTCGAGGGCGACGGACTCGCCTTCGCCCACGCCGGCGGCACGGTGGTCAAGCGCGAGCTCAAGACCGGCGAGACCATCCGGCTCGACACCGGCTGTCTCGTCGCCTTCGATGAGAGCGTCAAGTACGACATCCAAACGGTCTCGGGCATCAAGACTGCGCTCTTCGGCGGCGAGGGTCTCTTCTACGCAGCTCTGACCGGACCGGGGACCATCTGGATGCAATCGCTGCCCTTCAGCCGGCTGGCGAGTCGAGTCTTCGCCGCGGCGCCCCAGACCGGCGGCACGCGCAAAGGCGAGGGCTCGATCCTGGGCGA
Organism: Thermoanaerobaculia bacterium; assembly: GCA_046756565.1. Classification (GTDB taxonomy): domain Bacteria; phylum Acidobacteriota; class Thermoanaerobaculia; order Multivoradales; family JAHEKO01; genus CALZIK01. The sequence goes on along the minus strand of JBHHWO010000170.1, from coordinate 58 downwards.
CCTCGGCGGGCTCGTGATGGGGGACCGGTAGGGGTCCGACGGTCACGAAATCTGACGC
>JBHHWO010000169.1:0-8787 GCA_046756565.1 Thermoanaerobaculia bacterium | reverse complement strand
ACAAGCTCCTCGAAAACAAGTACTGGGTCGACGAGGCCTACGACGCCTCCGTGGTCAGGGGAACCTGGGCCAGCGCGCGCGGTCTCTTCCGGTTCGACGCGAGCTTCATCGACGGAGTTTTGGTCAACGGCTCGCGGCACGTCACGGTAGGTATTTCGCTGCTGTCCGGTTTCTTCGACAAGTACGTCGTCGACGGGCTGGTCAACCTACAGGGCTGGATCATGCAGGTGGGCTCCCGGCTCTTCCGCTCGCTGCAGACCGGCCCGGTCTCGCAATCTGCCACCGTGCTCGCCCTGGGGATGCTGGTCTTGAGTGCGTTCTATCTTTTCTTTCGATTGGGTTGATACGGAAGCCTGGGAGTTAAGTCCATGTTCGATTGGGTTCTAAACGTTCCGATCCTGAGCATTGTCTGCTACGTGCCTCTGTTGGGTGCGCTGGCGGTCATCTTCTTCTTCAAGAACGGGCAGGGCGGAAGCATCCGAAAGTTCGCGACCGGTGTGGCGATCGTCGATTTCTTCATCTCGCTGCCGCTCTGGTTCACGTTCGAGCGACAGGGCGATCTCTTCCAGTTCCGGGAGAGCCTGCCCTGGATCGAAAGCCTCGGGGTGCGGTACGAGTTCGGCATCGACGGTATAGCTCTGCTCCTGGTCCTGCTGACCACCCTGCTGGGCGTCTTGGCCTTCCTATCGTCATGGGCGGCGATACGGGTGCGCGAGAAGGAGTACTACGTGTTCATGCTCCTGCTCCAGACCGGGATGCTGGGTGTGTTCATGGCCATGGACTTCTTCCTCTTCTACGTCTTCTGGGAAGTGATGCTGGTGCCGATGTACTTTCTGATCGGCATCTGGGGCGGCCCGAGAAAGCTCTACGCCGCCATCAAGTTCTTTCTCTACACCCTGGTTGGCTCGGTCCTGATGCTTCTGGGTATCCTGGCTCTCTACTTCTACAACTCGAGTGGACTGCTGGGTATGGAAGGCCTGGGGAACCCACGGACCTTTTCGATCCCTCAGTTCCACGACATCGCGTCGGCGATTCCGCCGGATCTTCAGTTCTGGGTCTTCTTGGCGTTCTTCGTCGGCTTCGCCATCAAGGTGCCCATGTTCCCGTTCCACACCTGGCTGCCGGACGCTCACGTCGAGGCTCCCACCGCCGGCTCGGTGATTCTGGCCGGTGTCCTCTTGAAAATGGGCACCTACGGTTTTGTCCGGTTCTCGCTTCCGATCTTGCCGGTCGCGACGTGGAAACTGTTGCCCTGGATGGCGGCCCTGGCGATCGTCGGGATCATCTACGGCGCACTGGTGGCGATGGCGCAGAAGGACATGAAGAAGCTCGTCGCCTACTCGTCGGTCAGCCACCTCGGATTCGTGATGCTCGGCATCTTTGCGCTGAATGGCCCCGGATTGAACGGCGGCATTTTGCAGATGATCAACCATGGCCTCTCCACCGGCGCTCTCTTCCTTCTCGTCGGCATCATCTACGAACGACGCCACACGAGGATGATCGCCGAGTACGGGGGGATCTCCGCCGAGATGCCCGTCTTCGCCACCATCTTCCTGATTATCACGATGTCCTCGATTGGCCTGCCGACTTTGAATGGCTTCGTCGGCGAGTTCGCAATTCTGATCGGGGCGTTCAACCGAGCCTGGTGGTGGGCTCTCATGGGCGCTCTCGGTATCGTGCTGGGCGCTGCCTACATGCTGTGGATGTACCAGCGCGTCTTCTTCGGGCCACTCACCAACCCCGAGAACAAGGGCCTCACCGATCTCAATCGGCGTGAGCTCATCTACCTGCTGCCGATCGTGGTGCTGTGCTTCTGGATAGGGCTCTATCCAAAGCCGTTCTTCAAGATCATGGACAAGCCGGTCGACTACATCGTCGAGATCGTCGAATCGAACCAACTCGCTGGCGGGCACGAATCCGTGGCCGCCGAGCAGCACGGGGACTGAGGCCAGGTGGACTCGATTCAGCCTCAGGAGTTCCTGCTTCTTCTTCCCGAGATGGTCCTGGCGACCGCCGGGATGCTCCTCCTCTTGAGCGGCGCTCTCAAGGCCGGCAACGGATACCGGCTGTGCGCGGCCGTGTCCCTGGCGGCGCTCGCCGCAACCGCGGTGCTGCTGGTCCTGGTCCAGGGGGTTCCGGAGGCGCCGAAGGTGATCCTCGCGGGGATGTTCATCGTCGACGGCTACGCCTTCTTCTGGAAGGTCCTGTTCCTGCTGGCCGCCGCCCTGACGGTAGTCCTCTCGGACCGCTTCCTGAGCGACGGCGGATACCGTCCCGCCGAGTTCTACTCGCTGATTCTGCTTGCCACTACCGGTATGTTGTTCATGGCGAGCGGCTACAGCCTTCTGTCGATCTGGATCTCGCTCGAGCTGATGGCTCTCTCGAGCTACGTGCTTACCGGCTTCTTCAAGCATGAGCTCAAGTCGAACGAAGCGGCGCTCAAGTACTTTGTCTTGGGCGCGCTCTCGAGCGGCATTCTGGTCTACGGCATCTCGCTTCTGTACGGGGCGGCGGGCACCGTACAGCTCGACGAGCTGTCCGCAGCGCTGCCGGCGGCGATGGCACTCGAGGGTGGCTCGCGCCTTGCCGCCGCGGGCTGGCTGCTCCTGGCGATCGGACTCTTCTTCAAGGTTGCGGCCGTGCCGTTTCACGTCTGGACACCCGATGTGTACGAAGGGGCGCCGACGCCGGTCACCGTCTTTCTGGCTACGGCCTCGAAAGCGGCTTCGTTCGCGATTCTCGTCCGGATCTTCTTCCAAGGCCTCTGGCACCTGGCTCCGGACTGGCAGCTGATCACCGCGGCGATCGCGGTGATCACGATGATCTGGGGCAACCTGGCGGCTCTGACGCAGTCGAACGTCAAGCGGATGTTGGCCTACAGCTCGATCGCTCACGCCGGTTACGTTCTGATCGGGGTGCTTGCAGGCAGCGAGGACGGCCTCTGGGCGGTGCTGTTTTATCTGTTCGCCTACACGTTCATCACGATCGGCGCGTTCGGCACCGTCATTCTGCTGGAGCGAAAGGAGTACGCGGGTGAGACCTATTCGGACTATGCCGGATTGGCTCAGCGCTCACCGCTTCTGGCGGCCATGATGTTGGTTTTCATGCTCGCCCTGACCGGGATTCCGCCGACGGGTGGTTTCTTCGGAAAGATTTACCTCTTCGCCGCGGCCGTGGAATCCGGCTGGATCTGGGTCGCGGTGGTCGGAGTGCTGACCAGCGCGATCTCGCTCTTCTACTACATCGGCATCGGCGTCCAGATGTACCTGAAGGAATCGAAAGACGATACGCCGTCCGCGCTGCACGCTCCAGGGCTGGTCGGGACCATCGCGGTCTGTGCTCTGGTCACGGTCTTGCTGGGTATTCTGCCCGAGCCGTTGGTCCAGTTCGCGAAGAACAGCCTGGTCGGCTTGCTGTAGAGTTTCGAAACAGGCAGAACTACTGGCACGGTTTCTGCGTAGGTGCAGGAACGGAGCTTCGGTTTGATGAGCAAGAAAGCGGATGCAAGCCATAGTCACGGCTGGGATTTCGAAGCGGCAGCGATGCCGTTTGTCGACTCGCTCTACAACACCGCCTTTCGCATGACTCGCAACAGCGAGGATGCCCAGGATCTGGTGCAGGAGACCTACCTCAAGGCATATCGGCACTACGACAAGTTCCAAGAGGGGACCAACTTCAAGGCCTGGCTGTTCAAGATTCTCAAGAACAGCTTCATCAACAACTACCGCAAGAAGCAAGGCCGGCCGCCGCAGAGCGATTTCGCCGAAATCGAAGACGCGTTCGAAAGTCGCGTCAGTGAAGACGCCACCAGGCGGATCAAGAATCCGGAAGACGAGTTGCTGGAGAACGTGCTGGACGAGGACGTTCAGCGGGCCCTGGACGAGCTGCCCTACGACTACCGCATGGCGATTCTCCTGGCCGACCTGGAAGGCTTCACCTACAAGGAGATCGCCGAGATCCTGGAGGTGCCTCTGGGGACCGTGATGAGTAGGCTCTACCGGGGCCGCAAGCTCCTCGAGAGCGCAATGCTCGAATACGCCCGCGAGCACGGATACCTTCGCGAGGGCTCGCCCGCAAAGATGCGGACGCGCCAGGCCGACACAGAGGAATATCGCGACAAGGCAAGCGGTTAACGAGAGAGTGAGTTTCTCGGTCGCCCACTCGAGCTAGCTATGGACTGTCGCAAGGTCAGAGAGGTCGTCTACCTCTACGCCGACAACGAAATGGACGGCGACCTCTTGATCTCGTTTCGCGAGCACGTGGCGCATTGCCCGGAGTGCGCGCGCCGAGCAGTCTATGCCGAGCGGCTGATCATGGTGGTGCGAAAGCGATGCGTCCGCACTGCCGCCCCCGAGCGACTCCGGCGCCGCATCTTGACGAGCCTGCGCCATTTCGAGGCCGGGAACTGAGGCCCGGAATGAGCGCGGCGAGTCGTAGCCCGGCTCTTCTGGTGACATTCGCGCTGGCCCTAGGATCGGCGGGCGCCGGATGGGCCGTGGATGTCGCCGGGCTCACGCGACTGAACGGGAGTGAAGTCGCCCCCGGCGATCTTCCCGAGGACGCGATCGTCATCTTCTTTGCGACCTGGTCGCCCAGATGTCGAGGAATCGTCGCCCGTTTCAAGGAGATCCAGGAACGCTGGGGCGACAGCGCAACGGTTCTTCTGGTCGATTTTCAAGAGGATCGGTCTGCGGTCGAGAAGTTTCTGAATGGCAAAGTGCCCGGATCGAAGGTTTTCCTCGACCGGCGCGCGGTATTCTCGAAATCGAGCGGCATTACCTCACTGCCCGGTTTGCTGGCGGTCAAGGACGGGACCCCGGCGTTTCGCGGCAAGCTGCCCGCGGATGTTGACTCGGTCCTCAGACCGATCTTCGAGTAAGCGCCAGCGCTCCGGCTTGCCCCGGCGAGCGTCATTTGCACGAGCGACGGCGCCAAGCGCTGTGGTATCTTCGGCCGATCGAGATCTACCTGCCGTCTTCTCCTTCTGGACCGTTCTGGATCCGCAGTGCCGGCCCTTCAAAAGTACCGACACCCCTCGCGTAGATGGCGCAAGTGGCTCTACGCCCCGCTCCTGCTTCTCGTGGCGACTCTGTATATCTCGGAACGGCGCCTCGTCGCGTACTCGGAATCGCCCTACCCGGTAGCTCGGACGGTGCCGTTTTCGGCGGCGCGACCGAGTGCGCAAGCCGGTCCCGGAATCGATTCCTATCCTTTGATGCTGGCGTTCAACAAGGGCGAGACCTTGAGCGACGCCCTGCGCGACGTGGGCATCGGCGGCGCCGAGGCGGTAGAGATAGTCGACCAGTTGTCGCGCTGGGCCGATCCGCGCCGGATCCGCCCGGACGATCAATACTCGATCGAGTTCACCTCCGACGGCCAGGTCGACGTCTTCGAGCTGGAGATCGCCAGACGGGGTCGGGTGCGAGTGGCTCGAGCGGGCGGCGACTGGATCGGTGACTGGAGAGAGTTCGAGCGCAGCATCGAAGTCCGCGCCATCGCCGGCACTCTGAGCGGCAGCCTCGAAGGCTCGATCGCGACCGCCGGCGGCGAGACGAATCTCGCGATCCTGATGGCGGATGTCTTCCAATGGGATCTGGATTTCACTCGTGACCTGCGCATCGGCGACGGGTTTCGCATCCTTTACGAGACGGTGTATCTCGACGGCGTCTGGGACGGTCTCGGGTCGATCCTCGCGGTTTCGTACGCGAACGGAGGCCGCGTGCTCGAGGCGTACAGGTTCGGCGATGACGGTGCTTACTACGACGCCGACGGTCGCCCGATCCGCAAGATGTTCCTGCGCTCGCCGCTTCGGTACTCGCGAGTGACCTCCCGGTTCAGCCATCGGAGGTTTCATCCGATTCTGAAGCGCTACCGACCGCACCATGGCGTCGACTATGGAGCGCCCACGGGCACGCCAGTTCGAGCGACCGCCAACGGTACGGTGGTTTCGGCGGGATGGGATCGGGGTGGTGGCAAGACGGTCAAGGTCCGCCATCCCAACGGCTATCTCACCGCCTATCTGCATCTGTCCCGCTATGCGAAGGGAGTCCGATCGGGCCGGAGAGTGATGCAAGGTGACGTGGTGGGCTATGTCGGAAGCACGGGTCTGTCGACCGCGCCCCACCTGGACTACCGTGTGCAACGCAACGGCCGCTGGATCAATCCCCTGTCCCTGAAGAGCGTTCCAGCGGATCCGGTCCCGCATCGTAGACTGCCCGAGTTTCTGGCCTGGCGCGACGATCTGCGCAGAAGCCTCATCGACGGCGAGCCGTTTGACCTGACCCGGCTCGCCGAGACGAACGGAGAGACTCGACCCGAGGCACAGACGACCGCGGCCTCCGCGGCGTCCCGTTGAACGGAGCGTTCGCGTGATCGAGGTCTGCGCCCGCACGTGGTGCCGGGTCGATTTCGCCGGGGGCACTCTCGATATCTGGCCCTTGGGACTCTTGCACCCGGGCGCCGTCACGGTCAACGTCGCGATCGACTTGGCGACCGAGGTGACGCTCCGGCCCCGCGTCTCCGGCTTCCGGCTGCTTGCGGGCGATCGCGACGAGACGGTTGATCGGCCGGAGCTCTGGCGGCAAGAGTCTGGGACGGCTCTTGTGGGCCACTTGGCCACCGCGCTGGCCCTGCCACCGGCTGAGATCGAGGTCAGGAGCGAGTCCCCCCGCGGAGGAGGGCTTGGAGCCAGCTCGGCCATTGCGATGGCGTTCATCGCAGCCGCGGAACGCTTCATCGGATCCCCTGACAGCACCGCCGCGTTCCGGAGCCGTCTGGCGCGGGATGTCGAGGCTCGAATGATGGCCCTTCCGACCGGTCTCCAGGACCATCTTCCGGCTCTCCTAGGCGGGATGCTGGTGATCCACCACGAGCCCGGGGGGGAACGGATAGAGAGAACCGAAGTCGACTTCGAGGAGCTTGAATGCGCCTTGGTGATCGCCTACTCCGGTCAGAGCCACTTTTCGGCGGGCAACAACTGGAAGATCGTTCGCCGACGTCTGGACGGAGATCAGGACACCGTCGGCCATTTCTCGGAGATCGCGAGGATCGCAGCGGCGGTCGCGGCGGCGTTTCGAGCCGGAGAGGCAGAGCGGGTCGGTGAGCTGATGTCGGAGGAATGGCGCCACCGAAGCGCGCTGGCCGACGGCATTTCGACGCCGAAGATCGAGTCGATGCTGGCGGCAGCGAGGGTCGCAGGTGCCTGGGGCGGAAAGGCCTGCGGAGCGGGAGGCGGAGGCTGCGTCGCAGTGCTGGTCCCGGCCGGCCGCCGAGACGCGGTGGTCGAGTCACTGTCGGCCGTTGCCGAAGTTCTTCCGGCCTCGCCCTGCTCGCGGCCGTTCGAGCTGACTTCGAAGACAGTTGAGACCGGCTAGTTATCGTCGACTCAGTCCGTCCGCGCGGGCTGGCGGTATCGACCTCTTCGGAGGACGAGGAAGTACTGAAGATCCGGGCCGCGGCGCGAAAATAGAGGCCTCGCCTGCGGGCTCCGAGGTGTCGAGCTCTGGTCTGAGGCTTGCAGTTGCAGGTCTTTGGCGCGAAGCTAGGCAGAGAGGCCAAGGAGGTTCAACATGATCAGCAGGCGGATTTCGAAACGACTCGTTCTGACAACTGGTCTCATAATCGCGTTGGGAGCGATCGGCACGAGCGACGCCTTTGCGGAACAGGCGCGCAGCCGGTCGTCGGTCTCGAGTAGGTCACAAGGCGGCTCCTCCGGCGGTAGCGGACGGACGGTCGCCACTAGAGGCGGAGGCGGCAGCTCGCGTGGCGCGGCATCGACCCGGTCCGGCGGAGGCGGTCATGGTGGCGGTAGCCGCGGTCGTCACCACGGCCACGGTCGGCATCACGGTCACAGGTACGGCATCAGTATCGGTTACGGGGGCTACTACGGCTGGGGCGGCTACTGGGGCTATGGCGGCTACTACTACCACCCCTTCTACTACCACTATCCCGTCTACTACTCGTATCACCCACGCCGGTTCGACGACTTCGGCAGCTTGGACCTCCATGTGCGGCCGAAAAAGACCGAAGTATGGGTGGACGGCCAGTACGTCGGCACCGCCGGCCGCTTTGACGGCTATCCCGGACACCTGTGGCTCGAGAAGGGGCCCCACGAGCTGATTTTCTTCAAGCAAGGCCACGAGACCGTGGTTCGCGAGGTCAACGTGCTCGAAGGGGTGAAGCTGGACATTGATCACCAGATGGAGCCCGGCGAAGCGATACCCGCGGAACAGCTGAGCTCGTTCTCACCGGAAGAGCTGCGCAGACGCCGCGAAGCGTACGCTGTTCGAGAGCAGGTAGAGGATCCCCGTCCGCGGACTCGTCGCGCACCCCGGGTCGACGTGCGCGAGGAACCCGGGCGCCTGATGCTAGAGATCGATCCGGTCGACGCGTCGATCTATCTGGATGGACGCTTCCTGGGAACCGGAGACGAGTTGGCGCGGCTGCATTCGGGCCTGATCGTGTCGCCCGGCGAGCACACTCTGGAAGTGGTCCGCCCGGGCTTCGATTCCGAGGAAGTCCCGTTCACTGTCGAGCCGGGTGAGGAGACTGCCCTCGAAGTCGTACTGACGGCCGGGTAGCTACGCGGTCTAGTTGTCATTCCGAGCGGAGCAAAGACCCCGAGGGGAAACCCCATTGTCATGACGGCACTTCACTGCCGAGATCGCTGCCTGTCTCAGCGATAAGGCAGGAACTCGGCCCCGAGATGAGGGGAATCCGAACCCGAGTGTGCGGGCGGGTGGGGCCCAGCGCCGTCGCTTAGCGTTAGATGGTCAGACCGCGCTGCTC
>JBHHWO010000168.1:0-8821 GCA_046756565.1 Thermoanaerobaculia bacterium | reverse complement strand
GATTAGCGGACTACAAGAGCCCGGTGACGCTCGGGAGGCGACTCATTCGGTGACGCTGACTCTCTGAACGCCCACGAAATCGAGGCTCGCGGGAGCTCGGACGCTGGATGCCCGGCGTCGTCTCGTCGCGCTGGTCGAGCCGACGCCGGAGGAGCATCGCGAGCTCGCCCGTTTCGCGGCCCTCTCCGGCAAGACCTGGAATCCGCCGGCCGTGGCCGGCCGCCGCCTCCTGGTCCGCAACAACCGGGAAGCCGCCTGCTACGGGCTTCCCGTTGATTCCTAGGTCTCTTGCGACGATGTCATCCTGAGGCGCAGCCGAAGGATCCCTGCCCGCCCCGTCATCCCGAGGCGAGGCCGAGGAATCCCTCCGCCACCCTTGGCAAAACCCTCTCCCCCGCGTAGAGTCGAAACGTCCTCCGCAGGGGAAGGAGAGATACCTTGAATCGGTCCGCCAGCGCGCACGTGCAGGCCTTTCTGAGGGATCCGAAAGGCGTCGCCGCCCTTCTCCCCACGTCGGCGCCCGTGGTCGAGCGCATCGCCTCGGAGGTCGAGCCCGGGAAAGCGGACTTCGTCATCGAGTACGGGCCCGGCACTGGGGTCCTCACGCGCCGCCTCCTCGACCATCTCAGCCCGACAGCCAGACTCCTGGCCATCGAACGAGACCCGGACCTCGCCCGAAGCCTCGATTCCGAGCTCGACGACCCCCGCCTCACCGTCGTCCGCGACTCGGCCGAAAACGTCCGCAACGTCGTCGCGAGCCTGGCCCTGCCGCCGGCCGATACCGTCCTCTCCGGCATTCCCTTCTTCTGGCTGACCCCGGAGACCGCCCTCGACATCGTCGCCAACACCCATCGAGTCCTACGGCCCGGCGGCAGCCTCATCACCTACCAGATGTTCTACCAGCGCCGCCACCACCTCCGCGTCCACCTCGAGCGCTGCTTCTCCACCGTCCACACCATGCTCGACCTGCGCAACCTGCCGCCGTATCGGATTTGTGAGGCGGTGAAGTAAGGCTCGGGCGCTCGCAGGCAATCTGGCCAAAGCCGGTCCCCACCTACCCGACGGGGTGTTGCGCCGCCTCGCCGCGAGCGCTATGCAGGCTGGGCAAAGAAGCCACAGATCAAACAGCTCCTTGGGGACTCGGACCCCGGCCCGGGCGTCCTCCCCGATCGAGCCGATAGGAGATCTCCGATGCTCAAGAGAATGCCGGTCTTCGCGTTTCTTCTCGTTCTTCTCGTTCTACTCGCTCTCCAGTCGGGCGCCCCTCCGGGAGGCCCGCTCCTCACAAGGGCCGAGGCCCAGGAGCCTGTCTCGTACTACCGCGTCGTTCTCGACGGTGGCATGCTCACGAATCCAGTGGTTCGCGAGGCAGTCCTCTTTGCGGTTCCGTGGGTCGAGGTCTTCGAACGCCTGCGAACCGATCCGGACGCGCCGCTGACGGCGTCAACCTGGGAAGGTGAGGTCCTGATCCACGAGCTCCGCGAGCTTCCCTGGGAGCCCGAGAGAAGCCGTGAGATGCTGGCCGAGGCCGGCCTCGAAGGCCGCATTCGGCTGAACGTACCTCCCGTCGAAGAACGGCCCGAGGCGATGGAGGTCCTCGCCCACACACTCGCCGAGGTGGGGATCGAAATCGAGTGGATCGAAACCCGTCCCGGCACCGTACACGAGGTCGTGGCCGAGCTCATTGCCAGTGGCCGGCCGGTGCTCTGGCTCGGTCCACTGCGGCCGGCGCGACCGGTGGAGCTCTTCCCTCCCGCCGAGGCCCTCTTCGTAAGCTCCTGGGCCAAGGTGCCGGTGCGGATCGACCCCGCCAGCGGTCTCACCCTGGACGACCTCCAATTCGTGATCCCGGCCGGGAAGAAGGGCGGTGAAGTGTCGCTGTCCAAGGACCGCGACTTCGACCCAGCGAATCCCGACATCATGCTCCTTGCCGGTCACGAGCCCGGCAGCTACCGGTTGCAGGCTTTCGACGCCTCGACTGGAGTGCTGGTCGCCGAAGCGCCGTTCGAGGTCAACGCCCTCTGGCCGACAGACGACATCGGACCCTCGCACTGGGTGTCCGGGGATTTCGAGCTCTTCGGTGTTCCGGGCAGCACCTGGGGCGGCGGCTCGACCACCGAGCCCGACAACTACAACGTCAAGCCCGCCAAGGGCACCAACCAGGTGGCGGTGCTTCTGCTCGACACCAAGTCCCAACGAATCCAGTCGTCCGCCGTCAAAGCGCTACAGGACCTGTGGAAGGAGGTGGCCTTCGACGGCCATACCCATAACGGCAAGACCGTGAGCACGGCCCACTACTTCCGGGAGGCGTCCTACAACAAGTTCAACTTCAAGGGAAAGGTCTTCGGTCCGGCGAGCATGCCCGGCTCCTGGAGCGACTACCTCCAGAACAACGGCAACTACAAGGCCTCTCTCTGGAAAGCGTGCTCCACCGCCGGTAACAAGCTGATCAAGTACGGCGACTACAAGCACCTGGTCTGTGTGGTGCAGACCGTCGACGCCACCGCGACGACACCCCGACGCAGGGTATGGGCGCACGCCGACACCACCACGGTCAATACCGACAAGGGCACCCACGCGCTGGGCACCGTCGTCATGCCTTCGGACGGTACCGCCTTCGGTCTGAGCGCCACCCTGGCTCACGAGCTCGGCCACAACCTGGGGCTGGGCGATATCTACGCCTGGGGCGGCCACACCGCACCGATGCGGGCCCGCCAGCCGGGAGGCTGGGCTCTGATGGCCCACGAGGGGGGTCTTCCCCACCCGCTGCTGGTCCACCGGATGAAGCTCGGCTGGGTGCCGAAGGCAACTCTCAAGCTCTACAACTTCAAGGCGATCGGAGGATTCGTCGACGAGACGGTGACCCTCCACCCGATCGAGCTCGCCAACCCGCCCAGCGGGCGTCGCTCCGGCGTCGAGATCCGGATCAAGCCGGGCTGGGACTACTACTTCGAGTATCGGGTCGCGCAAGCATCACAGATCGGCGACCAGTCCCTGCCCACCAACGACCGAGTGCTGGGCACCGATGTCACCTTTGCCCAGGACTTCGAGAATCCCAGCCGGCGCAAACCGGTCATGCTCCTGGCCAACGACGATGACGGTGACGGACCGGTGCTGGGGAAGAACCAGGACTACAGCGAGCAGGACATCTCCAAGCCCAACTTCCCCACCGATTTCACCGCCACGGTGACCGACATCGACGGTACCAAGGCCAAACTGAAGATCCAGTACGGAGTCTACAGCCAGCCCGACCCATCGATTCGGACCTGGAACCCGCCCGTCTACCAGAGCCCCGACATCGAGGTGCGCAACGCCCGCAACAAGGCCGATTCGAAGTGGCGCAACGTCCCGTGGGAGAACCACATCAACACCGTGGTGGCGAAGGTCAAGAACGTCGGCGACATGAACGCGCCCCAGGTGCGGGTCGATTTCTACGTCAAGGACTACACGGTCAACACCTCCGGGGTACCACCGGTCAAGTTCGGCACCGACACGAAGAACGTCGGCGCCGGCAAGACGGTCGAGTTCAGCGCGCCGTGGCGCTCGAAGAAGGCCGGTCACTACTGCATCGAAGTCCGGATCCGTCTCTACCAGACGCCTGGGCCCAACTCGGTAGTCGAGGCCACCGAGTACAACAACCGGGCGCAGTCGAACTACGACCGCTTCATCTCGGAGAAGGCCTCGCCCGCTTCACGCGAGACCGCGCTGGTCAAGGTCCACAACCCGTTCTCGGAGCCGGCCCGGATCTTCCTGCGCATGGCCAAGAGCACGAGCCCTCTGTTCCGGACCTATCTCGAGCACAGCTGGCTGCGCCTGGGACCGGGCGAGACGAAGAACGTGCGCATGATGTTCGAGTATGCCGTCGGTGAGGACACCGCCCTCGTGCCGGAGCTGGAACAGTACATCTCGCTCCCCAATAACCTTTCGATGTTCGCCGTGGTCGAGGAGCCGGGTGGGGAGCCCGGGCAGGCCGCCGTGCCCCTCGGCGGTGTCAGCGCCCAGGTCGTGACCGGCCGCGCCACCCGTGTCGAGCCCTTCTCCTTCGACCCACCGGCCACGGCCGCGGGTCAGGTGGTGACCCAGGATACCCACGAGGGCGTCTCCGGCGGCCAGGTCATCCTCATCCTGGCGACAGGCGATCAGGAAAGCTACCGCACCACGGCGGTCGCTTCCGACGGCACCTTCACTGCCGACGCTTCCGGCACCTGGGACGCGATCAAGGCCTACTACGTCCCGGCCCCGGGCTACGCCGACTCCGAAAGCGACTGGCTGGAGCGGAGGTGAGGCGGGGCGGCTAGGTCACCATTCTCTGCCACCCTCCAGCGGTATCGTGGTGACCCCGCCATGCCTCCCCTCCCCTACCGAGCCGTGCTCCTCACCGGGCGACCCGGCGTCGGCAAGACCACCGTAATCCGTGAGCTGGCGTCTCGGCTCGGGGATCAGGGGCCTGCCAAGCCTCTGATAGCCGGCTTTTACACCGAGGAGATTCGAGAGCGCGGACGGCGTGTCGGCTTCCGCGCCGTCACCTTCGCCGGGGCTGAGACCGTGATCGCCCACGTCGACTTCGATAGCTCCCGGCGCGTCGCAAAGTACGGAGTCGACGTTCGGGCCATCGATGATCTGGCGGCTGCGACCCTGGATCTCCGACCCGACGTCGACCTCTACCTCATCGACGAAATCGGCAAGATGGAGTGCCTGTCCGAGCGATTCGTCGACGCGGTGCGCCGCCTCTTCGACGCCTCGCCCTGGATCGTCGCCACCGTCGCCCGCTCCGGCTCCGGCCTCATCGCCGAGGTCAAACACCGCCCCGGCGTTATTCGCCGCGAAGTCACCCAAGCCAACCGCGACAGCCTGGCTCGGAAGATGGCGCCCTGGCTGGCGGAGAGGCTGCGGAGAGCCGAGCTAATTGGAGGCGACGCCCGGAATCGAACCGGGGAATGAGGGTTCGGCTCAGCGATCGGTTAGGCGCCGCGATCCCCGAGTCTTCCCGACACATACTTGTGCAACACGCTGGAGACGAGAGTCTGGTACGGAATGCCCTCTTCCAGCGCCCTCTTCTGCAACGCCTCCAGATCCTTGGTCGATATCCGAATGTTGATGCGACGGTCTTTGCGAAACGTGGCCTTTGCATACTCGCTGTAGCGAGCAATCTCTCTCTTCTTGTCCCGAACCGGCTTCCACTCTTCGGCTTCAACCGCTTGCAGCACCTTACGCTCTTCTGTCTCCAGCTTCGTCATAACTAGTCCCCCAGGTATTTCTTTGTCAGCTTTCGGCTCGGGATAATCGTCTTCAAGAACACATCAGATTCTGATTCGACGAACGGAACGATGTATGCGTACTCCTCCACCTCGACGATAAAGACGCGTTGCCCCGGATACAGTTTCTGGTTCGGGTGCTCGAGAAGGTCAAGAACGTCACCCCGCTCAATGTGAAAGACGATCTCCTCGAACGTGATACCACGCTCCCGGCGGAGCTGTTCATTTTTCTCCGGGTTCCAGGAGAAGTACTTCACGAACCGATTCTAGCACAATGTGTGCCTTTTGCATTCGAGGTCGTAGCACGGAATTGTGTGTGTTCGTCCGTAGCGACTCATCATTGCCCTCGGCCGGACGGGGCACAGCGAGCGAGAATTCGCTTCCACCCGTTCCGAGCCGCCACCGCCTCGCTGAGCATTTCTCGGTAGGCGTCCTCATCCACCAGATCCGTCGGGGGCATCGGGCCTCTCAAGAGCTCGGCGAGGAGCCGATGTCGGTCGGCCGGCCGCGGCCCCAGCTCGCGCAGGCAACTGTAGGCCTCGCACCCGTACGCGAAGGTCTCGCGCATCCCGAAATCGATGTTGAGCAGCCATTCCCGCTTGCGGGTCTCGGGGAGCCCAACGGTGCCCCGCTTGCAGTTGTGGAAGATGTGGGCGACCTCGTGGACGACGAAGTCGGCGAACTTGTCCTCGGCCGCGAAGTACTCGGTCGACAGGTAGCACGTCGTCTCCTCGCTGAACCCGACGATGGGCGACTCTCCGTCCCCGAGCGGCTCGGCACCAAGGCCCGTCAGGTAGAGGTTCGCCAGCTGCCACGCCGTCGACAGCCAGGCTTCGTTCCGGATCAGGCGCTCGATGTTGCTCCGCGTAACGAAGACCACTGACCGCTCCAGGGTCGAGAGCACCGGCTCTCGTTCACGCGCCGGAAAAAGGCCCCGCACCATGGCCTCCACCTTCGCCCTGGTGAAGGCACGCAGATCCAAGCCCCGCGGCACACGCTTTGATCGCATGCCGCATGCCCGGCCCTTTGCCTCCTCGATCAGGGCACTCTTCAGATCCTCCTTCGCCTGGCGCGCGGCCTGGAACACTCCGCCACCCCAGGCTGGGTGGAAGGAGTCACTATCGCCGGTCCTCAGGTAGCGCTCGATCTCCCGCTTGCGTGCCGCCTTCACTCTTCCACTCTCCTCCAAAACGCGTATTTGCGCCCGTGCCGCTGGCGCACTCCCTCGACGTACGCCTGGTGATCGGCCACCGGAGCGTAAGCATCGATCACCCGATCCAGCTCCTCCAGCCGGCGGAAGTACCGGGCCGCATGGCCGTACGCCTTGCTCCGTGCGTCTTTCAGGATCTCGCAGAGGAGCTCCCGGTAGCAGAGCATCTCGATCCGTGGACGGCCGTGTTTCCCGGCGAGTGCGGCCAGCGACTTCAGGTGTTCGTAGTAGGCGCCCTCGAGCTCCGCGGCCCGCTCCATCGTCAGGCGCTCGGCATCGGCGGACGCCCCGACGCGAAGGAGGAAACTCGCCGCGGACAGCACGTCCCCCAGCGTGAGAGCCATTCCTATGGCCCGCTCTTTCGCCTCCGCACGCTCCCCGCTGGGTAGCAGTTGCACGAGCTCCTGGTAGGTCCCGAAATGCGCGCTCCCATCGAAGAGGCGCCACAGGCACCGCAGCTGCTCATCCCTCTGGCCGATCCGCCGGTAGGCCTCGGCCAGCAATCGCCAGCGCTTCGAGTTCGCCCGGCCCTTCATCGCCTCGAGGCGCGCGATGGCCGGCTCCGCCTGTCCGTACTCGAGGTAGTGCCGAGCGACGTCGAGCAGCTGGAGGTCGTTCAGGCCCTCCCCGCGAAGCGTCTGCGACCGCTCGTAGAGTACCGGGTCCCGAATCGCCTCGGCAACCAGGCTCAGCCGAACCCGCGAGCCAAAACTCTCGTCGCGGAGGCTGTCGAGGTCGGACTTCCCGTCGCTCGCCGCCAGGGCCTCGTTCTCGTACCGCCGCGCCAGCCGCCGTAGCTCGTGCTCCGACAACAAGATCGCGGCCTCGCCGAGAAGCTTCTCGCGCACGCCGTAGTCATCGTCGGCGGCCACCCGGTAAACCTGCTCGACCCAGTCCTTCTCCCCCTTCGATTCCGCCGCGGCGCGGAGCCACGTCCTGCAGGCCTCGCGATAGACGTCGGCCACCACGCCGGCGGAATCATCGATCCGGCCGAAGGTCTTCTTGTCCGTCGCGAGGTAGCGGTCGGCCAGCTCGAACGCTTTCGCCGGGTCGAGCGGCAGCACCTTCTCCTCGATGGCTTCGACGAGCTCGCGGAGCTGCTTGGCGAGCCCGAAACTCTCTCGGTAGGGCATGAAGCGCGACGATCGCTTGAGCCCGGCAATCCGCCGCTTGAGCTCCACCCCCAGGGCGTCCGGATCTCCTTCCCGGACCAGCAGCATCACTCGGCGCTCGATGTCGCGATCGTCCGCAGCCAGGCCCGCCAGCTCAGCAGCCAGCCGCTCCGGACCCAGCCGAGCCAGGCGCGCTTCGAGCTCTCGCCGATCTTCACTCACTGAGGTCACCTTCAACCGCACGCAACATCAGAGCACAACTCGGCACACCAGACACGCCACGTGCTGCCCGATCTCGGCGCAGCTTCGTTTTTCTCCCGCCCGCGGATCCTCAAAGACGGCCGGATTGCTTTGGAGCTTACCGACCACGGAAGCGTTCGTGCTCTCGGGGGGTCTTCCACACCTGCGATATCATGAGCTCGATGAAGGACCCCGTGCTCTCCCGCTACCGCACCGAGATTCTAGGGATCGCAGCCGAACACGGCGCGAGGGATGTCCGCGCCTTCGGCTCGCGCGCGAGAGGTGAGGGTGGAGCCGACAGCGACATCGATCTGCTGCTTGAGCTCGATGCGGGCCGCTCCCTGCTCGATCTGATAGGCCTCGAGCAGGCGATCGAGGACTTGACCCACCTCGAGGTCGACGTGGTCACGACCGGTGGGCTTTCCCCATATCTGCGGGATCGGGTCCTGGCCGAGGCTGTTCCGCTTTGAGCCGCGACCAAGTCTACCTGCGCCACATCCTCGACGCCATCCAGAGAATCGAGCTCTACGTCGCCGACGGACGGGATGCCTTCATGTGCGACCCAATGCGCCAGGACGCGGTCATGAGACGGCTCGAGATCATCGGTGAAGCGACGAAGCAACTCTCCGAGGAAACGACCTCAAAGAGGCTCGACATCCCCTGGCGCCGCGTGGCCGGTCTGCGAGATCGCCTCATCCATGGATACGCGAGCGTCGATCTCGCTACTGTCTGGGAGGTCACGGTTCGCGACCTACCCTCTTTGAAGGACGCTGTCGAGGCCTTGGCGACCGAGTCGGATTCGTCGTAGCTGTCTAGCCCGGAGGCCAGCGACCAACACTCCGCTAAGAACCTCCCACAAACCGAGCCACTGCCGCTCCGCAGGTGACCGGGAGATTGAGGCTAGGTTGGAGCCGACGCCCGGAATCGAACCGGGGAATGAGGGTTTTGCAGAGCGGTGTTACGGTTGTAGTAGGGCGTAGCGAACAGGGCTTAACCGCAACTAA
>JBHHWO010000167.1:0-8952 GCA_046756565.1 Thermoanaerobaculia bacterium | reverse complement strand
CCGAAACCATGCCGGGCCCTGCGGGTGCGGAACCCGCCCCTGCCTGGAGCGCCCTCTGGCAGCAGCCGCGCTGCCGCCCCTGGAATCGTTTTGCTACGGGGCCGATCGAGTCGCGCTTCGGCGACGCGGCATGTCATGCTGGGCAGCGAGCTCCTGGATCTGTTTCATCAGGTTTCGTCCCTTTGCCCTGCCGGACGCGGCAAGGGTGCGAACGTCCTCTAGGAATCCCCGGTGCAGTTCAATTTTCGGGCCTCGGCCGGGACACATCCCAGTGGAACCTTGAAACCCTTTTCGCGGTTCGGCGTAGTGCAAGAACGATCGTTCAGGAATAATCGACCTGGTTGAGCGGTTGTCAGTGACCATGGGTGAGGCGAACCAGCGAGAGAAAGCCGTTGCCGCGACAGAGAGAGTTTGATACCGACGAAGTCCTCGGAAAGGCCATGGAAGCCTTCTGGGCAAACGGCTACGAGGCAACTTCTGTGCAAGATCTGGTGGATCAGATGGGCATCCAGCGGTTCAGCCTCTACAACACGTTCGGTAACAAGCACCAGCTGTTTCTGGCTGCCCTGGATCGATACCACAAAAGGGTCGTCGGTGAACTCTTGGCTGCGGTGAACAAGTCCGAAGAGGGGGTACCAGCCATTCGAAGGTTTTTTGAGGGCTTTGTCGAGCTCTACACCTCGCGACCGTCCAGCCAAGGCTGCCTCATGGTCAACTCGGCGCTCGAGCTGCTTCCCAACGACCGAGCCGCCCGCGACAGGGTGGTGACGAATTTCGAGCGCATGGAAAAGGCGCTCCATCGAGCGCTCGTCAGGGCCCAGAAGCGTGAGGAGCTTCGGTCGCGGCACAGTCTGCGACGGCTCGCCCGGTTCTTGGTGGGATCGGCCCAGGGACTCGGTGTGCTGGCGAAGTCCTTTCCGAGCCGAAAGGCGCTCGAAGGGTTCGTCGATGTCGCACTCTCCGCCCTCTGAGAGGTAGGACGACGCGAAGACGGAAGATCAGCAACCAGACCAGGTTTTCGAAAGAATCTGAACGATCATTCAGTTTAGGAAGAGACAGATGAGTACAGACACAGAGGAAGAGCTCAGGGCCTCCCGGGGTCACCTGCAGCTGATCGATGGCATCTCCACTGCGATCACGACGCGAGTGCCCGTGGAGAAGATCCTTCGCCAGGCGGTCAATGGGGTTCACGAGACGTTCAGCGAGTTTCGGGCTGCCTATGCGTCAATCGACGACACGGGGCGCCTGCGAATCATGGCCGCCCGTGAGCCCGCCGGCATGCAGCCAATCGAGGGCCTGGAGAGTCACCTCGGAGTGGCGCCAGAGTACCTTGCCCATCTTCGCCGGAACGAGTTGGCCGCCGTCGAGGACATCGATCGCGACTCCCGACTGGCTCCGCTGGCCGAGGTATTGAAGGCTGGTGGAACCCGAGCGGTCCTCGATGTTCCCGTACATCACTCCGGCAGACTCGTCGGTCTGCTCTGCTTGGATTCCTCTGAGCCTCACGGATGGAGTGAGAACCAGATCGCTACACTCTCCTCTGTGGCGGGCTCCTTGGCCGTCGCCGTGAAGAGCGCGGAGGATGAGGCCCTGCGGGACACCGGGATGAGGTACCGCACTCTCTTTGAAGAGTCGCGGGACGCCATCTTCATCAGCACTCCTGAGGGTCGGCTGGTGGATGTGAACCCTGCCGCAATCGAGCTGTTCGGCTACTCCTCCAAGGAGGAGTTACTGGATGCGGACATCGCGCGAGATCTCTATCTGGATCCCACGGGTCGTAAGGCGTGGCTCTTGCGACTGGAGCAGCAGGGTTTTGTCAAGGACCACGAACTCGTCCTGAGAACTCGGCAGGGGCGCAGGCTCCACGTCCTGGAGACTGCCAGCGCGGTGCTGGGCGAGGCGGGAGAAGTGCTCGGCTACCAGGGAATCCTCCGAGATGTCACCGAGGAGCGCGAGCTGGAGCGGCGACTCGGCATGTCCCAGAAACTGGAGGCCGTGGGGCGACTCGCCGGAGGCGTGGCCCACGATTTCAATAACCTGCTCACGGCCGTCATCGGCTACTCGGAGCTGGTGCTCGCGAGATTGGGTACCGACGATCCCGTGAGACTGGATCTGGAACAGATCAAGAAGGCCGGGGACCGGGCGGCTTCGCTGACTCGCCAACTACTGGCTTTCAGCCGTCAGCAGGTGCTGCGCCCAAAACTCTTGAATCTCAACGAGCTGATTCTGGATATCGAAAGTCTGTTGCGCCGCACCATAGGTGAGGACATTGAGCTGACCACAGCGCTCGAAGCCAAGCTCTGGTGCGTCAAGGCGGATCCTAGCCAGGTGGACCAGATTCTCATGAATCTCGCAGTCAACTCCCGGGATGCGATGCCGGATGGGGGTAAGCTCATCTTTGAAACCGCCAACGTCGTTCTCGATGACGCCTTCGCCGCTAGCCACGAGGGCGCAAGTACCGGACCGCACGTGGTGATCTCGGTCACCGACAGTGGATTCGGTATGGACGAGACGACCAGGAGCCGACTGTTCGAGCCGTTCTTCACGACCAAAGAACAGGGGAGGGGAACAGGCCTCGGCCTGGCCACGGTCTACGGGATCGTCAAGCAGAGCGGCGGATACGTTTGGGTTGACAGTGAGACCGGGCGGGGGACGACATTCAAGATCTACCTTCCCCGGGTTGAGGGCAGCATTGAGAACGAGTGCGACGGCCAACGAGCCGGGGATGCGGCGCGGGGCGGATCCGAGACCGTTCTTCTGGTCGAGGACGATGAGGGAGTGCGACGCCTCGCGGCCCGGGTGCTGAGCCGGAGCGGCTACGAGGTCCTTCAGGCTCGGCATCCCAGCGAGGCACTCGAGATCGCGACGCACCATGAGGGTTCCATCGGCCTGTTGCTGACCGATCTGGTGATGCCGACGATGTCGGGAACCCAACTCTCGCGACGCATTACGGATCTGCGCCCGGAGGTCAGGGTCCTCTACATGTCTGGCTATGCTCCAGACCGGGTTTCTCTACGAGAGGAGATCGGCTCGGCGCTTCCTTTGCTCGGCAAGCCATTCACAAGAGAAGCCCTTTTGCGCACAGTGCGGGACGTTCTGGAGGGTACGAGCACCATGGCCGAGCCCACCGGTAACGGTCCCGAGACCGTCGTAGAGCAGGCCCCAGCGGGAGCGCAACCAGATGGGTGAGTCGATCGGTGAGCACGTAGAGGACCCACACCGGAGTGGCCCAAAGGAGGTGCGCGGGTGACCAGGATCCTGATCGCCGACGACCACGAGATGATCCGTGAGGCACTGTGTCGGATGATCGAAGAGGACCCGGCGATGACGGTAGTTGGACAGGCGGCCAACGGAGAGGAAGCGTTGGACCTGTGCAGGAAGCTCGAGCCCGACTTGGTCCTCCTCGACGTGGTCATGCCCGGCCAGGACAGCCTCGAGATTGTCGACGACCTGAAGCGCTCGAAATCCGGAGTTCGTGTCCTGATGCTGACCGCGCTACCCGAGGACCAGTATGCCCTGCGCTGCCTCCGAGCCGGCGCCGACGGCTATCTCGTCAAGGCCAGCGGCAGGGACGAACTGGTCGACGCCATCCGCCGGATTCGCGATGGCGGCAAGTACATCAGCGACACCCTCGCCACCTTGCTGGCCGTCAACGTCGGGAGTGACTACTCCGGGCTCGACTCTCTACACGGTCGGACGCACCCGCCCGAACAGAAAACATCTACCTCTTGACAGACCGCCGCCTAATGAGTGGCACCTCTAGCTTGCACCTCTAGCTTCGAGCACACCGAGATCTAGTAGACGCGCAGCTGTAAGATTCTCCAGGTCGCAGCGGCGTCTCGGGTCGCTTATGGGATCGGATCGCCGGCAGCCGGCGGCGACTGGCCGCAAGCGTGCGACAAGCTAGCCGCCTGGCTGCGGCCCCGGCGCTTGCCCGAACCCAGGGTCTGGCGAACTGAGACGTAGGACTGGCTGATCCCCGCACGGTTGAGGTTGAGAAAGACCCAACCCTCACCAAAGGGCACTGAGAGCGGTCCGGTATCGAAACGGTACGAGCCCGTTTCCGCTGGAAAGCAGAACACCGGTCCGGAGGAGTTGGCTTCACAGACTTCGATGGCACCGTTCGGTACGGACGCGCTCAGCGGAAAGCCCTGCCGATCGAGAGCGACGACCTGTACCTCGTCCAGCGGGTACCAACCCTGCACTCCCAGCTGGTCGCATTCGAAGGGTCCTTGAACGGCCCCCGAGTCGCGCCAGACCTCCAGATCGGTCCGGGCACCGCGCCTGACATTGAACACGGCGTCCCAGGTGGTTCCCAGGGGCTCGCGCCCGTCGGCTCCGTTGTACTGGACGTAGCGGCCGTAGAAAGTGTAGCTGCCGGGGACGGGGACAGCCTCGATATGGACCAGAGGCTCGATCTGGCCGTATTTCACCCTGCGATTGTCGTTGTTGACCCATCCGACCAGGGCATTCGTGTTGCTGGCGACGCCGTTGCCTCCGCTCGCGAAGTAGCCCGGGTCACTGGGAAAGAGATTGCCGCACTGGCGATCCGAGTTGATGACGTCGATGGTCACGTAGCCACGAGCGATCTTGCCGTCGATCAAGCGGCTCGCGCAGCGGCCGCCGTAGCCATCGACCGGCCGGCCGCGATGCGCGTTCTGCAGATCGGTCTTGTCGACGAGCCCCCAGGCAGCGCAGCCCGGATCCAGCTCGGGGCTGGCCGGCAGTCTGCCCCGAAAGAGGTCGTGGAGCGCAATCTTCCGAGAAGCATATCGCTCGAGATAGACGTCAAAGGCCAGCGTCGGGACTCCCAGATCGGTCCATAGAGTCACCCTCGCGACGATGGGACCGTCGTTGTAACTGGTCTGGAGAACGAGCGTTGTGGTTTCCGTGCGCTTCGGCTTGGTGAGTTTGGAGAGGTCGACCGCAAAGTAGGGAAGCAGCAGCGTCGCCGCCGGCACCGTGTCGATGGCGCAGATCTCTGCAGCCGCCGGCGGCGGAACCGATACCAACAGCGTAAGACTCAACAGAACGCGTAGGGCATGTCGCATGGCGGTTGCTCCTCAGAGATAGAGAGCACTACGACGATGCGCCCTCGAAGCTCACCAAGAACTCGGCCACCACGGCGTGCTCTGTTTGGCTACTGACCTGAGGGAGTCTACCAGGAGCATCGAGGCCTCGAAGACGGTCACCCACAACCGATGAAGAAGCACCGCGATCTTCCTCGCCAGCGCGACGACCGCCTCGCTCTTGCCTGACCTCTCGACGAGGCTCTCGCCCCAGCGCGTAAGCGACGAGTCCTTGCGACAGCTAAGAGCCGCATGAGCCGCCTGTACCAAGAGGCGTCGCATTGCCGTGTCCCCTTCCCGTGTGATCCGGCCTCGTATCTCGTGTCCTTCCGAGCTTCGCCGAGTCGCGGTCGAGCGACTTGCTGGTGCGGCTGGTCGGGCTAGCGTTTGACACGGCACGGATCGCGAGAACCAAAAGAGCGACCAACGGGGGCACCAATGAGACGCAGAGTGATCCAGATCACGTCGCCCGCGGCTAGCTGAACCGACGCTCTTGATGCGCTAGGATTACCAGTGCAGAACCCCGGTGTTCATCCGACAGTTCTGCTGGTTGATGCGTCGGTTTCTTGAACAGCCCCGGGAAGGCTCCCGGCGTGGAGCAGAGAGCCGAACCGTAGGAGGCGATCAGATGAGAAAAGCCGCCAGATTCACACGCGCGCTCCGTCCTTTGTCCGTGGCTTGTGCGTCTCTTGTTGCCCCGCCCTGTTTCGGTCAGTTCGCCAACCAACTCGTTGGTCACTCGACGATCCCCGGGGGCGATCCCCGGGCTGTGCTCGGTCAGCCGGATTGCGTTGACGCGTTTGATTTCGACAACACCGGACCCGCCCCTGGGTCCGTCACTGTCGGGTTCGGCCGCTCGATCCTGAACCTGCCCGGCGACGACCTGACCCTCTACCTAACCGATTTCAACTCCACCCCTACGATCGTCGAGAGCTTCGATTTTCTAGTGAGTGAAGACGGCACCGCCTTCTCCGTTCTTGGTTCGCGAGACCCCAGAGACTTCAATCTTCCCCGCGGAACGCCGGTTCAGTTCTCGTTCGACCTGAGCGCCGCGAGTCTGACCAGCGCACAATTCGTCAAGGTGCAAAACGGCACGGTCAATCCATCGACGAACAGCGAGGGACCAGATATCTGCGGCTTCGAGGCCATTCACCTAGATCAAGGAGGTGGGCCTGAGATTGTCTTTGTCTCTGACCGGGACGGTACGGGCCAGGAGATCTACGTCATGGCGGCGGACGGCTCGAACCCGACGCGGCTGACCTCGAACAGCAACACCGACCGCGGGCCAGGCTGGTCCCCGGACGGACAACAGATCGCTTTTCAGGCCTTCCGAGACGGCAACGGCGAGGTGTATGCGATGGGCGTCGATGGCTCGGCCCAGACCAACCTCACGAATCATCCGTCCGAGGACGCGCACCCGGCCTGGTCACCGGATGGAGCGACGATCGCGTTCGATTCCAATCGAGACGCATCTGGCCAGCAGTTCGAGATCTACGCGATGGACGCCGACGGCTCCGATCCGACCAGACTGACCTTCAACAATCCGGCCTTCGATTGCTGCCCGGCATGGTCTCCAGATGGAAGCGAAATCGCGTTCGTGTCGAGCAGGGACGGACCTCAGCAGATCTTCCTGATGAACGCCGATGGCACGAATCAAGAAAACCTCACCCAGAGCACCTTCTTCGAGGACTTTCCCGCCTGGTCTCCGGACGGGACCCAGATCTCATTTACCTCCTTTCGCGACGGCAACCGGGAGATCTACGTCATGGATGCCGACGGCTCGAATCAGACCCGCCTAACGACCGGGGCCGCAATAGAGGACCACTCGAGCTGGTCGCCCGACGGTACGAGGTTGGCCTTGAGCTCAAGCCGGGACGGCAATTTCGAGATCTACCTCATGAACGCCGACGGATCCAGTCCGACGAACATCACGCACGAGCTTGGCCGGGACAGCGACCCCGCTTGGCGCCCCACGGAGCTCGACTCCGACGACGACGGGATTCCCGACTCCGAGGACAACTGCGTCAATGTCCCGAACCCCTTGCAGGAGGACCTCGACATGGATGGCGAAGGCGACGCCTGCGATGCCGACGACCTCAAAGCCGTTTGTCGCGATGTGGAGACACCAGCGGACGCAGCCTGTCAAGCTTCTGCTTCAATTGACAACGGCTCGTTCGATCCTGACGGTGACGCCGTGGGCACGACGCAGGCTCCGCCGGCCCCGTACGGTCTCGGCGCCACTCTCGTCACCCTGACCGCCGACGATGTAGCCGGTAGCGGCCCAGGCCCCGACGACGTCGCCGACGCCTGTCAAGCCACTGTCACGGTAGTCGACGAGACGCCGCCCGCGATCACCGCGAGCATCGACCCGATCGGGGGTAACGATGACGAGGACGATGACAGCGATGAGGGCCGGTTGGTGGTGGCCTTCTCGGCCACCGACAACTGCGACCCGAACCCTACCTGCGCGGCAACGCTCGAGGCGCCGGGCTGTGGCTCGTTCGCAACCACCGTGGGTCAGGTGGTCGAGTTCGAGCTCGACGACGACGAATGTGAGGCAGAGCATGAGGACGGAGTCCTCGAGATCGAAGGTGCCAGCCTCTCACTTGAGCTCACCTGCTCGGATGCGGTGGGGAACGCGGCGACGGCACAAGCCGTGCCACAGGGCTCGAGCGATAACGACGAACTCGATACGGATTCGGACGACTGAGGACCGCTCTCTGCCGAGCGCTTCGCGGAGCGACTTCGAATCGCACCATTTTGGTGCCTGTGGAGATCGTAGCGAGGGACGGAAGGACCTCGGACAAGGAGGAAAGCCCGCGCGGTCGCTCAAAACCCGGTCCCCGTAGCGCTTGACGCGCTCAGCAGGAATGGCCCGACTAGCCGTTTCTTCGAGAAAGCGCTCGCGCTGATGCCCGGCTACGGCATTCGGTTGTGCCTCGCCACCCAAGGCTCTGACGAAGTAACGTCCGATATGGGCGAGATCTCGGACGCCATGTACGCCCGCTTCAAGGTCGAGAAAATCGACGGCATGATCGAAGGAGCGCAGGCCGTCGCGGCAGTTCTCTCGTCAAGCATGTGGAGTACAAGCTCCACCCAACGTTCAAGCAGCCCGAGAGAACGGTCAGGCGCACACTCAACAACCCGAACTGCAAGCTCAAGATCTGGACCTGGGGACTGTTCTTGGTCAAGGTGACGGTCACTACGAAGGACCGCTTCAAACACCGCTTCAGCCACACCCTGACCTACGACCGGGAATTCGACAACAAGGGCATCAAGTCCGAAGAGCGATAGACCTCTGGACCGGCCGAGAACTCGGCCCTGTCGTAGAGCCAACCGGAACTTCACCTCAGTGGCCAGGAGACATGTTGAGTGGTTTTCTCTAGTGCCTAGGTGCTTCGGATGCTCCACGGTAAGGAGCGGATCACCCAGGCGATCAGCTCCTTGTCGACGTGGGTGCTCGAAACCGCTGCAGCCGTCTCGTCCCTGAAGGGAGTCTGGCGAAAAGGGTGGAACCTATTTATATCGGATGCAGGGGACGCGCTGGAGTTCTACGCAGTCATCGCCATCGTCGCGGTTGCCGGTGGCGTGCCTGTCGCCCAGCTGGGCGATCTCGTCGTGACGCCGACGCTCAGAATGAGAGAGCTGACCGCCTATGAAAGGCATGTCGCCGACTTCGGGGAGCGATATGACGCGAGGACTCGCAGCTGCTGCGACCGACTCCACCCTGAAGGGAGAAGACGGAATCGGTGGCGGCGACCTCGCGGTCGAGCCACAGCGAAGAGGCTCGGACGCCGGGGCCAGACGACCGAACCCTCGGCCCACCGGCTACGAGTCCGCCGGCCGCGTCTCGCGCCGCAGATCGTTGGCGAACATCGTCCGG
>JBHHWO010000166.1:0-8966 GCA_046756565.1 Thermoanaerobaculia bacterium | reverse complement strand
GCCGGTGTCCTGATCAAGGGCGGCAACCATCTCGAGGCGCCCGCCGGATTCCAGGCCATCGCGTTCGACAAGACCGGCACCCTGACCCACGGCCGGCCGCAGGTGCAGCGGATCGTTGGGCTGAACGGCCACACGGAGGAAGAGGTTCTCGCGCGGGCGGCGGCGCTCGAGGTGGATTCGAGCCATCCTCTCGCTTTGGCTGTCCTCGAGGAGGCCCGGAGGCAGGCTGTCTCCCACGGGCGGGCGAAGTCCGTGACGACCCTGCCCGGGAAGGGCGCCGAGGGCGACGTCGACGGAAGGCGGTTCTGGATCGGCAGCCACCGCCTCATGGAGGAGAAGGGAGCCGAGACGCCGGAGTTCCACCAGCTTGCTTTGGAGATGGAGGACGCCGGGCATTCTTTAGTGGCGGTCGGCAACGACGACCACATCTGCGGCCTTCTGGGCGTGGCGGACGGAATCAGGGACGACACGGCGGCGGTCCTCGACGAGCTGCGCGAGCTCGGCGTTCCGGAGCTCGTCATGCTGACCGGTGACAACGAGGGAACGGCCCGTGCCGTCGCCGAGGCTATCGGCCTCGAGGACTACCGGGCCGAGCTCCTGCCGCCGGAAAAAGTGGCCGCGGTGGCCAGCCTGCGAGAGAGACTCGCCAGCGTGGCGATGGTCGGTGACGGTGTCAACGACGCCCCGGCTCTGGCCACTGCCACGGCCGGCATCGCCATGGGTGCCGCGGGCACCGATGCCGCGATCGAGACCGCGGACATCGCCTTGATGTCGGACGACCTCTCGAAGCTCCCGTGGCTCGTGCGGCATTCGAGGCGGGTGCTCAGGATCATCCGCCAGAACATCTTCTTCTCCCTCGCGGTCAAGGCGGCCTTCATCGCCCTCGCGGCCCTCGGGATGGCCACGCTCTGGATGGCGATCGCTGCCGACATGGGAGCTTCGCTCCTCGTCGTCGCCAACGGGTTGAGGCTGTTGCGGTAGTCCTCCGTCCTCGGGCTCGAGGCGCTCAGACCCTCGCGACCACGAGCCGGATCGGGAGCAGCCCGGGAAAAAGGGACTCTCCCTCGATCTCGAAGCCATGGCGACCTATCAGCTGCTGGAGCCCGCCTCCCGCAAAGCGGGTGACAACGCGGAAACCCGTCAGGCCGAGGAGGCGCGAGACGACCTGCGCGACCGCCGTCTCACCGTGGCAGAACGTTGGCACGGCGAGAAGCCCGCCCGAGCCGAGCACCCGCCGAGCCTCGTCGAGAGCTCGGCCTGGATCCGGCAGCAGATGCAGGAGATTCGCGATCACGACGGCATCGAACGAGCCGTCCGGAAAGGCCAGGTTCAGAGCATCCGCTCCTGGACCTCGACGTTGGTCAGCCCTTCCGCAGTCATCCGCATGCGGAGGACGGCGAGCATCTCCGCCGAGCTGTCGGTAGCAGCAAGAGCTCCGACAGCTGGCGCGACGCGACCTGTGACCAATCCCGTCCCGGCTGCGATCTCCAGAACCCTCTCAGAACCCCGAATCGACTCGGCAACC
The DNA here is from genome assembly GCA_046756565.1 of Thermoanaerobaculia bacterium. Lineage (GTDB taxonomy): Bacteria > Acidobacteriota > Thermoanaerobaculia > Multivoradales > JAHEKO01 > CALZIK01. Next base: position 7,441 of record JBHHWO010000166.1, on the reverse strand, counting down.
GCGTCGGCCATCGCTGTGAAGCGCCGATTCAGAAGAAGCGTCACTCGATCGTAGCGCCGGGCGTGCCGCCTCCAGTAGCGGGCATCCGTTTCACCCATCACCAGCTCCGTCTACGGGGCTACCTGGCAGACACAGTCCAAGCACGTGTGCTCCGCACAGACGCCGCACGTCTCGAGAAGCGCCTTCCGTAGCGTGCGGCGAGCTCGGAAGAGACGAACTCTGGCGTTGTTGGGCGTGATCCCAATGCTCTCGGCGACAGCCGCGATGGCCTCCTCTCCGAGGTCCACCCTGCGGATCAAATCTGCGTACTCGGTGCGCAGGTTGGGGATCAGTTCCGTGATGCAGGAGCAGATCCGGCGCTCGAACTCCGGCTCGAGCCGGTCTCTGCCAGCTTGCTCGAACCCGGACCTTTCCAAAGCTCTCTTCTCCGCTCCGACGTGACGGTAGTGGTCGATCACTGCGTTCCGCAGCAGCGGGTAGAACCAAGGAACCACCCGCCCAGGGTCCCGCAAGGTCCGCTCCTTCTCGAGCCCAGTCAGATATGCACGCTGCAGGATCTCCCGGGCCGTTTCGCGACTGTCCACTCGGCGCTCGAGGAACCGCAGAAAGGCATCCTGGCTTTCGACGAGAGCCTGGATCGGAACCGAGGGCATTGTCTCGCTCGCTTCCGCTGTCATCGACGCCTATCCCCGACCCATCGTACTCCTTCGCGCCCGGCTGCGAACCAGGGGCCCGATCCGCCCTGGATCTAGTGCGATTCCGATCTCGGACGCGACGACCAGTGGATGTGGACAATGCGCCACCCGTGCTCGCCACGTCGAAGAAGAACGCTCTCGGTTCCCAGGATGTCGATCTCTTTCTCACGGAAGATGCCGCTCGTCTCCGAGCGAGTCAAGACCCAGGCGGCATCGTGGGCTTCTCCCTCGGTCTGGCCGACGATTCTCCGCGTCGTGGCGGCCGAGAACTTCATGTCTGCGCCGAGATGATGTGATGCGTACTCGTCGCGAGAGAGTTCCGCTCCGCCTGACTCGAAGATGGTCACCGCGGGATCCAGGAGCCTAAGGACCGCTTCTTGGTCTGCGCCCGCGAGCGCCTGGTGGAACGAAGCCACGGTCCGAGACGGTGAATCATGGTCGTCGTGCGCGATGAGGGCCAGCGGGCTGACCAAGGCCAGGACCAGCAGAATCTTCAGGTATGTCCTCATACTCTCCTCCTTGGGGAACTTCACCAAGCCCACGTCATCCACCTTCAGGCGCAGGCCGATTCCGCGATGACCAGTGGAGGTGGCGGATCATGAAGTGATGGCCATGGTTCTCCAGAACGAACGTGACGGTTCCCCGGCTCTGGATGACTCGACCGTCGTTCAGTTTGATCGTGTACTCGATCGGCCAGGCCACAAAGGCGGCAATCTGCGCCAGAGCCAGGTCGACGAAGATCACCTGCCGCTTGAGAACGTGCAGGCCCAGGTATCCCAGGATGGCGACCAGGCTGAGTGTAGCGAGCAGCGGCGCTGCTAGAAATATCAGTTCGTCAAGCATGACCACCCAGCTTTCTTTCCGGCACTACAGCCACCCTTTGCGCCGGAAGAAGAGCCACATCCCGAAGGCGCTCGACAGCATCACCACCCACACTGCAGGGTAGCCCCACGGTGAGTTGAGCTCGGGCATGCTCCAAGCGCCCGCCGCCGGGCTGAAGTTCATGCCGTAGACCCCGGCGATGAAGGTCAGCGGGATGAAAACCGACGCCATCAGGGTCAGGACCTTCATGATTTCGTTGGTGCGGTTGCTCAAGCTGGTGAGGTAGAGCTCCACCATGCCACCGGCCATCTCGCGGTAGTACTCGACCGTGTCGAGGATCTGAATCGTGTGGTCGTAGCAGTCTTGAAAGAAGACGCGGACCTCGCCCGAGACGAGCTGGAACTCGCGGCGGTTCAGGCGATCGAAGACCTCCCGCTGGGGCCAGGCCGCGTGGCGCAAGGACAAGAGATCCGACTTGAGATGCTGGACCGCTTCGAGAAGCCTGCGCTCCGGGTTCTCGACCAGCATGTCCTGCAGCTCCTCGATGCGGTCGCCGACGGTCTCGAGCAGGGGGAAGTAGCGATCGACGAGCGCGTCTACCAGCGCATAGGCCAGATAGGCGGAGTCCCGGTCCCGGATCTTGCTGCTGCCCTGCAGGAGCCGCTCCCGGACCGGGTCGAAGACCGGCCCCGGGCGCTCCCGTAGCGTGATCACCCAGCCTTCGCCGGCAAACACGTTCACCTGTTCCATGCTCAGCCGCTCTCCCAGCGACGGCAGCTTGAGGACGATGAAGAGATGGTCCTCGAACTCCTGGACCTTCGGCCGCTGGCCGGTGTTGAGCACGTCCTCGAGGGCCAGTGCATGCAGACCGAACATCTCGCCGAGGGTCTGGAGCGGCGCGAGGTCGTGGAGACCGACCACGTCGATCCAGGTCACCGAGTCGCGGCCCAGGTAGCCGGCCAAGTCCGACAGCTCGCCGATCGTCCTTTCCTCCAGGAACTCGGGCCCGAAGTCGGTGAGTGTCACCGAAACCTCATCCACATTCCGCTCCGGGTGCGCAGCCAGGGTCCCGGGTGGCGCGCCCGGAGCCGCATAGCGCTTGTCGAAGTCCGGCATGGTCCCTCCTTCCAGGCTAGTCGAGCTCGACCGCCACGAAGAGGGTGTTGCCGCCGCGGTTGACGAGCAGAAGGAGCGGCTTGTCGCCGGCGCTTCGCAGCACCCGGTCGAAGGCCCGGGCCTCGATCACCGGTTCACGGTCGACCTCTTCGATCACATCACCCCGCCGAAGGCCGGCTTCCGACCAGGGGCTTCCGGGCTCGACGGCCGCCACCACCACGCCCCGCGTCTCCGGGGGAAGATCCAGCTGGCGGGCGATCCCGGGCGTCAGGGTTTGAACGGCGATGCCCTCCGGCGCCTCGCTGTCCAAGGCGACAGTTTCTTCTTCCGCCAACTCCGACGGAAGCTCGTCCAGCTTGACCGTCAGATCCCGCTCGCGACCATCGCGCAGAACGTGGAGCCGGACCTCGCTGCCCGGCTCGGCCTGCGCGATCTTGAGCTGGAGATCCCGGCTGTCCTCGACCGGCTCGCCCGCCAGCTGGAGGATCACGTCTCCTTTCTCGATGCCGGCCCGCTCGGCCGGCGTGTCCTCGGCGACGTCTCCAACCAGCGCGCCCCGGTTCTCGGCGAGCTCGAAGGCCTTCGCGATCGCCGGCGTCACCGGCTGGACGACGACACCGAGGAAGCCGCGCACGACCCGCCCGTGCTTCAGAATCTGGTCCATGGCCTGGCGCGCCATGTTGATCGGCACCGCGAAGCCGATGCCGACGTTTCCCGGCGCTCCCTGCGAAAGAATCGCCGTGTTGATGCCGACGAGTCTGCCGTCAGCGTCGATCAGCGCGCCGCCCGAGTTTCCGGGGTTGATCGCCGCGTCGGTCTGGATGAAGTCCTCATAGTCCTCGATGCCCAGGCCGCCGCGGCCGGTGGCGCTGACGATTCCCATCGTCACCGTTTGGCCGATTCCGAACGGGTTGCCGATCGCCAGGACGATGTCACCGACCTGCAGGCCATTCGAGTCGGCGAAGGTCAGGGCCGGCAGATCGGCGGCCTCGATCTTCAAGACTGCGATGTCGATCTTGGCGTCGCGGCCGACGATCCGGGCGTCGAACTCCCGCTTGTCGGCTAGAGCGACGCGCACCTCGTCCGCGCCGTCGACCACGTGGTTGTTGGTCAGGATGTAGCCGTCATTCGAGACCACGACACCCGAGCCCAGCCCCCGCTCGCGGCGCTCCCGCGGCACCTGGTGGCGAAACTGATCGCCGAAGAACTGCCGGAAAAAGGGGTCGTTGAAGAACGGGTTGAGATCGCCCCCCTGGGCCAGCCGCACGGTCCTCGAGGACGAGATGTTGACTACCGCCGGCCTGGTGCCGGCCAGTACCTCCGAGAAGCCCTCTTGCGGGATGACGCCGCGCCGCGCCTCGAAGCCTGGCCGGTGAGCCGGAGCCGGACTTGGCGAAGCGGCGTGCAGCTCGGCGTGGTGGCTCGTGTGCGTCGTAGTCCACGCCCACACCCCACCGATCCCCACGACCAAGACGAGGACGACCAGGATCCGAAACCGCTTCAGTGCCGCCAGGTCCTGCTCGCTCCACAGGTTCTCATTGCTTGTCATCAGGGTCCTCCATTCGCGTTCATCCAGAAGCCTGTTGAGCAAGGCCCGGGCCACAAACACCGCTTCCATCAGCGGTGCTCTGGCGGGTCGATGGCGGGCGTCTTGGCCTGCAATCACCGGCCTGCGAGCAGAACCGCCCTCTGCTGGAAGCCACCTGGTCCGGACGCGTCGCGGGGCAGAAGGCTACAGACGGGGTGAATCGCCACACCGGAGCAAGCTCGGTGATTCACCATCAGCCGCCGGCCTTGCTCATGGCGCAGGCCGCAGAAGCGCCTCAGAACGTGGATCTCGCCTCCGAAACGAGCCTCCGATCGAGCTCGCGAGCTCGAGCTCCTCGGTGACCGTGGAATGGCACAACACTTGAACTTCCCTTCTTTGCGCACTTGAAGAAGGCGCAGAACAAGGAGGAACAAGAGATGAGAAAGCCCATAAGAACCTCCCTGGCCCTCGCGGCCCTCGCGGTGATGGCCGGGGGCGCCATGGCACCGCTCTTCGCCGCGACACCGCAGCATGACCCAGTCCCCGCGCTGTCCGAAACGATCGACGTCCGAGTGGTCAACCTGGAAGCCGTGGTCACGGACAAAGGCATCCCCGTCCACGGGCTCTCGCCGGACGACTTCCGGCTCAAGATCAACGGCGAGGAGAAGCCGATCGAGTTTTTCTCGGAAGTACGCGGCGGCGTGGCTCTGTCCCCTCCCGCCGAGCAAACAGGGGGCGTCCTCGGCATCCCGTCGATCGAGCCCGGCGAAGCGGTCGGCACCAGCTATCTGGTGTTCATCGACGACTACTTCTCGATCCAGCAGGACCGCGACCGGGTTCTCGAGGCTCTGCGGAATCAATTGGCTCGGCTTCGCCCCGAAGATCGGATGGCGGTGGTCGCCTACGACGGCAACCGCCTGGAGATGCTGTCGAGCTGGAGCAGCTCGGCCGAGGCTCTCGAAAGGGCCGTCCTAGCGGCAGAGCAGCGTCCCGCCCTGGGTCTGCAGCGATGGTCTGAGCGCCGCAGCTACGAGCTCGGGACGAGACTGCCGGCCGGGCTGAGGTACCGCCGCAGTCGCTTCGTACCTGCCGACCTCGGCGGCGAGCTCTCCCCTGACGAGTATTTCTACGCCCGGCTGTTGGAGGACCAGATCGAGCGCGAGATGATGGCGGTCTCCTCGACACTTCGAGGCTTCGGCGCCGCACCCGGGCGCCGGGTTGCGATCCTGCTCTCGGGTGGCTGGCCGTACGACATTCCCGCCTACGTCACGAATCAGTTCACCCGTACCGTGATCGAACCCGGCTTCCTAACGCCGGCCGACCTCTACCAACCCCTGGTCGAGACCGCGAACCTTCTCAGCTATACCCTCTACCCGGTGGACATCCCTGGCATGCAGAGCTCTCCTCTAGGGGTTGTCGGGGGCAGCCTGGTCAAGGACTTCAGCTCGCCCCGCACTGCGACCTATGAGCGCGAAGTGCAATTTCACCACAGCTTGGACCATCTAGCGAAGCAGACAGGGGGTCTGGCGCTGATCAACTCGGCGCGCAACGAGCTCGTGGCCTCGACAGCGGGTGACACGACCTCGTACTACTGGCTCGGCTTCACTCCCGAACGAAAGGGTGACGACGGTCGTTGGAAGGTGGCGCTCGAAGTGACGCGGCCCGGCGTGAAGGTCCGTACCCGCCGCAGCTTCACCGACCTCTCCCACGAGCGGGAGATCAGCATGGCGGTCGAAAGCGCCCTTCTGTTCGGTAACCCGCCCAGCGCGCAGCCTCTGATTTCTCATCTCTCAAAGGGACATGCCATCGGGATGCACAAGATGGGCGTGCCGCTGGCCATCGAAGTACCGAGCGATGCCATCACGATGCTTCCGGAGGGAGATCACTACGTCGCCAACCTCGAACTGCGAGTGGCGGCACTCGACAGGGATGGCGCCAGCTCCGAAGGGCGCACCATTCCGCTGTCGCTGTCCGTAGCGAGCCCGAGCCCGGCTCAGAACCTCGTCTACGAGGTCGAACTGGAGTTGCGACGAAAGACCGAAAAACTGGTGGTGTCTCTTTATGACAAGGCCAGTGGATCGATTCTCATGAGCTCCCTGGACGTAGCGCTCTAGGGAGTGTCCCGGAGCTGGGAGCCGGCCCTTGCCGGCTCCCAGCTCATCCAACCCCTGTGCCAAGGGCACGACACCTAGCCGTCAATCTCGGTGCCTCCGGCCTCCTCGGAGGCACCGTTGCAGTCTCTATATCGAGTCCGTACTGGTGGCCTCTCTTCGCAGCAGGCGGAGCGCTCCTCTTTGGTGGTCTCAATGCCTATACGAAGGCGGATCGTGCCCCAGCCCGCTTCGACGTCACCGACCCACGGCTTTGGATCACCTATCTCTCGTACGTCTTCGCCGGCGCCAGCATCGAGACTCTTCGGCTGATTCTCGGTCTTTGGAGCTACAACGGCTACTGGGAAACTCTCCCCAGCATCGTGGCCCTGATCCTCATCGGCTACCCGCTGCTCTTTCTGTTCACGTTGGAGGTCTTCCTCGTGACGCGGCGCCTCTCCAAGCGAGCCTGGGTCGCTGCGGTCATCGCTTGCGTCGTCCTGGCGGCCTGGAATGAGATACCCAACCTGCTGGCGCCTATGTGGACGTTGGCCGACGCCCATCGCGGCCTCGTGTCTTGGCTGTCGGCGACTGGGTACCCTCTCGAGACTCTCGTCGCCGTCGCGGCCTACGAGCTTCCGCGATGAGCTCGCCCCACCACCCCTCCCTCTCGGCCGCCTTGTCGGCTCTGCTTCCCGGTCTCGGCCAACTCCACAACGGCGAGCGCGCCAAGGGTGCGGCTCTCGCCTGCACGGCGGCCGCCATCCTCTGCGGTCTGCTGTGGTCGACCATCGGCCCGCTACCGTCTCGTTCCTGGCTGTCCGCCCTGACTCTCATCGTCGCCTACCCGTTCCTCTGGCTACCCGCGGTTCTTGACGCCCATCAACGCGCCCGCGGCCTCGAGAATACGTTTCTCTCCGAGACCAGGCGTTGGTACGTCGTCTTCCTGCTTGTCGTGACCGGCCCGATGGCGACGCCCCTGCTCTGGCAGAGCCCGAGCTTTTCGCGGTTGGAGAAGATCGCCTGGACCGCAGTCGTAGTACTGATCGCGTTGGCGGCCGTCTTCCTGATACTCGTCGTCGGACCGGCGCTGGAGAGCTTGCTCGAGGGCGGTACGGGGCTACTCGGGCTGAGTCGATGAACCCCGTGCTCGGGCTATCCGTCGCCTGCGTCGTGTTGGTCATCTCCTT
>JBHHWO010000165.1:0-9016 GCA_046756565.1 Thermoanaerobaculia bacterium | reverse complement strand
GCCATTCCACGGCCCAAGACTCCCCGGCGCGGAAAAGGAAATTCCTACCCTGCGACTTCCATCTTCTGGGTGCTCTGCTGGGCACTCTGGCTCTTCGTGCTCTTCCGCCTCGGCATCCTCGTATTCGTGGCGATGGCGACCACGAGTTGGATTCTCGAGGAGACGCTTCCGTCGCTCGACTTCTCGGCCTGGTACTCGTGGAGCATGACTGCCGGCCTCCTGCTTTTCTGTGCCCTGGCCGCCTATTCGTTCTATCGGTGTGTGGAGTGGAAGGGCGGCCTCGCTGCAGTACTGGCGGGGGATTCGGGGTCGCCAGGTTGAAATCAGGGCAGGCCGGCGCGGATCCTTCTGCCCCGGCTGGCCGCAGCGGCGACCACTCTCGGGGGACAGAGCTATGGGCTGTAAATGAGTAGCCTGTCACCGCTTTACCAGAAAGCGGGATCCGTGCTTGGCAGTGTGTACGGTAGAAGGATGTCGTCGATGTCTCCGACACCGCCGCCGTAGATGTCCCGATACAGATTCGCCATGCAATCGGGCATCATCTCCATGGCCTGGATCGGAGTCGCAGCCCGATGAATCGAGTTCTCGACCGAAGTGTGGATCTCATCGCAGATGCTCTCGCCCCTGCAGTCGAGGCCTTTTAGGCGGAAGTTCCTGGTCGAGTCCGATGGGTCCTTGCACGCGGCAAGCTCGTCCCAATTCGCCGGGTCGCTGAGGTGCTCGAGGATGCTTCTACAGTCCTGAGTGCGGGACTCGATCCGCTTCTGGATACGCCACTCCTCGTGCGCGTAGGCGCGGCAAGCTATGTGGGTGTAGAGGCCCAGGAACTTGTCGTCGCAGAAGCCTCGAGCCTTGAGGTCGTCGAATGCCTTCTTCGTCTTGTTTCTGGTGTCCTGGTATACGACCTCGACGTATTGCGCGTACTTGTTCTTCAGCGCCTCCTTTTGGTCCGGTGCCATGGAAGCGAGCAGGTTACCGTCGCAGGGAATGACCGGGTCGGCAGCGACCCGCCATGGAACGGCAACGAAAGCCACCAACAGCAACCCGAAAAACTCGACTCGCCGGGCGCGACGCAAGATCACCGGTTCACTCCTGACATTCCGAGAACCTCTCACCCTTTAGCGTGATGAAGGCGTCAGTTCCGACGCCATCGCCGTTGACCAGTTTGGAAATGAACGAGATCTCGAAGACCGCGGGTGAAAGCATGGAGAGAGATCCGTCCCCGGCCTCGTGTCCGCCCGCCCCGTAGCTGCACTCGAACTCGAAAGAGAGCGCCAGGCCCCCTCCCCACAGCTCAGCTGGCTCGGAGTACTCGATTCGACATTGATCCTTGCTCAAGAAGGGGAGCAACGGATTCGGTTGATCGAGACATCCGTAGGTCGGTACCGGAACGACTCTGAAACCCCCCATCAAACCCTCGAGACCGCCGGCGGAAAACGCACCATCAAACGTCACCTGCCAGCGACCGGTCCGCACGTACGCCCCCTTGGGATAGGTGGTCGACGGCGATGCGCTCGCCAACAGCGGCGCGTCCGCCAGCGGAACCGCTAACGAGCGAATCACGAGTACACCGAGTGCGATACGACGCCAAGCCACGTGCTTTGCTGAATATCCGGATGCCTGCATCGTGGACCATCCACACCCCGAGCTTTGCAGCCCTGGGTCTTTTCAGGTAAGTCTTTATGGAGACAACTCAAGAGGATAAGCGGATCCTTGTGAAAGACGCACCACCCGAGGGGGTGGGTCTCCCACGAGACACACTCGGAAACCTGTGCCACTCTTCTCGCGGCGATTAGAATCTCGCATCAGGAGCCATCTGGCCGCTTCGATGCAGGCGAAACAGCCTGGCTCGCACTCTTGGGCTACATTTTGAGAAAAGCAGTTTCCTATCCAAGCAAGAGGGTCGTTGTCACAGGCCTGGGAGCAATAACGCCCGTTGGCCTTGGAGCCGAAGGGTTCTGGGCGGGGCTCGTTTCGGGACGCAACGGTGTCCGGGAGGTCACGCGTTTCGACACCAGCGATTTTCGCTCGAAGTTGGCGGCCGAGGTCAAGGACTTCCATCCCGAGGAGTGGCTGGATCGGAAGGCGGTAGCGAGAATGGACCGTTTCGTCCAGTTCGCAATGGTGGCCGCCCAGATGGCCCATGAGGACGCGGGTCTGGACTCGTTCGACTTCGACCCCACGCGCGCGGGCGTGATCATCGGCTCGGGCATCGGTGGCTCGAAGGGCATCGAGGACGGCTATGCGGCCCTCGGAAGGCGCGGTCCCCGCGGCATGAGCCCTTTTACGGTTTCCTTGTTCCTGATCAACATGGCGGCCTGCCAGGTGTCGATCGAATACGGCTTGAAGGGGTACCTGTCGGCCCCGTCCTTGGCCTGCTCGACCGGAGCTGAGGCGATCGGACAGGCCATGCGGGTTCTGCAGCGAGGCGATGCGGACCTGATGTTCGCCGGGGCCTCCGAGGCGTGCATCGACGTTCTAGCCTACGGTGGCTTTTGTGCCACGCGGTCGATGACCAGCAATCCGGACCCGGGAACGGCCAGCCGCCCGTTCGATCGCAATCGCAACGGTTTTGTCATGGGTGAGGGCGCGGGAACCGTCGTCTTGGAAGAGTTGGACCACGCGCGGCAACGAGGTGCGGAGATCCATGCTGAACTGATCGGCTACGGGAACACGGCCGACGCCCATCATTTGACAGCACCTCATCCAGAGGGCGACGGCATGATTCGTGTGATGCAGGCGGCGCTCGATGATGCCGGCCTCGAACCCGAGCAGGTCGACTACATCAACGCTCATGGAACGTCGACCCTTCTCAACGACAGATGCGAGAGCGCTGCGATCCTGGAGGTATTCGGCGACCACGCCCGCTCAATGAAGATGAGCTCGAACAAGTCGATGATCGGCCATTTGATGGCGGCCTCCGGCGCCGTGGAGTTCGTCGCCACCGTTATGAGCATCAAGAAACAGATGGCCCCGCCCACAATCCACTACCGCGATCCGGATCCGCAATGTCCCCTGGACTGCGTGGCCAACGAAGCCGTGGCCATCGACCTCGAGGTGGCCTTGAAGAACTCGTTCGGGTTCGGTGGTGGCAATGCTAGTCTCGCCGTCAGGAAAATGAAGGACTGACCGTGAAACTGCCGAAGCTCCAGATCGGGAATCTGATCGCCGAGGTCCCGATCGTTCAGGGGGGCATGGGCGTACGTGTGTCGCTTGCGTCTTTGGCTACGGCGGTCGCCAACGAAGGTGGCATCGGGACAATCTCCAGCATGGGATTGGGCGACCTGCGGCTCTCCGGCAAGGAGTTCGAGGCGCGGTCGCGCGAGGCCCTGATCCGCGAGATCCACAAGGCCAAGAGCCTGACCTCGGGCGTCCTGGCGGTGAACGTGATGGGTGCCCTCAGCAATGCCGCCGACTTGGTGAGAGCAGCTATCGTGGGCGGTATCCGCATCATCGTCTTCGGCGCAGGCTTGCCGATGCAACTGCCTGTGATCGCCGATGACCCGGATGTCAACCTGGTTCCGATCATCTCGTCGTCGCGGGTGGCCGCACTGATCATGCGGGCCTGGAAGAAGCGGTACGACCGCATGGTGGATGCTTTCATCATCGAAGGACCGTTGGCGGGCGGCCACCTCGGATACTCCCGCGAGCAGCTCGAGCACCCCGAAGGTTGTTCGCTCGAAAAGTCGCTGCCGGAGGTGCTCGAGACAGTCAAACCCTATGAAGATGATTGCGGCCGCAAGATTCCGATCATCGTCGCCGGCGGAATCTATGACGGCGAGGACATCGATCGGATGTTGTCACTCGGTGCTTCGGGTGTGCAGATGGGCACGCGATTCGTCTGCACCGATGAGTGCGGCGCTTCGGCGGAGTTCAAGCAAGCCTACCTGGACGCCAAGCAAGAGGACATCGCCATCGTCAAGAGCCCGGTCGGCATGACCGGTCGGGCGATCTACAATCGATTCCTCAAGACCATCGATGAAGAGGGTCGACAGAAGATCAAGTGCGCCTACCGCTGCCTGACGTCGTGCAAGATCAAGGACGCGAAGTACTGCATCGCGGAGGCTCTGCTCAATTCGGTCTCGGGCGATGTCGATCGCGGACTCATCTTCTGCGGCACGAACGCGTTTCGCGTCGACAAGATCGTTTCGGTAAGGGCTCTATTCGAGGAGTTGCTTTCCGGATGGCAGGCCGCAGTGGCGCGACGAGCCCCACTCAAGGTGCCATCCACTTCTCGAAAGGGCCCTCGCCTCTACTCGCGCTGACTAAGACTCCCCGGCGCGGAAAAGGAAATTCCTACCCTGCGCTCATCGGAGCCAGCTCGCCCTGGACCTCTTCGAGCATCGTGCTGGCAGCGTCATCGAGCGAAGCGTGGGTCGCACCTCTCTCGAGAAGCTCTTCGGCGCTCCAGATCAACTGGCTCCTGGCCACGCCGCTGGGTCTTGCCATCTTGCCCGCTGCTCACGTCGGTGGACGGCTCAGTCGGCACGTGCCCGTCATTCGGCTGCGCAGGGTGCCGGCGGTTGTCATCGCGGTCGCCGCGATCAGAATCTGGATTTCGATAATTGCTGCGTGATGGCCAGCCGCCTGAGCCGCAACCGAAGCAAACTTTCGCCGAGAGGTGCTGGCGCGAACCGTTTTCGAAGACCGATGGCAGGAATTCGGGAGCTGGCTCGGGCGGAATACCTCAGTCGCTCGCCTGCATCCGCTCCTCGATTCCCTTGAGCCAATCCAGCACAACGTGGACCCTTGCGGGCTCGGTATTGGATGTGTCGGGAAGCTTGAGCATCAAGAACCGGCCGTCGGGAGCCACGTCGTACATGGTGAAGAAGCTTCCCAAAGACAAGTACGGCGTTTCCCAGAGCTCGACGGGCTCTCCAACTTCGAACTCCGGCTCCGTCGTTATCGGAACCGCCATCATCCGATCTCCATGGCGATAGAACAGCTCGCGTCCATCCACCGACCAAACCGGCTCGCGGCCTCCTGCCATCGAAATCTGTTGGCCTCTTTGAGACCCCGGATAGCGGCGGACGTAGACCTCCTGTCCCGATTCGTCCGAGACGTATGCTATCCAGTCCCCGCGAGGGGAGAAACGCGGAGAGACGGAGTTGAAGGATGCATCGAGAAGCGGCTCGGGCTCTCCGTCGCGCGGCATGACCCAGGTGCGGAAGCCTTCCGACGAGAACTCCAGAAACGCCAGGAGCCGACCGTCTGGGGACCAGGAGCGCGGAAACTGATAGTTGTCGCGCCTGAGGAGATTCACACGGGGGTCGTCCCGATCGACAGGCTTTTCGAACATGTCGCCGTTCGACGTATAGGTCAGCGCCTTTCCCTCCGGCTTCCATACCGGGTTGTAGTCGGCTCCGTCCGTAGCGACCGGAAAGGCCTGGCCACCGTCGCCGTTCATCACCCAGATTTCTCCGAGCCCCAATTCTCCGAGTCGAACCACCGCGATCCGCCGACCGTCAGGGGAGACGCGTGGGCCGATGTAAGAGGCGGGATCTACATCGATGACCGTCTCCTCGCCCCGACGATCGACCCACACGAGGTTCCTCTCGAAGGACCACAGCCGGCCGGGAATGAACGCCAGATCACCCCTGCGCGAAACGGCAAAGTCTGCACCTTCCTCTCCCGCCCAGTTCGACCATCCGATGCCGTCCAAGGCCGGAACGACCGAGCCGCTTACCTGCCCTTCCTTGGGGTCGAAGCGGACCAGACGCAGATTGCCCTTCTCTGAAAAGGCCAGGTAGCCTGCCGAGATGTATCGGGGGTTTCCCCCGTACGGAAGAAGCTCTTCCCAGTCGCCCGTATCGAGCGACAACTTGGCGATGCGCGACCCATCGCCGGTGCCGATGGTAAACAGAACCGTGCGACCATCGGGCAGGATATCGGGGTAGCCGTGATGGATCTCGCCTCTAGCCGGGTCCGGAGACGTGAGCGGCTGCGGCTGACCTCCAGCCACGGCCACCCTCATCAATCCGGAGCTGATGCCACCGCCGAAAATGATCGTGTCATCCGGTCCCCAGCTCCCGCCGAAGGCCATCCAGGCGTTGCAGATCTCCAGGGGTGCCCCGCCGGCAACCGGAACTCTTTGGAGCCTCCCCTCCGCGACGAATCCCACCCACGCCCCGTCTGGAGAAAAAAAGAGATTTTCCGCTCCTGCTGTTCCAGGGATGGGTCTCCCCTCGGCCGCGTCGATGCGGCGCAGGTAGAGCAGTCGACCGCTGTCGCCGGACCCTCGTTCGAGACCTCCGAGACGAGCGCCGACGTACGCCGCCGTCGTCCCGTCGGGCGACATCGCCAACCTTCCCCGAATACCACCCTGTAGGCTCGGACTCTCCGGCACAGCGAAGGAAAAGCGAACCGGACGAGATGCATTGGGCGCCGACGGTCGCAGATTCCAGACTGTCGTGCCGGCGAGAACCGCGCCGAGTGCGAAAGCCGCGGCTCCCCATGCGGCGAGTCCACGGGAGCTTCGCTGCACGGTGCCCGGAGGTTCGGCTGGAGAGCCGTCGGGATCACGCAAGACCCTCTCGACATCGATGCGTACATCTGCGATGTCGTGGCATCGATTTCGTGGTTCCTTTTCGAGGCAGCGCTCGAGCAGGTCGCGCACTCTCTGATGCAGGCGGCCGGGCAGCTTGCTCCAATCAGGCTCAGCGCGGATGACCGCGGCCAGAACCTCGGTGACGTCACTGCCGGGGAAAGGGGCACGCCCCGTCAGCATCTCGTAGAGCACCGCCCCAAACGCCCAGATATCGGCCCGCTTGTCGACCTCCTGGCCCCGTGCCTGCTCGGGGCTCATGTAGGCGGCGGTGCCGAGGATCTGCCCAGCGCGGGTCATCTCGGCGGTCAGGGTCGGAGAGATCGACAGCGATTCCGCCGCCGGGCTCACCGACTCCGGCTCGAGCGCCTTGGCCAGACCGAAATCGAGCACCTTGACCTGACCGTCCTGGGTGACCTTGACGTTGGCGGGCTTCAAATCCCGGTGGATTATTCCTTTCTCGTGCGCCGCCTCGAGCGCTTCGGCAATCTGGAGAGCGATGGGGATGGACTTCTCGACCGGGATCGAGCCGCGAGTGATGCTCTCGGCCAGGGTCTCACCCTCGGCCAGCTGCATGACCAGGAGCTGGCGCCCTTCTGCTTCTTCCAGACCGTAGATCGCGGCGATTTTGGAGTGAGCGAGAGCGGCGAGCACACGGGCCTCGCGATCGAACCGAGCGAGGCGCTCCGGATCGCTCGCCAGCGCTTCGGGCAGCACCTTGATCGCGACCTCGCGGCCCAGCTTGGTGTCGGTGGCGCGGTAGACCTCACCCATCCCGCCTTTACCGAGCCTGGCGGTGATCTCGAAGTGGGAGACCGTCCGGCCAATCAAGTCGGAGGGATTCTATCGCTCACCAGTTCGGTGTCTCCCCGCCCTCTTGGGTCTCGAGCACACTCTTCATGGTCGATCTGGATCGGTCGGGCGCCGCTCGCGTGGCTGACCCGACGACGTCGACGAGTCTGCATCACCGCTCTTCGCCCCACCTTGCAAAGAGCACCGGGATGAGCACCAGGTTGAGCAAGGTGGAGGTCAACAGGCCGCCCAGGATGACCAGGCCCATGGGACTCTGGATCTCGTTGCCGGGCTTGTCGCCGGCCACGACCAGCGGGATCAAGGCGAGACCGGTGGTCAAAGCGGTCATCAGGATCGGCGCCAGCCGTTCCTCGGAGCCACGCCGCACTGCCTCCACCAACGCCTGGCCTTGATCACGGATCAGATGCTGATAGTGGGTCACGAGCAGCACGCCGTTACGCGTCGCGATCCTGAAGAGGGTGACGAAGCCGACCAGGGTCGCCAGGCTCAGCACTCCCTCGAACAGCACCACCGCGGCGATGCCGCCAATCAGCGCCAACGGCAAGTTGACCGCGACGATCGCCGCCCGGCGGTGATCACGAAATGCCAGTAGAGAAGCCCGTACATGCCGAGCAGGATCACGACCGCAAGCAGCGCCAGGCTGCGGACGCCCCGTTCGGCCTCCTCGAACTGCCCGCCGAAGGCGACCCGATAGCCGGCCGGTAGCTCGACTTCGGAGGCGATCGCGGTCCGCGCCCGATCGACCGTCCCCGCCAGATCGGTGCCGGCGATGTTGGCGGTGATCATGGCGACCCGTTGCACGTTCTCGCGTCGCACCAGGCTCGGCCCGAGATCAAATCGCACTCTCGCCACATCACCGAGGCGGATGCGGCGGCCCGCCGGGGTCATCAACGGCGGAGCACGACCTCCATCTCCGAGGCGTTCACCCCCTGGACGTGCTCGTCTTTCTCCGCCCGTCCGGTGCGCCGGCTCGTCGAGACCACCTCCGG
Organism: Thermoanaerobaculia bacterium; assembly: GCA_046756565.1. Taxonomy (GTDB): domain Bacteria; phylum Acidobacteriota; class Thermoanaerobaculia; order Multivoradales; family JAHEKO01; genus CALZIK01. The sequence goes on along the minus strand of JBHHWO010000165.1, from coordinate 670 downwards.
GAACGCCAGCAGAGCCTCCTCCACGCTTCTCCCGAGGGCGTCGCTCTCCTCCAGACTGATCCCGGGGGCGCTGACGATGCCCACCGTCAGCGAGCCCTCGTTGAAGGGAGGCAGGAAGCTCCGGTCCAGAAGCGGCAGGGTCGCAACAGACCCCAGAAGCAGCACAAGGCTCGCCGTGAGGACGACACCTCGACGCTCGAGCGCCCAGTCGAGCACCCGCCGATAGACCGTCTTCAGCCAACGCAGGAGCGCCGGTTCCCGCTCCAGGATCCTGGCGCTCGGCAGAAGCACGAAGCAGAGTGCCGGAGTCACGGTGACCGACACGAGAAAGGACGCCACAAGACCCGCGACGTAGGCAAGACCCAGCGGCCGCAGGAGTCGGCCCTCCAGGCCCGGAAGGATGAGGAGCGGCAGGAAGACGAGGATGATGATCAGCGTTGCAAAAAGAATCGCGCCGGTCACCTCCGAGGCGGCCTGGTAGACCACCTCCAGCGCCGGCCGTCGTTCGCCTTCGGGGAGCAGGTTCTCGCGCCTCAAAGGCCGGAAGACGTTTTCGACACGGATGATGGCGTCGTCGACAGGCGCCCCCACGGCAATCGTCAGACCACCCAGGGTAGCTGGGCGAAGTTGATTCGCCGCGTCTACGAGGTCGATCCGCTCTTGTGCCCGT
>JBHHWO010000164.1:0-9281 GCA_046756565.1 Thermoanaerobaculia bacterium | reverse complement strand
TACCGAAAGACCCTGTCGCGCGACCATCTGGACTTCTACCACGGGCTGCTAGAGGACGAAGTCTTCCCCGAGGTAGATCTTCCTAACTTCGGGGTCCAGGGAGAGTGAGGCGGGATCGCCAGAACGGAGGATCGCACCGTCGTTGATGATATAGGCGCGATCCGTGATTTTCAATGTATCGCGGACGTTGTGATCGGTGATCAGAACGCCGATTCCCATCTCGCGCAGGTGAGACACGATGTGCTGGATGTCCCGGACGGCGATCGGATCGATGCCGGCGAACGGCTCGTCCAGAAGGATGAACGACGGGTCGATGACCAGCGCGCGGGCGATCTCGACCCTTCGGCGCTCGCCGCCGGAGAGGGCGAAGCCCGGGCTCTTGCGGACCTTGGCCAGACCAAACTGGCTGATCAGCTGTTCCAGCCGGCGATCCTTTTCGTCTTGCCCGAGATCCTGAACCGTCTCGAAGATGGCCCGAAGGTTGTCCTCGACCGACATGCGGCGGAACACCGACGGTTCCTGAGGCAGGTAACTGATGCCTTTGCGCGCCCTCAGGTACATCGGCACCGCGGTGATCTCCTCGGCGCCGAAGAAGACCCGGCCGGCGTCCGGCCGGGTCACGCCCACGACCATGTAGAAGACCGTGGTCTTGCCCGCGCCATTCGGCCCCAGCAGGCCGACGATCTCGCCGGCCTCCACCTCGACGTCGACGTCCTTGACGACCGCCCGGCCGCTGTAGACCTTGCGCAGGCCCCGAGCGGTGAGTGTGATCGGTTCGTGCGTCATCCGTCCGTGGCCTCCGGGTCGGCCGGGGTCTCCTGTGCGACCGAGCTGCTCCCACTCAGAAACTGGGCCGTGGCGGTCTCCAGATCGTAGATCATCCGGCCCGCTTTGATCACCGCGCCGTCCGGATCTTCGAGCACCGCCGGCGACCCGCTGACCTCGACCTTGGAATCGTCCGGCCGGTACACGGCTTCGGAGCCTCGGACCTTGTTGCCCCCCACGCGGTCGTCGACGAGGGCGTTGCCGCTGCAACGAAGACTGGCGAGCGAGGAGGCCTCTCCGAGCACGACGTCAAGTGCCTCGCAGCTCATAAACCGGCCGGCGTCGCGAACCTCTGGCCCGCCCCGGTACTCGATTAGGTTCTCGTTTTTCGAGTAGTCGAGGCTTTCCGCAGTGACCTCCACCGGGCCGGACTCGTCCTCCGGCTCGCCGTCCGAGGGTGTGCGCTCGAGAACCGTCTTGATCCCACCTTCTGCCCGCAGCTTGCCGCCCTCCTTCCCGAGCAACCGGCCGGCGGTCAGGAAGCTCTCGCCCTGCCAAGCCCGCACGGCGCCGTCGAAGGAAAAGAGGCCTTCGGCTTCGGTCCATTTCGCGGTCTCGGAGGTGACTTGAATCGGAGCGTCCCTCTCCGCCTCGCCGGTTTTGAGCATGGTGAAGTCACCCCCGGGCGGAAACCAGGCCCGAACGCCTTCGACGGCGGTCAGTTGGCCGACGCTGGTCCGGTAGGCCAGCTCCGGAGCGCTCATCTCGCCGGCCTTGGTGTAGATGACGGCCGGCTCTCCGCGCACTTCGATCAGATCCTCACCCAGAGTGACCAGCCGGTCTCCCCGCGTCTGCAGGAACGGCCGATGAAGCTCGACGTCACCGTCCATTGTGAGCTGCAAGAGATCGCCCGTCGGACCGAACTTGGCCATTGCCGCGTCGCCGCACACACGTCCGAGCTCTCTGCCGGCATCGAAGCGAAGAAACTCCATGATGATGACGGCTCCATCCGTACGCGCATCGCGAAGCGCACCGCCTCGAAGCCGCGCCTCGATGCGATCGGTCACGAACCGGCGCACCAGACCGGCCCCGTCGCCCTGGTCGAATCGAGCCGGGTTGCCGGTGTTTCCGGCAATCTCGAAGAGGCGCGGCTCGGATCCGGCATCGTCGTATGCCAGCGACAGCTCCTCGCCGCTGAACTCCAGCAGTCGCTCGAGACCGCGAGAATCGCTCGAGATCATTCGGCCGTTGACGCCCCACCGCGCTCGCACGAAGGTTGGTCGAGAACTCTCGTTGAGCGACACAGCCAGCCGGTCGCAAGTCAGTCGGTCGCGACCGCGATCGAGAACGACGCCTCCCTCGGCATGAACCTGCTCGTACTGCTTTTCATACAGCACCAGATTGGCGCTCAGGCGAAGCGTCTCCTCGCCGTCATTGGAATGACCGAACAGACGGACCTCCCCGTCTAGCTGGAATCGGTCCTTCTTCAGATACGCTTCGAGCTCGTTCGCCGAGCCGGTCAGCCGGCCGCCGATCGAGAACTCGACCGGAGAGCGACTCTTGACCACCGTCCCCTTGCGCAGGAGGCTGAACTTCGCGCCGCGCAGCTCGACATCGTCCGGGCCACGCAGCACAACCTCGCCTTCGACGTCGGCGGTGTTGGTCTCCGAATGGTAGCGGCCGGTCGCGGCGGCGAGCTCGTAGACCTCGCCGGGAGAGCGTTCCACGGTGAGGACCACGCCCTCGAGCGACACGACGTTGTCGCGGTTGGTCAGAATCCGGTCGGCCCGGATGTGAAACAGACGCTGGTCGCCGTCGGTGACCTCGTAGTCGAATCCCTTGCCCGACAGGATCACGTCGGCGAGCTGCGAGTTCGTGCCCGCCGCCTGGCCAGCCCCGGCTCCAAGACTGTCGCCCCTCATCCGATTGTTGATGAAGATCGCCACCACGACACCCAGAAAGAGGGCCAGCGCGGCCAGTAGCCCGCGACGGATCAGTACCACCGGGCGGTACTTGACCGAGCCACTCATGCGTTCATTCTACGGCTTCATGCCGGGGGCCGGCGGCGACGCCGGTCGGGCGTCGACGATCTCAGCTGCCGGCCTGCCGAGATAGTCGTCGATCTTCAGGTGAGCGAGAATCTCGAACGAGCCCGAGAACACCTCAGGCCGGTCTCCCCAGCCCCAGGCCACCATGTCCACCAGCGTTCCCGAGGAGTCCCGGCCCCGCAATCCCAGATGGTTCTTTCCGAACTCGCGAGGTGGAATCGCCAGCGTGAACGGGCCGAGCCGGAAGACCGGCCGGCGGTTCGCCATTCCGAACGGCTCCAGGCGCTCGATCTGGCGCACCAGCTCCATCGAAAGCTCCCGGGCGTCGAGATGTTCCTCGTACAGGTGACTGGGAACCAGGAGCTCCGGATCCCAATCGTCGGCTGCGGCGACGATCTCCTCGCGCACGCCGTCCAAGCCCTCGGCGTCGATGGAGACGCCGATCGCCTGCGAGTGGCCGCCGAAGCGAAGGAAGCGATCCTCGAAGCCGGACAAAAAGTCGTGCAAGTGGAGACCTCGGATACTCCGTCCCGACCCTACCGCCTCACCCTCGCGCACCGCGAGCAGTACCGCGGGCCGGTGAAACTCCCGCGCGATCCGGCCCGCCGCAATCCCGAGCACGCCGCGGTGCCAGGACTCGTCCCATGCCATCAGGAGAGGAGGGCCATCGCCCTCGATCTCCAGAAATCGCTCTCGCGCCTGCTCCACCACCGAAGCCTCCGCCCTCTGGCGGTCTTCGTTCCAGCGATCGAGCGTCTCGGCCAGCTCGGCGGCGCGAACCGCGTCACGCTCCAGTAGAAGCTCCAGCGCCGGCTCCGGACTGTCCATCCGACCCGCCGCGTTCAGCCGAGGTCCCAACCGGAACCCCACGTCCGACGCCTTGACCGGTTGTCGCACCCGCGCAACCCGGATCAGGGCCTTGAGGCCAGCCGACCGGGTCGTCTCGAGCGCGGCGAGACCGAGGGCCGCGATCACGCGGTTCTCCCCCACCAGCGGCACCAGATCGGCGATCGTCCCCAGGCAGGCCACCCGCAGGAGGAGCGTCGGATCGACCTCCCTGCCGGCAGCTCTGCTGAATGCCATCGCCAGCTTGAAGGCAAGACCCGCTCCCGAGAGACCCGGAAACGGATACTCGCAATCGGGGCGCTGCGGGTTGACGTGCAGAACCCGCTCGTCGTGGGCCGCGCCTGGGATGTGGTGATCCGTGATGATCACCGACAGTCCCTCATCGAGCGCGTAGCTCGCCGCGTCGACCGAGCGGGCGCCGCAGTCGACGGTCAGGATCAGTGAGGCGCCCTCGGCCAGAGCGCGATCGACGTGCACCGACTGGAAGCCGTAGCCCTCGGCCATGCGGTGCGGGAGGATCGATTGGGCGGACAGTCCGGTCGCGCCGAAAACGGCCAGAAGCATGGCGGTGGCGGTGACGCCGTCGACGTCGTAGTCGCCGACGATGGCAACCGTCTCGCCGCGCTCGCGGGAGGTCAGCAGGCGTTCGACCGCCTCCGGAAGGTCGGAGAGCAGCCCGGGATCGTGCAGGTCCGCGACCGAGGGGCTCAGGTAGCTCTCGACCTCGTCGTCGTCGCTCAGCTCTCGCCGGGCCAGTAGCCGAGCGAGCCTGGCGCCGATCGGACCCTCCGCGGTCAGGCGGGGATTCGGCTCGACCGAGGGCTCGGGAGCGGCCTTCCAGGTAGCAGTCGGGACGCGCACTCGGATGCTGGGCTGCTAGCCCTCGTTGAGGAAGCCGAGCTTGCGAAACCGCCGGTAACGGGCCCCCAGGAGCTTCTCGATCGGCTGTTCCTCGATCTCGGCCAGGCCGGCGGCGATCGTCCCGCCCACGTTCTGGATGGTCTCGTTGGTGTTGGCGTGGGCCCCGCCCGCCGGCTCGGGAATCACCGCGTCCACCACGCCCAGCTCGAACGTGTCCGAAGCTGTCAGGCGCAGCGCGTCCGCGGCGACTTGCTTTTTACTCTGGTCTTTCCAGAGGATCGCCGCACAGCCTTCGGGAGAGATCACGGAATAGACCGAGTACTCGAGCATGTAGACACGGTCCCCCATCCCGATTCCAAGTGCGCCGCCGCTGCCGCCCTCACCGGTGATCGTGACCACGATGGGCGCCTTCAGAGCGGCCATCTCGATGAGGTTCCGGGCGATGGCCTCGGCTTGCCCACGCTGCTCGGCCCCCAGGCCGGGGAAGGCGCCGGGCGTGTCGACGAAACACAAGACGGGTATCTGGTACCTCTCGGCCAGCTTCATCACTCGCAGAGCCTTGCGGTAGCCCTCCGGCCTGGCTTGACCGAAGTTTCGGTGGATCTTCTCTTTGGTCCCGCGGCCCTTCTCATGGCCGATGACAGCCACTGAGTGGCCCATGAAGCTCGCGAGGCCACACACCATCGCCGGGTCGTCGGCGAAGGCGCGGTCGCCGTGCACTTCGACCCAGTCGCTCATCAGGTTCTCGACATAGTCGAGCGTATGAGGCCGTTCGGAGTGCCGAGCCACCAACGTCTTCTCCCAGCGAGTCAGATTCGCGTAGACCTCGCTTGTGTCCTTGGCCAGCTTGTTCTTGAGACGCTGGATCTCCTTGCTGCGGCCGGAACCCTCGGGATAGCTCTCGAGCTCGTCGATCCGCCGGCGCAGATCATCCAGGGGGGCTTCGAACGGGACTTCGCTGGGACGCATCGCAGCCCGTCAAGCTAGCATGACCATTGGATTCCAACAACAGCGCCTTCGACGGCGGTGAGCATTGCGCGCAGGCCTCTCCGAAGCCACTGCCGAAAGACCACCCGGGACCTGTCCTACAGGCCGTTACAGCAGCTCCAGCGGGTCGACGTCGACGATGATTTCGCTGCCCGAGCGGTCAGGCATAGCGCTCCGTACCAGGTCTCGGACCTGGCGTCCGGAACGGCCGCGAACGAGAATCTGAAACCGCCACTTGCCCCGCAGGCGCTCGAAGGCCGCGGGTGCGGGACCCATGATCCGAATGCCCTGGCCGGCCCTGCGTCCCAGGTCGTGCGCCAGTCTCTCGGCCGTGGCCCCGGCGCGCTCGCGCTTCTTGTCCTGGATCATGAGCTGAACCATCCGCGTGTACGGCGGATAGTGGAACACCTGCCGGAAGCGCATCTCCTCCTCGGCAAAGGCGCGGTCGTCCTGCGAGAGAGCGGCCCGGATCGCATAGTGGTCGGGATGGTAGGTCTGGATCAGGAACTTCCCGGCTCGCTCGCCGCGTCCGGCACGGCCGCCCAGCTGGATGAGCAGGTTGTAGGTGCGCTCGACCGCCCGGAAGTCGGGAAAGCTCAGGTAGGCGTCGGCCTGAAGGACGGCGGCCAGGGCGACGCCCGGGAAGTGATGGCCCTTGGCGACCATCTGGGTGCCGATCAGTGCCCGCGTCTCGCCGCGCCCGAATCGATCGAGCACCGCCGCCACGCCTCCGCGCCTTCGCACCGTGTCGCGGTCAAGCACCGCCACCGGAACCTCGGGAAAGCGCTCACGGAAGTCCTCTTCGACCCGCTCGGTGCCGGTCCCCACCGGCTCGAGCGCCGACTCGCCGCAGGCCGGGCAGTCCTCCGGCACCGCCCGCCGCGAGCCGCAGTAGTGACAGCGCATCTCGTTGAAACCCTTGTGAAAGGTCCGGGGCAGGCCGCAGTCTTCGCACCTCAGGTCTTCGCCGCAGGCCCTGCACAGGAGCACCGGTGAATAGCCGCGCCGGTTGCGCAGGAGAATCACCTGGTCGCCGGCGGCGAAGGCCTCCTCCATCTCGGCGAGAAGCCTGGGTGAGAAGTCGATAGTTCCCGGTAGCCGTCGAGAGCCCGACTCGCGCAGGTCCACGAGGAGACTCTCGGGGAGCTTGCCGACCCCGACCCGCTCGGTCAGAACCAGCGGCGCGAGGCGCTCGCGAACGACGTTGAGGCGGCTCTCGAGGCTCGGCGTGGCCGACACCAGGGCCACCGTCGCACCGGCTTCCCTTCCCCGCCAGAGGGCGACGTCGCGGGCATTGTACCGAGGCGTCGAACCCTGCTTGTAGGCCGGGTCGTGCTCTTCGTCGACGACCACCAGGCGGAGTTCCTTGACCGGAGCCAGAATCGCCGAGCGTGGACCCAGCACCAGACGCGCCTCGCCGTTGCGAATCCGCTGCCACTCCTGATGGCGCTCCGGACTACTCAAGGCGGAGTGGAGAATCGCCGCGCTCCGGCCGAAGCGCCGGCGGAGAGTCCCGGCGAGAGCCGGCACCAGTGCGATCTCGGGCACCAGCAGGATCGCCGAGCCGGTGCCGGAGAGCACCGACTCCACGGCCCGAAGATACACCTCCGTCTTGCCGCTGCCGGTCATCCCGTGAAGCAGAAACGGCCGGAAGCCTCCGGCCCTCAGACCCTGCCTCAGCTGGTCGGCGGCCGTCTTCTGATCGGGCCGCAGTACGATTCGGGGCCGCTCGCCGTGCGAGCCGGTGTCGGCCCTGTGCTCTCCGAGATCCAGCCTTGCCATCTGGGTGAACGTCCGGAGAACTCCCAGCTTGATGAGCCGCCGGACCACGCCCGGCGAGACCTCGAGCTCTCCTTCGAGCTCGGACCGGAGCGCCGGCCGACCGGCGGCCGCCAGCCACTCCACCACCGCCCGGGCGGGCTTCGACCGCCCGCATCGCTCTAGAAGCTCCTCCGGGGAGCCGGGCGCCAGCTCGAGCGCGGTGACATAGCGCGACCCGGCCGCTCTTGGCTCGGAGACCGACAGCCAGCCTCGTCGCCGAAGGGCCTCGATCGCCTGATGAAACCCCTCCGAGCCGCTGGCCGACTCGAGCTCGGCGAGGCTCATGCGCCCACCGGGTCGGAGCGTCTCCAGAATCCGGCTCTCGACCTCGAGGCTACCCTCGCCTCCGCTCTCCCGCGCCTCCCCCGCCCCCTCACCGACAGGCGCCATGGCGCCGCGATCCGTCAACCAGACTCGCTGGCTGCCCCACGCTTCGAGTCCCGACGGCAGTAGCGAGCGCAGTGTCTCGCCGATCGGTGCCAGGTAGTACTCGCTGACGAAACCGGCCAACTCGAGAAGCTCGGAAGGCAGGATCGGTGCGAGGTCGACCGCGGCCTCCACCGGCTTGAGCTTGATCGGGGCCACAGGACCTTCGTCGGGCGCCTGGGATCCCCCCCGCTCGGGCGTGCGCCCATGACGCTCGAGGACGACGCCGGTAACCTTGCGCCGGCCGACCGGCACCCGTACTCGTACACCGGCGGTCACTCGCTCGTTCAGGGACGGCGGCACCAGATAGTCGAGCGGCCCGGGAAGCGGGAGCGGGACCGCGACCGCCGCATAGGGCTCTTTCAGCGTTGGGTCGGGCACTGGGTCAGCGTAGCAGTCTGAACGGGACGTGTTCCCCGTCGCCTTCCGGACAAAAGAAAACGGCCGCCGGAGTGGCGGCCGTTCGGTGTCGGAGTCGATCGAGACCTTTACTCGTCTTCGCCTCTCGCCTTGCGACGCTTTTCGAGACCAGTGCTGAGGGCCTTCTCGACCTGCTTGTCGGCCGAGTTCTCTTCGATCTTCTTCACGTGAGCGACCTCGCTGACGATGAAGTAACGCGCCCTCTCGTACATCTTCTTCTCGCGGAAGCTCAGGCTCTTCTTGGTGCTGACGAGCCGGAGGTTCTTCAACACCTGGGCGACCTCGATGATCTCGCCGGTCTTCATCTTGTCGAGATTCTGCTTGTACCGGCCCTTCCAGTCCTTGTAGGTATCGATGTGCCCGTCCCGGAGGGTCCGGAACAACGTATTGATCTCTCCCGTCTGGCAGAGCGGGCGCAAGCCCACCAGGTCCAGGTTCGCCTTGGGAACCATGACCTTGGAGTCGTTCGACATGAACCGGAGGTGGTAATACGTCTGCTCCTGTCCGTCGATCTCTCCCTGCTCGATCTTCTCCACCACCGTCACCCCGTGGTTGGGATACACCACTTTCTGTCCAACTCTAAACGCCAACTATCGAACCCCTTTCGCTTCGTGTTCTTGCGGCCTCATCCACGCGACAGGCCAAATAGGCGTAAGTCGTTGCATAACTACGACTTAGCGGGATTTACGATACACGAAAACAGGCGGTTTGTCAAGCCCCTGGTACTCAATACCCCCGAGAATTGCAGGAATTGCGGCGCAACGCCCCGGCCAGACTGGCAGCCTGTTACCTATTTACCCGAGACGCGAGGACTCTCCCTCGACCCGAGCGGAGGCCGCCACCATTCGTCATCCTGTGCGAAGCGAGGGATCCCCTCCGATTGTGGGGCCCCACCGGAGCCCGCCCTCGGGCTCAGCGAAGGACGTCCCCGTCCGTCATCCTGAGCGAAGCGAAGGATCCCCCCGCCCCCCTCGTTGACACCCTCCACTACCCCACCTAGGATTCGCAAGCGCTCGCGCTCGGGCCGGAGTGGCGGAATGGCAGACGCGACGGACTCAAAATCCGTTGTCCGCAAGGACGTGGGGGTTCGACTCCCCCCTCCGGCAC
>JBHHWO010000163.1:0-9311 GCA_046756565.1 Thermoanaerobaculia bacterium | reverse complement strand
CTAGGTAGTACTCCTGCTGACCCACCACCGTGCCCGCCCCGATGGTGAGGATGCGAACGAGCCGGCCGGCGAGCTCGATCTCGACAGTGACCCGACCCGACTCGATCAGATAGATGTCCTCGGGCGGCTCGCCCTGGCGCATCAGGAAGTGACGAGCCGGAACCTCCTGCCGCTCCAGGTACGGCATCAAGCCGGAGGGATCGACACTCGGGGGGAAGGTCTGAGCGAGCCGCTCCTCGAGCGGCAGGGGCTCTTCGTCGAGGCTCAGGCCATGGCCGATGAGGATCTGGTCCTCGCACCACTCGACGGCCAGGTCGAGCTCGTCGAACCACCGGATCAGCCCCTCACCCCCTTCCCGGATGCCGTTCTTCTCGAGCTGGCTGCGGATCTCGGGCGGGGTCTGGGCAAAGATCAGAGCCAGATCCGCCTCCGCCGCCAGTTGCTGCATCTTCACGAAGCCCAGCACCGCCGAAGAGTCGATGCCGCTCACCAGCCGGAAGTCGAGCACCAGAAAGCGCAGCTCCGGACGACTCGCGTCGGCCATTCGCGTGCGCAGCTGCTCGACCAGCTTGTTGGAGGTACCGAAGAAGATGAAGCCCTGGAGCTGAAGGATGAAGAGCTCGTGACCGTGATCGCTGAGCGCCCGTCTGTGCCGTGGCACGCGCTGGACGTTGCTCCGGTGCGTGGTGCCGGAGAGCGTGTGCTTGACCACGTCGATGCGGCTGTAGTTGACGACGAAAAGGATCACCGCGATGACGATTCCCAACCCGACGCTCTCGAGAAAGCCCACCGTCGCGATCACCACGAGAATGAGGATGATGACGAAGTAGTCGACCTTGGGCAGCTTGAACCACGCGTCGTAGACCCACTCGACCAGAAAGGCCAGTCCCAGGAAGAGCAGCAGCCCGCCCAGTACAGGCTTTGGGAAGAGCGACAGCAGCGTCGAGCCGAGCAGGAGGCTGGCGACGCACAGACCCGCCGAGGTCAAACCCACCACTCGGCTGCTCGGCGCCATCCGGTTGCCGAGGGCCGACAGGCTCAGGGTCTGGAAGCCGACCAACCCGCCGCCCAGGCCCGAGATGATGTTGGCGACGCCGGCGCCGCGCAGCTCACGGTCCAGATCGATGTCCCGGTGTACGAGGAGCTCGAGACCGGTCGCGTTGAGGAGCAGCGCCACCATGCCGACCAGGAGCACCGCCAGCATGCTGCCCGCTTCACCGAAGAGGACTCGCCACTCGACCTTCGCCAGCATCGCCAGCCCGATCGGCTTCCACATGTCGGCGCTGGGGAAGGGACCCAGCAACCAGCCGTTCGAGGTCGCTTCGGCCACCGAGGTGCCCGTCGCCGCAAGGAGCAGATAGAAAACGAAGATGGCCGCTACCAGCATGGCGGGCAGCACCACAAAACGCCGAACGCGCCGTAGGACCAGGAGCACGATGAGCGCGAAGGCCAGACCCGGAGCCCAGCGCAGGACGCTCCCGCCAGCGCTGAGCGCCCCGAGGTTTCCCGGAGTCAATGGGTGGTCCGCCAGCACGGCGAACGAGCCCCGCACCAACAGCCAGCCGGTCCCGGCCAAAAACCCCCCGATCACCGGGTAGGGGATGAAGCGCACGAGCGTCCCCAACTTGAAGTGGCCGAGGGCCAGGAAGAAGACGCCGGTGGCCAGCGAGGTGAGCGCGACCGCCGCCACGACCGTCGCGAACACCTCGGCGGGCTCGGCCACGGTGGCCATCGAACCCGCGACCGAGGCCGCGATCAGGGCGGTGATGGCGGCGGGCACGTCCTGGGGCGTCGCCACCATGCCCGGGAAGGAACTGGTCAGAGCAATGACGGCCGCCATCACCGTTGCGGTGAAGAGCGCCAGGCCGATGCCGTTGGGCACGAAGGCCGCTAGTGTCCCGTGCGGCAAGTTCCTTTACATTCGAGCGGTGCTGCATCCCGCTGGGCGGCGTTGCTCCTCTGTCGAATATGCCCGATATTCTCAGTCGTCGCGCCTTGCCCAGCGCACGCTTCACCGCTCTCGGTGTGGCAACGAACTTACCGCACGGGACACTAGCTCGCCGGAGAAGATCAGAACGGCAAACGAGATCGCGACGATCACCACGACGACCCCGACGACCAGACCGGCGACGACGCCGGTCAGCAGGCGGGCGGGTTGGAGTTGGCTTGTCGGCAAACCGTCTACGCCGAGGCGCCCTTCCGAGTTCAGCGGCCTCGGGCCGTTGTCCGATTCTAGGGCAGCGGCAGTGGGAAGCTTCTCTGAATGGCTCACGATGACGGCCGCACGAACCTTCCCTTTCCCACACCGTACAATTCACGAGCATGCTCGATCGCCGCGGGTTCCTCGTCGGCTTCGCCGTCTTCGGCCTTGCACTGACTGCGGCCGCCGTCTCATGGTGGTCGCCCGAGGCCACGACGCTCCTCACCGACACCGAGGCGGTCGCGCGCCGGGCCGTGGCCGACGCCGAGAGCCTGCGCTTTCAGGTCGGAGACCCGGGCAGGCCTCGCATCAGCTCCGGTCCGCGCTTCTATCCGGCGGCAACCGACATTCGGGTCGCCCAGGAACAAGTGGCCGATCCCGATGAGCGCCGGTTGCTCATGGCCGCGGCGCCGACCCTCCGCATGGGTGTGAAATTCTGGGACGCGGTCGGCGCAGACGGCTCGCCCGGGGTGCTACTTCTCGAGTACGGCTCGGGCGCCCAGCTCGTCGCCGCCTCCTTCGGCTGGGACGGCGTCGTCCAGACCGGGCTCCAGCCCTACGCGGGCCGCGACTTCGCAGACGAAACCGCCGCGCGCCTGCTCGGCGAACCGGCTCCCGAGCCCGAAATCCTGCGCCTGGGTGGCGGATACGAGTACATCTATCCCGCTCCTGGACCGGGCCGGCCCGGCGTCTATGTCTATCTTGGCGGCAGCGCCCGTTGGATCGCCGCTCTTCAGCCCGTGCCCTACGCCCTGCTCACCCGCCAGTTCACTTTCGTCCAGAACAACGTCGCCGTCCAGGCGTTCAACTACCTGGCCCTCGCGCTTTTCGTCGTCCTCGTCGGTACCCTGCTCTGGCGCCTCAGCCGGCGGCGCGCGGGCTTCGGGCACATCCCGTTCCTGGGGTCCCTCCTCCTGCTCGGTTTGCTGCCGATCCTGGGGAACCTTCCCGCCGGCGTGGCGCAAGTCAACCTCGGCCTGATCTACGCGCTGATCAGTGCCCTCATCCTTCTCCTCTGGACGGTGGCCGAGGCCGAGCTGCGCGAGATCCGGCCTGGATCGATCGAGCACTGGGACCGGCTCGTCCGCCGCAAACCGATTGCGAGCACCGGCCGAGCTCTCTTGATCGGTGTCCTCTTCGGTCTCGGCCTGGCCGGGATCCCAGCCGCCACCGGCCGGCTGGCCGAGGTCTTCGGCGGCGGCTATGCCGGCCTGCTCCTCATCCTCCCGGAGTACTGGTTCTTGCCGACGCCGCTCGGCTGGGGGCTGGCGGTGGCCGCGATAACGGCCTTTCTCATCAGCTTTGGCCGCCGATTGGCGGGCCGGACGGGCGCCATCGTCGGCGCCGCGCTCGGCGGACTCGCCTGGGCCTTCACCATCCCGGCCGCGCCCTTCTGGTGGTGTGCCGGCCTGGGCATCGTCCTTTCTTTGGCCGCCGGCTGGCTCATGACCCGTCACGGGCTGGTCGCACTGACAACGGCCAGCATCACCGCCGTCTCGCTCCCGACGATGGTCATCCTCCTCGAATGGCTGCCGCAGCGCTCGGGCACATTCCTCCTGTCAGCCTTCCCCGCCGCCCTGGCCGTTCTCGGCGTCGTGCTGATGCGATGGGCGCCCCGCGCGGGCGGTCTCGAGTCGGTGAAGCCCGCCTACGTCTCAGAGCTCGAGCACGACGCGCGCCTCGCGGGCGAGGTCGAGCTCCTGCGCGAGTTCCAATTGTCGCTCCTGCCGGCAGTCGGCGCGGCCGCGAAGTTCGGCGCCGCGGACATCGCCTGGAAGATGATCCCCGCCGATACCGTGGGCGGGGATTTTCTCGACCTCCTCGAGGACGACGCCGGACGCATCTGGATCGCCATCGCCGATGCCGCCGGCCACGGGATCTCCTGCTCGGTCTTGACCGCCTTCACCAAAGCCGCGGTCACCGACCACGTCGGCGCCGACGTCGGTCCGGGCGAGGCCCTCGCCAGGATCCGGCGCCTCTTCGGCCGGCTGCGCACCCGGCGCTCGATGGTCACCCTCCTGCTCGCGGTCTGGGACCCGACGAGCCGCCGTCTCACCGTCGCGAACTCCGGCCACCCGCCGCTTCTGGTCCACGACGGCGGTATTCGAGAGGTCGGCCGCTCCTCGAGCCCGCTCGGAACCGCCCTCGAAGGCGACGCGGAAGAAGAGGTCATCGAGCTCGGCGACGGCGCCGTCGTCGTCGCCTTCACCGACGGCGCTCCCGAGGCCGTTGCCCCCTCCGGCGAGACCTTCGGCTACGAGCGCTGGAGTGAGTGTCTGGCCGAGCTCGCCGGCGGCAGCGAGTCCGCGGCCGGCATCCTCGAGCGGCTGCTGGCAGACGTCGAGCTCCATCGCGCAGGCCGGCGGGCGGAAGACGACCTGACCGCGGTGGTGCTGAAGCTGGCCTGACTCCTTGGCACCACCGTTCTCCGCCCGGCGTCGTGGAAAGCCGGAACACGATAATCGCGCGACTCGATGGAATTCTTTCCACCTGGCTGTCCTATGGGATCGCCGGCTGTGCCACCAAGAGATGTGCAGTGGAGGAATCAGAACGACAGGGCTTCGCGGCTACACTGGCTCCTAGATGCCCGAAGCCTCGGATCTGCCCGCGGATCCGCTCGCCGATCTAAAAGCCGAGCTCGAACGGCTGCATCCGGCGAGCTTCGCCTGGTCGCTCGCCTGCTGTTCGGGCAACCGGCACCGGGCCGAAGAGGCGCTGCAAGCGGCGTACCTGAAGGTGCTCGCCGGTCGCGCCCGCTTCGACGGCCGCTCGAGCCTCAAAACCTGGCTTTTCGCGGTTATCCGGCGTACGGCAGCGGGCCGGCGGCGGCGCCACGCGCTCCGGCGGCGCCTTCTCGAGGGCTGGTGGCTACGGCGTGCCGGTCCCGTTCCAGAAGCTTCGCCGGGAGAGCAAGTCGGCCGCAGCGAAACCGTCCAGCGAGTGCGCCGTGGCCTGGCCGCGCTTTCCTCCCGCCAGCGTCAGGTGCTCGAGCTGGTCTTCTACCAGGACATGACCATCGAGGAGGCGTCTAGAGTGCTCGGCGTCTCCCTGGGGACCGCCCGCACACACTACGCCCGCGGTAAGGCCGCCCTGCTCGCGGTTCTCTCGGAGGAGGGCGCGTGACGAGCCATCGCAGCCAAGAGCCCACCGAAGAGCGAGACACCGAACGCCTCCTGCGGCGGTTCTTCGCCGCGGTCCATGCCGACGATCGGGTGCCTGCCTTCCAACGGATGGCTCGACCCGCGCTCACAGCGTCGGTCCGGCGCTCCGCAGCTTGGCGGCCGGTATTTGCTGTGCTCGCGGTCGTCGTGCTGGCAGCCGGGGTCGCCTGGCTGATGCCGGGCCTCCGTGGCCTCGACGGAGCGTCGCTTTCAGAAACCGAGCAACTGGCCCTGGCCCAGGATCTGTCGAGCTGGGAAGCGCCGCTCGACTTCCTTCTCGAAACGCCGGGGCGCGAGATCCTGTACGCCCCTCCGTCGTTCGAGCTCATGGAGACGCCAACGCTGCCACCCGTGGATTCGCCACCGGTGGACCGACCCGCTGAATCATTTGGGGAGACCGAACCTTGATCGAAACTGCTTTCCGAAACCGAATTGCGATCACCATGAGCATCGCTATCGCCCTCGTCGCGCTCGCCCTCCCGCCGGCCGTGTCCGCCCAGTCGGGCGTGCGAGGCGCCAACACCAGCGATCGCATCGAGCGCCTGCTCTTTTCTCCAGAGATGGTCATGCGCCAACAGCGCGAGCTCGGGCTGACCGGCGACCAGAAGGACACCCTGATCAGCGAGATGCAGCAAGCGCAGTCGGATCTCGTGCCGCTGCAGCTCGAGATGGCCGAGATCGGCGGCGACCTGGCAAGGCTCCTGTCACAGCCCCGGGTCGACGAGGACGCGGCGGTGGCCGCCGCCGGGCGGGTCATGGATCTCGAGTCCCGGATCAAGACGCGCCATCTCGTTTTGCTCGTCCGCATCCGGAACATGCTCAGCCTCGAGCAACAGGGGATGTTGCGGCGTGTGCGCCGGCGACAGTGGGAGCAGCGGCGAAACGGAGGTGAGCGATGAGTGGGACGATGAGTGTAGCGGCGAGCTTCAATCAACCGCGTCAACCGATTCTGAGCCCCGAGGCCGATCGCTTGCGCCCGCGGGGCGTGCGGCGGATCCGGCCCCCGCGCGACTGGCTCGACGAGCGCCGCACCCTGGTCGCCGCCTCGGCCACCGCCAGCCCAGAGGCACTTTCGGCCGAGAAGAAAGCCACCAAGAGGAAGCTCTCGACGAGTCAGCGCCTCATCCAGCGCACCACTATGGGCTGGAGCGAATTCGACCAGGCTCGGCTCGATGAGATCGGCTACAACGCCTGGCTCGGCGAGCAGCTCGAGATCGAGGGGCTCGATGACGGCCCGCTCGAAGAGGTCCTCGCCGACGCCCTACCCGCCCTCTCCTTGACGCCCGCCCAGCTCTACGAGCGCTACGAGAACCAGCGCGGCCAGCCCATTTTCCAGCTCATCATGGCAAGCCTTTACCGAGCCGCCTACAGCCCCCGCCAGCTCTTCGAGCGGACCGTCATCTTCTGGAGTGACCACTTCTCGATCGATCTCTTCAGCGGCGTCGAGTACTTGCTCAAACCCACCGACGACCGCGACGTGATTCGCCGCCACGCCATGAGCACCTTCCCCGAGCTCCTGTCGGCCAGTGCCCACAGCCCGGCGATGCTGACCTATCTCACCAACACATCGAACGTCGCAGGCCATCCCAACGAGAACTACGCCCGCGAGCTCATGGAGCTCCACACCATGGGCGCCGACGGCCCCTTCACCGAACAGGACGTCAAGGAAGTGGCGCGTTGCTTCACCGGCTGGGGGGTGACCGGCGGCCGGTTTGCCGGACCCGATCTCGGCGAGTTTCGCTTCAACCCGAGAAACCACGACACCGGCTCCAAGGTCGTTCTGGGGAACACCATTCCGGCCGGCGGTGGCCAACAGGACGGCGAGCGGGTGCTCGAGATCCTTAGCAGCCACCCGGCGACCGCGGATTTCCTCGCCACCAAGATGCTCCGCTACTTCCAAGGCTACGAGCCCAAGAAGTCGACGGTCAGCAGGGTGGCCTCGGTCTACCGGAACTCCGGCGGCGACATCCGCAAGATGCTCAAAACGATCCTCAAACGCAAGCGGATGCGCAAGGCGACTCCTAAGCTCAAGCGGCCGTTTCACCTGATGGTCTCTGCACTGCGAGTCCTTAACGCCGACCTGCGCAACAGCCGCGCGCTGCTTGAAGACCTCTACGGCGCGGGGCACCTGCCGTTTGCCTGGTCGCCGCCCAACGGCTACCCCGACAGCCGCGACTACTGGGTCGGCTTCCTTCTGCCGCGTTGGAACTTTGCCGGCAACCTGCCGGACAGCGACTCCGGGATCAAGATCGAGCTGTCGTTTCTCGACGCGTCGATGACGCCGGAAGAGATCGCCGGCCAGATCGACGAGCACCTGTTCAACGGCAAGCTCTCCAAGGCGAGCCGGATCGCGATCGAAGAGTTCGCCGCCGCTGCCGGTGAGATCAACAACAAGAAGCTGTTCGACGCGGTCGGTGTGGCCTTGTCGTCACCAGAATTCCAGGATTACTAGAGAAAGAACGCCAAGGAGCACGCTGATGAGTGATCACGAGTGCAAGACCTGTGACGAGTATCGAGAGCTCACCCGGCGCGGGTTCGTCGGCGTCACCGCCGGCGCGGTGGCGTTCGCGCTCACCCCGTCCTGGCTGCCCAAGGTCGTCTACGCCGACTCGGACGACAGCCAGCGCGACATCGTGGTGTCACTCTTTCTGCGTGGCGGAGCCGACGGGCTGACCCTCTGCCCGCCGTTCGGCGACACCGCCTACTATGACCTGAGACCCCAGCTCGCCTTCCAGCCGCCCGACGCTTCAGGCGGCAACGCTGCTCTCGATCTCGACGGTGAGTTCGGTCTGGCCCCCGCGCTCGAGCCGCTCCTCGAGGTCTACAACGGAGGAGACCTCCTGCTGGTTCACGCCACCGGGCTCCCCGATGCCACCCGGTCCCACTTCGAGGCCATGCACTTCATGGAGGTTGGGCAAGGCTACCCGCCGCCGAGCCTATTCTCCGGCTGGCTCGGGCGTCATCTTCAGACCACCGCGCCGACGGCCAAAGATGCCGTCCTGCGCGCGGTCGGTATCGGCGCCGGCCTGCAGCGCACCCTCGCCGGCGGCCCGCAAGCGCTTCCAATCCAGGATCTGGACGACTATGGGTTCGAAGGTCGAGGCGCCACGAAGGCCGCGCGGCGCGTGGCGGTCGAAGAGATGTTCGCCGCAGTGGGTGACCCCGAGAAGACGGCGGCCGCGAACACCTTCCGCACCATCGACCTTCTGAAGACCATCGGATTCACCTCGTACTCGCCGGCCGGCGGCGCGGCCTACCCGGATGGCGAGTTCGGCTACGCCCTCGAGTCCACCGCGGCGCTGATCAAAGCCGAGGTCGGCGTCGAAGCGGTCGCGATCGACCTCGGGGGCTGGGACACCCACGTGGCCCAGGGGCCGGTGGAGGGCTTCATGGCCGGCCTCATGGGGAACCTCGCGGGCGGCCTCGCCGCCTTTCACCAGGACCTGACGAGCGATGGGTTCGACAACGTGCTCGTCGTCGCGATGTCCGAGTTCGGGCGCAACGCCTTCGAGAACGGCAGCGCCGGCACCGACCACGGCCACGGCGGTCTGATGTTCGTCATCGGCGGCGGCGTCAAGGGCGGCCGGGTCCTGACCGAGTGGCCGGGGCTCGAGCAGGCCCAGCTCTACGACGGCCAGGATCTGGCGATCACGATCGACTATCGCGACATCCTCTCCGAGCTCCTCGAAAAACGCCTCGCCAACCCCGACGCTACGAAGGTCTTCACCGACTCCGGCTACTCGCCGAAGACCTACGGCATCGCGGTGTGACCAGCTTGTCATCCTGAGCGAAGCAGCCTGCCCCTGAGGCCCCGCGAAGGAAGCGAAGCCGAAGGGTCCGTCACCGGGGTTCGGAAAGACGGGGACTGGCTCTGTGGTCGGCAGGGTGGGACGTGCCTGATGATCATCTAGAAGGCTCCTCCATCGAAGCAGCTTGTAGGCTGGTTCGGA
>JBHHWO010000162.1:0-9346 GCA_046756565.1 Thermoanaerobaculia bacterium | reverse complement strand
CTAGGATCCCGCGCTAGCCGCGGCCGGGCGTCACGGCCCCTCACCCGAGTAGACAACTCGATCCGGCTTCTCTGCTTCATGCCTGCGCTCCGACGAATCTGGGTACTCGTGCTCCTCTCGGTGGTCTCCATCGGCCTGACCGCTTGCTCCCGGTCTCCGTATCCCGAGCGCCCGAACATCCTGCTGATTACCGTCGACACCCTGCGCGCAGATCACCTGTCGAGCTACGGATATCCGCGCTCGACGTCGCCGGTGATCGATCGGCTCGCCATCGAAGGCGTTCGTTTCGAAAGCGCGTCGGTGCAGTGGCCAAAGACGGGACCTTCCTTCGCCTCGATGTTCACGGCAACCTATCCGAAGGACAACGGCATCGTGCGCAAGGTCGGCATACCCATGCCGCAGAGATTCCGCATGCTCGCCGAGGTTCTCCGCGACCAGGGGTATGAGACGCATGCTGTGGTCTCGAACGGCGCAGTCGGCAGCGAGTTCGGCTTCTCACAGGGCTTCGACACCTACCTGGAGAGTTGGAAATCACCTCCGCCCACTCCCGACGACGACAACACGGCCGCCGCCACCGTCAACGAGCTCGCCAACGCGATCATCAGTGGGCTGGACGGCTCGAAGCCCTACTTCCTCTGGATCCACTACCTCGACCCGCACGCCCCTTACACGCCGCCCGGTGAATGGAGCGATCGTTTTCAGAACGACGAGTGGTACTCACCGGAGCCCAGGATCGAGATCCGGCGGGATCGGCCTCGGCAGCAGATGACCGCAATTGGCCATACGCAAGTGCTCGACGGGCGTGACGAGCTGGGTTTCTACATCGCCCGCTACGACGCGGAGATCGCTTACGCCGACCACCACCTCGGTACGCTCCTCGAAACGCTAGAAGACAGGGGTCTGATGGACAAAACCATGACCGTGTTCACCTCGGACCACGGCGAGTCTCTGGGCGAGCACTACTACTACTTCGATCACGGCCGCTTCGGCTTCCAGACCTGTGTCCGTGTGCCGTTCATTGTCCATTTCCCGGGCGTGGTTCCCGCAGGTGTCGACAGCCAGCCGGTAGAGCTCATCGACCTGGCGCCTACGCTGCTCGAGGCCGCCGGTGTGGAGCTCGACGACCGTGCCTGGATGCAGGGCCGGTCTCTGGCGCCTCGGCTGTGGCCGGGTGAGGGAAGGCCGGAGACGCCCAACTACGCCTTCACCGAGGCCGGCTACGGCGAGAACCGCCAGTGGCTCAAGATCGTTCGCGACCGGCGCTTCAAGCTGACGAACGCGACCGTCGCGGCGGACCAGCGCTGGATCGGCGGTCCGGATGTGCCCTGGATCCTCTACGACCTCGACAATGACCCGGGCGAGCTCGAGAACGTCGTCGAGAAGTTCCCCGCGGAGTTCCGGCGGCTGCGCAACGCGCTTCGGGATTGGTGGAACCAGCCACCCTTCGACGTCGAAATCGACACGGGCGCCGAGGCCGAGCCTCGCGAGATGGACGAGAGGACGCGCGAGCAGCTCAAGGCGCTGGGCTATCTCCAATAGGCTGCCGCTCGCTTCTCTCCAGCGCGTGGCGTGAGAGCCGCCAGCAAGAGCGCTTTCGGATTCGTCTAGCTATCCAGGCCCGCCAGCAGCTCGGTCCAGACCCGCCAGTACCCTTCTCCGCCGACCAGCCAGGTGGTGTTGTGCGTGCCTCCCTCGACGGTATACATGGCCTTGTTGCGAGTTGGGGCCGCGTCGAAGAGCCGGCCGGCCATCTCGTAGGGCACGACCTCGTCGCGATCGCCGTGCACGATCAGGAGCGGCACTTCGAGCTTGCCGACCGCGGCCAAAGCGTCGAAACGGTAGGCGACCAGCAGGCGGGCCAGCGGGATACCCGTCGAGGCCGCCATGTCTCCCAGCGTGGTGAAGCTCGACTCGATGATGATCGCGTCGACCGGTATCCGGGTTGCCGCCTCGAGCGCCACAGCGCCACCGAGAGACCGTCCGAAGGCGACCACAGGCCGGGCGCCGGCTCGAGCTCTGGCCTCGCGCAGCGCCGCTTCTCCAGTAGCGAACAGGGACTTTTCGGTCGGCCGGCCCTCCGAGTCGCCGTAGCCCGGATACTCGACCTGCAGCACGGTTACTCCCAGCCGAGAGACCATCTCGTACACGTTCTCGAGCCGGTCGGCGATGGTGCCGGCGTTGCCGTGAAACATGACGATCACCGGGCCGGCCGATTCGCCGGCCACCCACCAGGTCTGAATGCGATCACCGTGCGCATCGAGCCAGATCTTCTCGTACGACAGTCCGAGGGCCGAGGGCGAGCGTGACTGCCCGCGCTCGGGATAGAAGATCATGCTGTCGGTGAATTGCCGGAAGACCATGATCACCACAGCGCCGGCCACGGCCAATAGCAGGAGGCGATCGACAACGCGGCGGAGCATCGAACCGCTCCCAGCCTAACGCAGGCGGCGGCCTGACCGCCAGAAACGGCACCGGTCCTTTCGATTGCCGCCCTCGGGCGGGCGCGCCGTCTGATGTGATCTCGATTCGTTGCGTGCCCAACGATCACACTTTGCGACTAGCATCTAGTGTCCTGTCCCAGTGATTCGCTACACAAATCTCGGGCCTTTCTGCACGCTGCCGGCGTTGCCACTCCTCAACATAGGCCCAGCTATGCTTGCGTCGTGGGCGCCTTGGCAGCGCACACCATGACCTCGAGCCTTATGCACCGAACCACTGGGACAGGACACTAGACCCGTGCGCATCATCGTCCAAGACAATCTCTGGTTCTCGGGACCTCCCAGTTTCGCGAACTACGTCCTCGACGGCCAGGACATGATCCCGTTCGAGCCGCTTCTGGGTCGTAGCGACAGCTCCGACGCCTCAGCGAAGAGCCAGGAGCTGCAGTGGCTGCTTCGCTACACCGGCCGGAGCGGCACCGGACTCGTCGTGGCACAGGAATGGATCAAGCCGGAAGACGAGATCGACCGCAACCTCGACCTCTGGCTGCCGATCTTCGAGCGCCATGGCCGGCGGGCCAGGTGGTGCGTCTTCTACGACCCGGTGCTGGCGGTCAAGCAGCGTGGTCTCGGGGACACGCCCCCCTTCGACTTCTCGCGCCTCGATCTGCTCGCCATGTGGCGATCGGACCTCGATCACCTGGAGCGGCACTTCTCCACTCCGAAGTACTGGGCCCTCGGGGAACGCCCGGTCCTCTACGTCTGGGCCGTCCACGGAGGCATCGTCAACGCCGATCAGGCATTTGCGGAGGCCGACGGCCGTGGGCTCTACATTCTCGGCGACGTGCTCGGAGGCCGGCGCGAGCCGGCCGGCATGCGCGGAGTCACCGGCTTCGTGGCGGCCGTTCCTGGAATTGTTCGACCTGGAGATCTTCGCGACATCGGCGGCCTGCTGCCCGAACTGGAACAGGAATTCGCCTACTGGTCCGGCCAGGGCTACGACTTCTTTCCCGCGTCGTCGCTTCAGTACGACGACACCGACTTCCAGCGGGCGCTCGGCTCCGCGGGCCAGGCCCCGATCCGGTTGCTGGCGCGCGGTCGCGACGACCTGAGGCGGACCCTGAAGAGCCTCCGTCGCAACGCGGCTGACGGCGCCGTCATGCTGGGAACGGCCAACGGCTGGGCGGAGGGGACGACCTGTCTGCCCACCAAACGGAGCGGCCCAGAGTTCGGAGCCGGCCGTATCGCCCACTACCACTTCGCGCATCTGGAAGCGCTCCACGAGGTCCTGTTTCCCGGCGTCTCGGCCTACGACGGACCGAAGCTCGAGGTTATCCGACGGCGGCGAAACCGAGTCATCGTCAAGCTCACCGACGTCGACGCTCTCGCCAAAGTACGCGTACGGCCACGTGCGGCACTACTGAAGGAGAAAATAAGGAGCGGTTTCGAGCGACGACTCGTCGTCGCGCCGGAGGCTCGAATCAAGGTTCGCAATCTGGATCGCCGGAGAGCGGAGATCGAGACGTAGGCTCTCCCGAGCCACCGCCCGAACCTGCAATTCGCTGAGGGTCTCAGGCGGCGATCTCACCGACGTGACTGGCATCGCCAACGATCTCATCTTCGCCGACGGCTTCGAGTCGGGCGATACCTCGGCCTGGAGCAGCGAGCCGGATTCTCCAGACTCGGGTCTCACCAGGCACGGGCTCGCAGTCCCGGGCACGGTCCGGGAGGCCGCCGTCCAGTGGCGGGGTCGGTCACGCCCGAAAAGGGCTACGCAGCGCGCCGGCCTTGAGCGCCGAGCGAACTCCGTGTGGATTCGGCTGCGCGCGGCCGCGAGGCTCGCGCGCGCGCGCGGCGACGCAGCTCGATTCGCCACCAGAGCGACCAGGTGACCTGACGCAGATAGGCGCGCAGGCCGCCGATCTGGGAGAGTGGGCGACGATCTGTGAATACCTCTAACACGTTCTCAGCTTCCCCTTTCGATACATGAGCGGCCGCCGCTCCGGGATTCCTATCTAGCAAGACGCTTGCCGGAAACCCGCGAGCTCTCGCTCTGCAACTAGATACGCCGGATCCGACCATTTGGTCTCAACAATTTGAACGCGGAGAACCAATTTGTCCTTCGCGCGAAACTCGCGGCTGACCGGATTCGAGAATTCGGGTACACTCCGCACATCAGTCCAAGCCCCACCCAGGCTTTTCTTCCAAGTCACAAGTCCGAGTTAGGAGAACCGAGGAATGTCGAAGAGGATCTATGTAGGCAATCTGCCTTTCAGCGCGACTGATGATGAGGTGCGATCAATGTTCGAGGTGTACGGCCCAGTGACGGCGGTCAACCTGATCACGGACCGGGAGACCGGTCGCCCGCGTGGCTTCGGATTCGTCGAGATGGAGACCGGCGCCGAAGAGGCGATCGCGGCCCTCGACCAGCAGGAGATGGGAGGGCGGAAGCTGAACATCAACGAAGCGCGTCCGCGCAGATAGCCGCCTTTCGGCATCGGTTCGATCCCGCAAGAAGTGGCGGGAGGGGATGGGCGGCGCAAACCGTGCCGGGATCAGAACCTCTCGCCCGAGCCCGACGTATCTCCGGGTGTCCGGGTGACGACCGAGCCGACCGACGACCGAGAAGGAGAAGTTATGCAGAGAATGCCTGTGCTGGCTCTGGTGAGCCTGCTCTTGGCTGCGCTCGTTTTGCCGGCGGCCGCCGTAGCAGATGACTGGCCGCAGTTTCGCGGCTTGAACCGGGACGGAGTCTCCGGCGAGACCGGTCTTCTGTCCGAATGGCCGCAAACCGGCCCTCCGGAGCTCTGGCGCTTGCCGATCGGCGAGGGTTATTCCGCTCCATCAGTGGTCGGAGACCGCCTCTACACCATGTACGCCGGTCGCGAGCAGGACGGCGATGGAAACGAGATTGAAGACGGCAAGGAAGTCGAATACGCGGCCGCCTTCGACGCGGCGAGCGGCGCCGAGATCTGGCGGACCCTCATCGGCGGCAAGCTGGACACGGAATTCGGCAACGGGCCGCGCTCCACACCGACCTTGGTCGGAGCCTCCGTATACGTCCTCGGCTCGCACGGAGATCTCGCTGCGCTCGACGCCGCGGACGGCAGCGTGCGCTGGACCCTGAGTCTGATCGAGGCCTTCGGCAGCACTCGGCCGGGCTGGGGTTTTTCCACGTCGATGCTGGTCGACAACGGCAAGGTGATCGTCGAGGGTGGCGGGCCCGAGGGCAAGTCCTACGCGGCACTGGATGCCTCGTCCGGAGAGGTGCTCTGGACGACCGGCGAGGCCAGATCGGCCGGCTACAACTCGCCGCTCGCGGTCGACATGAACGGCAACCGGCGCTACGTCTACGTCGCCGGTGGGCAGCTGCGCTGCATCGACGAAGACGGTCAGGAGGTCTGGACCCATGAGTGGCCGCGGGGAGAAACGCACGCGATGCCGGTCCTGGTTGGCAAGAACCGCATCTACGCGTCGGGCGCCGAGGGCGTCGGAGCGCAGATGCTCGAAGTCAGCGAGGGCAAAGACGGAGCGAGCGTCTCCGAGGTCTGGAAGGTCGCCAACCTGCGCAATCACTTCTCCAGCTCGGTCGTTCATGGCGACCACATCTATGGCTTCGACAACGCGACCTTCAAGGCGGTTTCCGCGGCCACCGGGGAGCTGGCCTGGGCGAAGCGAGGCCTCGGCAAAGGATCGTTGATTCTGGCCGACGGTCACCTCTACGTGCTCTCGGACCGCGGCAAGCTGCTCCGGGTCGCCGCCTCACCCGAGGGCTACACCGAGCTCGGCAGCGTCCAGGCGCTGAGCGGCAAAACCTGGACCGCGCCCACGCTTGCAAACGGCATCCTCTACCTGCGCTCTCATTCCGAATTGGTCGCCTATGATCTGCGTCAGGGCGGTGCGTCATGAAGCAGTTCTCGAGGTGCGCCGCACTCGCCGTCGCCGGCATGTGGTTCGCCGTGGCTCCGGTCGCCGCCGAGCATCATGAAGGCAACGCCGAAGACGTCATTGCCAGGCACATCGAAGCCAAGGGCGGCCGCGAGGCGTGGAACGCCATCGACAACCTGAAGTTGACCGGCGATTTCACCGCTTTCAGCAAGGTCTTCCCGTTCACTCTACACAAGACCCGGAGCCGTAATTTCCACATGGACCACATGTGGGGCGATCAGCTGGTCATCATGGGAAGCGACGGCACCCAGAGCTGGTCGGACAACCGGTTCCTCAAGAAGGGCGCCACCGAGCTCACGGGCGCTGACCTGGCAGTCGCCGAGCGGGAGCGTGACTTTGCCACGCCGTTATTCGACATCGAAGCTCTGGGGCACAAGGCCACACTCCTGGGACCCCAAGATCTCGATGGTCAGCCGGTAATCGCCGTCGAGATCGAGCGCGCCGACGAATCCAAGGAGACCTGGTACCTGGACCCCGAGACTCATCTCGAGGTCGCACGGGACTCCCCGGGCTCCGACTTCGGGCGGCCGATGACCCAGAGAACCTGGTTCGACGACTTTCAGGAAGTCGCGGGCGTCCTGATTCCCCATTACACCGAGACTCAGTGGTACACGCGCCACCGAGTCGTCGATGCGGCCAGGATCGAAGCCAACGTCGAGCTGGACGACTCCATGTTCGCCATGCCGCCTCCCTTCGGCATGGATAGGCTGCAGAGCCTTGCCGGGTCGTGGGCGGTGGCCGTCGAGGCCCGCAACAACCCGCAGGCCCCGTTCACCGAGCGTGAGCAGGAGTCGATGATCGAGTCGCACTTCCGCGGTGCGATGTTCGAGGAAAGCTGGACCGGACCCACCGGTACCAGCGCCGTCCGCACCCTGTCCTACGACCAGTTCCGTGATCGATACGTCGCCACCCTGATCAACTCCGCCACCGGCTCGATGGACATCCTGGCCGGCACCTGGAACGAAGAGGGGGCGCTGATTCTCGACGACCTGGTCACCGAGACACCCACGATGATGTTCGGCCTGACGATCTACGAGCGTATGAAGATCTACGACATCGCCGAGGACACCTTCAAGATGGAGCGCGAGAGCTCGGTCGATGAGGGTCAGAACTGGGCGGTCATGCAGAAGCTCGTCTACTCGCGCAAATCAGAAGCCGAGGGCGGCGAGTGAGGGTGGGCGTCCAGCTGCGCTCGCGCCGGGGCCTAACGGCCCTCGCTGCGGCCCTTCTGGTGGCAGCTTGCTCCGGCACCGGGGCCGAACTGGCGCACGCGGACCAGCCCGACGCGGCAGCCGTCGGCGAGACCGGCCTGGCGAAAGCTACCTTCGCCGGCGGATGCTTCTGGTGCATGGAGCCGCCCTTCGACGAGCTCGAAGGGGTGGTGTCGACGACCTCGGGCTACACCGGCGGTCCCGAGCGGAACCCGACCTACAAAGACGTCTCCTATGGGCGCACCGGACACGCGGAAGCCGTGGAGATCCTGTACGACCCCGAGAGGGTCAGCTACGAGGAGCTTCTCGACGTCTTCTGGCGCAATATCGACCCGCTGACCGAGAACGCCCAGTTCTGCGACAAGGGCTCCCAGTACCGCACCGCAATCTACTACCGGGGCGAGGACGAGGGCGGGTTGGCGCGGGAATCCAAAAGAATGATCGAGGAATCCGGAATATTGGATGGGCCGATCGTCACCGAGATCGAACCCGCGAGCGAATTCTGGCCCGCGGAGGAGTATCACCAGGACTTCTACAAGAAGAACCCCGTCCACTACAAGCGCTACCGGTACGGGTGTGGCCGGGACCGGACCCTCGAGCGGATCTGGGGCAGCGGCTAGCGCCGCAGCTCAGTTGACCGGCCCGAGCCGCTCGTCGTCGATCTGATCGCCGCCCAGCCTTTCCGGCTCTCGGAGCCGCTCGGCTTCCGACGCCTCTTCGAGCGCCCACCTCTCCTCGAGAGCCCGGTCCCGCTGGCGGCGCCGGCGGATCGCGACCAGCGCCAGAAACATGATCCCCATCCACAGCGTCGTCGAGCTGGTCAGGAACGGCAGCCAGCGGTACCAGAAGGTCAACCTTCGCCAGAACGAGCTCTCGGCCTCTTCGAGAGTCGTGCCGGTGACCGTCGCGAAGGCCGCTTCGAAGTCCTCTCCGGCGGAGACCCGAGCCAGCAGGCTCGCCGGGAATTCGCGGCCCTCGCGCCCCACCAGCTCGCGCACGAAGGCACCCGCGAGCGCATAGGAACGGGCCACCTGGCCCGGCTGATTGAAGCGGCCTTCGAGCTGGTCGAGGCTCGAGCGCCCGTGACGAAGGAGCGCCAGCGCGACCCGTGACCGGTCCTCGAGCCCCCAAGCCTCCTCCGCCAGCATAGACAGGCCCTCGTGGAACCAGCGCGGCAGCGGGCGGCCGCCGGCGGCCCGGAACACCAGGATGTGTGCTACCTCGTGTCCCAGCAGCTCCTCCAGAGAGCGATCCGGATAGACCGGCACTCTTGCCGGAAACAACACGACAACTCCGGCGTCGCCGCGCGCGTAGCCGGCGACCCATTCCGGGGCGCCCAAATCGGCGGCCTTCTCTTCAGGTGCCAGGACCGCCCGGATGGACAGCGGCAGGTCATGCGACCGCGCATCCAGGCCGATCAGCCGAGCAAAGCTCGCGAGCCGTTGGTCCTGCCACCCGCGAAGCCGCACGGCGGCGCGCGTCAGCTCCTCCGGAGCCTCGATCTCGATCGCAATCAGGTCCGGCACATTCGGAGAGGCTGGTGACTCGCCGCCGGCCCACGGAGCCCAGGCCACGGCGCACACGAGCAGGACCCCCGAAATACGCTTCAACTTCCTCACCACGTTCATGGGTCCCGGCCGGCTACGGTACCCTCTGTACGATGAAACAGCCACCGGGCGGGGATTTATTCGATCGGTTGCCCGACGCCCGCAAGCGGGACCTCGAAGGCGCTCTAGCCGTGCACAGCTA
>JBHHWO010000161.1:0-9384 GCA_046756565.1 Thermoanaerobaculia bacterium | reverse complement strand
CTGGTCTCTGACGCTCGAGTGAGGCAGCAGCAAGGCGGGTAAGGAGCAGAAGCGCAGGCGGAGCTGGGTGCTGCCAGTGGCGGTCCGAGACGAGTGCAGATGCAAGGCGCGCGAGGTGAGCGCGACGCAGGCGTACACGCAGTACGTCGAGGAGCACGAGCCGAAGCGCAACGCCGCAGATGCCCTCGTATCGGGCCGCCACTAGAGAATCCAGGCGTAGCCTAGTTTCAGGAAAAAGGTCCGATCCGACTGCGTCAAACCAAGCCCCGGACCCCCCCGCCGGTTGTCCGAGTACCCGACGAAGAGCAGCGTCTGCGGGTTGACCTTGTAAGAGAACAGGAGTTGCGTGAACAGGTTCTCGAACTCCGCCTCGACCGGAAAACTGTAGAGCAGGGGATCCCTGGCGATGTCGGTGTACTGGAAGATCGCGCGGGCGAACATGCGCACATTGAAGTTGTAGATGAAACGGAGTTGCGAGAGGTTCGCCTCGAAGAGCTCTCCGCCCTCGACATCGAGTCGTTGCAGGGTGTGATCCAGCTTGACGTTGATGTGCCGGCCGATCTTTCCCTCGATCCCCGGAACCAGCAGCGTCAGGTCCGCCGGCTGGTTGTTGCTGAAATCGATGGTCTCACCCTGGTCGGTAAAGAACGACAGCTCCACCGCCCCGGTGGGCTGAAACTCGCCGTAGAACTGAACACGTTCCAGGTCTTCGTAGAGAACGCCTCCGAAGAACTCCTTGTTGCGCTCCAGCGAGATCTCGGCGAAGGACTGGAGCGGACCGGAGACGTTGGCGAAGAAGTCGATGCCCTGCTCGGTCAACCGGCCGGAATGATCTTCCGAGCGCTCGGTGAACAGGCCGACATCGACCCGGTTCCACCAGTCGTCGTCGCCGCCCCGGAAACGGCGGATCAGCGTGCCGGTGGCGCGCTCCAGATCGACTCGGGTGATGAAACCGCTGTCGGCGCGAAACTCGGGATCCAGAGAGCGGTAGCTGGTGAACCAAAGCCATTTGCGGGCCTGGTGATCGTAGTTGACCCGAAACGCCTCTCCATCGAAGCTGTTCGCCGGTTGATCGAACGCACCGGCAACGGCGCCGGGGTATTGCGTGTTGGAGTTCAGGTACTGGAACTCCACCGTGTCGGTCTCACTCAACCGGAAGAAGCCGTCGAGGCCACCGACCCGGTTGTGGTAGTCGTCGGCCTCGCGTCCGGTGAACAGCACCCCCAGGGTCGAGTTCTTTCCGATGTCGCGCCGGTAGCGCAGCACCGAAGCGGTGACGTCCAGGTCCAGAAATGCCGAAGAAGAACCCTGGTTGCCGGGGAAGAGCAGGCTGTTGAACCGGTCTTCCGCCACGAACACGCCAAATGCGTTCTTGCCTTCCTTGCTGGTGAGCTTGAGTCCCCATTTCGGATCCACGACCGTGCGGGTGAAGACCGCTCGGAAGGGAGTCGAGAAGAAGTCGACACCCTCGAGGAAAAACGGCCGCTTCTCTTCGAAAAAGAGCGCGAACCGCTCGTTGACCGCCAGCTGGGCGACGTCGGCTTCGACCTGCGAGAAATCCGGGTTGATCGTGGCGTTGAGGGACACGTTCGGCGTGATCCCCCAGCGCACCGAGAGACCCGGCTCGGTGTTCTCATCACCGCTCACGAGCGGGCCGTCGGGAAAATCGGCTCGTCTATCGGTGCGCCCAACGGTCAGCGTCGGGTCGAACTCCAGATTGCGGCCGGGCTCGAGACCCACGAATCCCGTGACCTTGTCGATCTGGCACAGGAGGCACGAGCGGTCCCGGTCCCTGAAGTTGGCGGCGATGCGGTGACGGTTGCTGCGCGGGTAGGAGCGGCCGAGCTCGATACCCCAGGTCTGAGCGGCGTCGGTGCGCGGAAACCGAAGCTGGTTGAACGGCAGGGCGATCTCGACCACGAAGCCCGAGTCGGAGATCGCGCCGGCGGAATCCCAGATGATGTCCCACGAGAAATCCTCGATCCCATCGACCTCGCTGAAGATGGCGTCGGCCTGGACGCCGAGCGGGTTGATCCGGAACTGGACGGCTCGTCGCTCGTCGTTGAAGGCGTCGATCATGAGGGTCACGTGATCGTCCTGCACGAAGGTGTTGATCTGGTCCCGATCCATCAGATGGGCCCGGATCTGCTCGGGTTCCGGATCGCGCGCATCGAAGGCGACGTACAACCTCGCATCGTCGTAGGTCAGGAGTGCCGTGGTCTCGACCGGCGGCTCGATAGCGTCACCCGGGAACCACTCGTAGCCGAGCGGAATCGCGAGGGCCGAGTTCCAGGCCGGCTCGTCCAGAACCCCGTCGATCCTGATCTCCGAGGTCGCGCGCTCGATCCGATACTCCTCAGGCCCCCGCGTGTCGGCGGCATCGTCCTGCGCGAATCCGCCACCGCTCACGGCCCAAGACACGAGCCCGAGCGCAAACAACTTCTTCACAGAAGGCCCACCGGTCAACATGTCCTATTCTACGGACCGCGACGGCCGAAGTTGCCGGCGCGTATGCCGATCCTTGCCCGCCGCAGCGCGGGCGTGACACCGTCGTTTCGTGTCCTGGTGGCTGGCCAGCCTGATCGACCCGGACCCTTCGGCGGCGCTCCCCGGCTCGATCTAGCGACTCCGCAACTGGCCTCGGGCTCGCGCGTCGAGGGTGAAACTGTGTTCTCATCGGAGGTCCGGCCGGTCCGCGACCGGATCCGCGCTCGACTCGAATCGGAGCGAGGCTGGGTCCTGGAGGTCGAAGCCGGCTACCGACCGGAGGATCCGAAATGAGCGAGGCCAAGATCGAGCAACGCATCGGAATCGTGGGACTGGGGAAGCTCGGGGGTATCCTCCTGCGAGCTTTCCTCGATCAGGGACTGGTGTCCGCCGAGCAGGTCTCGGCGACCGTCCATCACGAAGACAACGCAGAGAAGCGTACGGAGGTCTTCGGACTACCGGTGGCGACCGACAACCTGGCTGCGGTCCGGGCAGCCGACATCGTGCTTCTGTGCGTCAAGCCGGCGAGTGTCGAGGCCGTTTGCCGCGAGATCGCATCGGAGATGGCCGGCAAGCTCCTGATCTCGGTTGCGGCCTCGATTCCTACCTCGGCCATCGAGGAGCACCTCGACGACGTGCCGGTGGTGCGAGCCATGCCCAACACGCCGTCCGTAATCGGTTCGGGCATGACCGGGCTGAGCGCGGGCCGCTTTGCCGAGGAGGGACATCTTCAGCTCGCCCGGTCTCTCTTCGACGCGGTCGGACGCACAGTGGTTCTGGACGAGAAGCACATGGACGCCGTGACCGGACTCTCCGCGAGCGGACCGGCGTTCATCTACGTGATCCTCGAGTCCCTGGCCGAGGCCGGCGTCAAGGTCGGCCTGCCGCGAGACGTGGCCACGCTGCTGGCGGCCCAGACGACTCTGGGCGCCGCCGGTATGGTGCTCGACAGCGGCAGCCATCCGGCGCTGCTCAAAGACGAGGTCACCACCCCGGCCGGATGTACGATCGATGGGCTTCTCGAGCTCGAGGAAGGCGGGCTGCGCGTGACCCTGATCAAGGCGGTGGTCAAAGCGACCCAGCGCGCGGGTCAGCTCTAGACTGCCTTCTGACGACTGGGACTTGACCGTATGCCCTCTGGGGCGTTAGGTTTTCGTCGGGTCCGGCCAGTCTCGGCCCGAGCCTCACGACCCGACTCTCACCATGACAACTCGTTCCGACAGCTGGACGCTGGCGAAGGCCCTTGGGAAGATCTTGACGCTGCCCGCGCTTGCAGTGATCTCTATTCTTTGGCTGGCGACGCCGAGCCAGGCCCAGATCGCTCTCGAAGTCGGCCAGGGATCCGCTCGGATCTGGCGCTCCGGCGCAGAGCCCGAGAGCCTGGCGCTCGGCCGGCATCACAAGCCGCGGTTCGCGGTCGCGGCCGAGGGTGGCGTCGTCATTGCCGGCGACGACCAGGGTTCCGGCGATCTGTTTTTTCTGTACCACCGGAACGGCTCGACCGCCGAACTGCCCACTCTCCCCTTCCAGACCGAGCCTCTGCGAACGGCTCCGGTACTCCTGACCGACGGCGATCGAATGGAAGGGGTGGTCTGGCTCGAGGGAACCGGCCAGGACGACTTCTCGATCCGGGCCTCGATCTGGAACGGCTCCTCCTGGGAGCACATCGAGATCGTCTCCCCGGCGACCGGCCGCGCGCAGCTCGCCCTGGCCTCCACAGTTCTGGACGACGGCACCTGGCTCGTCCTTTGGGCCGGATATGACGGCACGGACGACGACATCTTCTGGAGCCGGCGAGTCGACGGTGAGTGGACGAGTGCCCGGCGAGTTCACGCCGACAACGGTGTGCCGGACGTACTGCCGACGGTAATCGCCCATGGCGACACCGCTCACGCCGCCTGGAGCTTCTTCGACGGAGCCGACTACCGGGTTCGAACCGCGCGCTGGAACGGAAGCCGATGGACGACGGGTGAGACGCTCGACGGCCGCGGCACGGTCAAGCCCGAGCTCGAGACCCGGGACGGGCGCAGCTTCGTGTCCTATCGAAGCGTCGAGCCCGAGGTCTGGAATCTCGTCGAGCTCGATCGCTCGGGCAATACCCGAGCACGAGCCTTTGTCGAGCCATACGAAGAGCGTCCACTGGTGGTGATCGACTCCAGGGCGCAGGCGACGCTGTCCTGGCCATGGCGCAGCGCCTCGCGAAAGCCGATGGAGCCTCGCCGATGAAACACTCGGCGTTTCTGAGCGCCACGCTCGCCGTCGCCCTTCTCATTGGAATCGGCGCCGGGGCAGAGGCCGCGGTCTTTCAGGTCGTCGGGTTCGGCGACAGCATCATGAACGGCCAGGGGTTCGACACCGGGGCCGGCACGCCTTGCAAGCAGACCAACGCCGACACCTGTGGCTTCATCGGGCGGCTGCCTCGCTCCAAGTACTACAACTGCGCTTCTTCGATGTGTTCGTTCGCCAACCGCGGCAAGCCCAGCGAGACCACGCTCGCGGGCCTGACCCGGCTCACCCAGGTCTTGAGTGAACGCCCCTGGGATTTGGTCATCCTCATGGAGGGCACCAACGACATCAACACGGGAGTGTCGGTCGCCACGGTCCAGTTCAATCTCGCTCAGATGGCCGCCAGAGCCAAGGCGCGAAATGCGGGAACCGCGCAGTCTTCGATCATCTGGTTTCAGGCCAACTTCAACAAATCCGGGATCGTTCCGCGAAACCAGGCCGCCCGAAACCTGCGCGGCGGGATCGCTTCACAGGCGGCCACCGAGCGGCGTTGCTTTGTCGACTCGTGGCTCAAGCTTTGCCCCGAGGGCACCCAGCAGGCGAGTTGTTTCAACAAGAACTACTGGCAGGGCGGCCAAGACCCCGTCGGCCACCCCAACACGGCCGGCTACAACATCCTGGCCGACGAGTTCTTCCGCGTCCTGGGCAGCGCGGGCCTGCCCGGCGCCGCCGAAATCGTGTCTCCGGCCGGCAAGGCGTGCGGCAAGAACACGGCGATCGAATGGCGCAAGGAAACGGTCGCCGGCACGGCCTGTGGCAACTGGTTCCAAGTCCAGGTCGACGGCTCCGGCGGCAACAGGTACGACGAGTGGCTGCAGGAAGGCGACGTCTGTACCGGGTCCGACTGTCGAGTAACCATCCCCGGCGGGCTGCCGGGCGGCACGTTCTCGACACGCATCCGCACCCGCAACACCCGCGGCTACGGCCCCTGGACTGCCAATGAGTCCTTCACCATCGTGCTCGGGGCACCTAAGAGGATCGTCAAGACCTTCGGGCCGAAGGGCGATTTCTTCATCCAGGGCGGCCTCGAGGCCGAGCTCGAGTGGAAGCCGGTGTCCAACACGGCCGGATATCAGATCGAGATCACCGAAGCGCGCCGGGGAATCATTCTGGACACCGTGGTGACGGGTGTCGACGAGTGCGAAGGCAACCGGTGCATCTATGCCGTCGAGAATCCGCTCCCGACGGGCGAGTACACTTGGCGCGTGCAGGCGCAGAACGTCTGCGGCGGCACCTGGACCGACCGGACCGCTTTCACGGTGATCGACGGTCCACCTGCCATCGCGCCGGTCGCCCTCGATCCCACCGAGAGGATCTTCGACCAGACCCCGACGTTCAAGTGGGAGATCGTCGAGGCGGCGTTCGAGTATGAGATCGAGGACGCCTTCGGCGCCTCCACGGTCGTGGCCGCCGAAACCGCCTGCTCGGGCGGCATCTGCCGGTTCACTTCGGCTGTGCTCGGACCGGGTACCCACACCTGGCGGGTGCGGGGGATCAACCCGCTCGGCGCCGGTGCCTGGAGCGAGACCGTATCCTTCGAGGTCGCGAACTGCGACTGCTTCGACGGTCGGGCCGCCGGGGGCTCGTCGTTCCTGCTCGCCAGGCCCACGGTGTGGAACGGCGATCTGGTCATCTGGAATCACGCCTCGAACTACTTCGGCTTCAAAGAATTCGACAACTTCCCGCCACTCGCCCAGCGTCAGTTCGATGACGGGTTCGCGATTGCGACCACCAGCTACAGCGTCACCGGCTGGCCGCTCTTCAAGTCGAAGCGGGACCTCGAGAAGGTCTACAACACCTTTGTTGCGCGCTACGGGGAACCCAATAACGTCTATCTCACCGGCGAGTCGGCCGGAGCTTTGGTGGCCCTGGGTGCGGTCGAGATCGCCGATCTGGGCAACGTCGCCGGGATCCTCGCCATGTGCGGACCGCTGGCCGGCGCCCAGAACTGGGAGGGCACGCTCGACCTGAGGCTGATCTACGATGCCATCTGCGGCGGCGTGCAGGGCGCCGCCATTCCCGGCGGGCCAAAGGGTCTACCGAAACCGCACGACCTCGAGCCTGCCGACATCGCGGCCGCCGTCAATCTCTGCACCGGCGT
Organism: Thermoanaerobaculia bacterium; assembly: GCA_046756565.1. GTDB lineage: Bacteria > Acidobacteriota > Thermoanaerobaculia > Multivoradales > JAHEKO01 > CALZIK01. The sequence goes on along the minus strand of JBHHWO010000161.1, from coordinate 2,510 downwards.
CGACGACAAGAGATCGAACCGGTCGATCGAGCAGAAGTGGCGGATGCGACAGATCACCCAGATCACGGGCATCGAGGACGACGGCCTGCAGGAGGCCATGCAACACGCGACCTTCGGTCTTTCCGACCTGGTGCGCGACCGCAAGAAGCTCAAGGGCAAGCTCCCGGTCGGCAACGAAGGTGTCGACTATGGCCTGCCCTTCGTCAACAACACGGTCCAGCGTGCGTTTCCCGAAACCGGCGCGCGCCCGAAGCTCGACCGCTTCTACCAGCTCGAGGGCGAGACCGGCGACACCAAGGTCATTGCCCTGCACACGACGCAGGATCCGGTCTTCTACGTCCAGAACGTGCGCGAATACGCGGACATCGCGCCGGCCGAGAACCTCACGCTCGGGGTGATCCGGGAGAAGAGCTCCTCGCACTGCGGCTTCAGCGAGGTCGAAGAGTGGGCCTCGTTCCGGGCGCTCACCCTCTGGGCCACCGGCGGAGAGCAGCCCAAGCCCAGGAACCTGCAGAGCCGCTGCAACAGCCTGAAGTCATCGGTCGGCGGCAGTTGCCGGTTCGACAAACGGCCCAAGATCGACACTCTCGATACCCGCATCCCGCCGCGACCCTGACCGGCCCGTGGTAGAACCGGGCCTCTGATGCTCGAAACGGTCCTGAGTGAGGAGCAGCGCGAGATCCTCGCGCGCGAGCGGCACGCTCTGCGTGAGCTCCAGGCGGTCGTCGAGCGCGGCGGCGGCGCGGCGATCACGCGCGAGACACTCGAAAACGCCCTGGCGTCGCTCGACGAGCTCTTTCTGCTGGTCGTGGTCGGCGAGTTCAACTCGGGCAAGAGCGCGTTCCTCAACGCGTTTCTCGGCCGGACGGTGCTGGCAGAAGGAGTCACTCCGACGACCAGCCGCATTCACCGGATCACCTACGGCGCCGAGAGCTCCCGGGCAGTGGACGGCGAGGGCATCGAAGTGCTGACCGAGCCGGTCGATTTCTTGCGCCAGGTACATCTGGTCGACACCCCGGGGACCAACGCCCTCGATCGAGAGCACGAGGCGCTGACCCAGGAGTTCATTCCCAAGGCCGACCTGGTGCTGTTCGTCACCTCGGCGGATCGCCCGTTCACCGAAAGTGAGCGGGCGTTCCTCTCGGACATCCGCGAGTGGGGCAAGAAGCTGGTCCTGGTGATCAACAAGATGGACTTCCTGGTCTCCGACAAAGATCGCTGGAAGGTCCACGATTTCGTGCGCGAGAACGCGCAGCGTCTGCTCGACGTCGACCCGGAGATCCATCTGATCTCGGCGAAGCAGGCATTCGAAGGCAAGCGCGATGGCAACGCCATGCTGATCGCGGAGAGCCGGTTCCACGACCTGGAGGAATACATCACTCACGTCCTCGACGAGACCGAGAGAATTCGCCTCAAGCTGATGAGCCCTCTGGGCGTCGGCCGTCGCGTGGCCGGGCGAACGCTCTCGAACGTCCAGGGCCGGCTCGAGGTGCTGTCGGCCGACATCCAGGCGCTCGAGAAGATCGACACCCAGCTGGCCCTCTATCAAGAGGACCTGCGAGCGGCCTTTCGTTTCCGGCTCACCGACGTCGACAACGAGCTGCTGGCCTTCGAAAAGCGGGGCGTCGAGTTCTTCGACGACACGCTTCGGCTCACCCGTGCCCTGGATCTCATGAACAAGGACCGGATTCGCGCCGAATTCGAGCGCAAGGTCGTCGGAGAAACCCCAAAACGGCTCGAAGAAAAGGTCCATGAAGTCATCGATTGGCTGGTCTCGGCCGAGATCGAACAGTGGCAGGAAGTCTCCGCTCGCATCGAGCGGCGGCGACAGAGCCACGCCGCCCGGTCCGCCGGCTCCCCTGGCTCTGAAGGCTCTCCTGGCTCTGATACCGAGGTGCTCGGCCAGCTCGGGCGCTTCGACTACAACCGCAAGCAGCTGTTGGACAGCGTCGGCCGCGCCGCGCGAGACTCGATCGACGCCTTCGACCAGAGCACCCAGGCCAAGCAGCTCGCCGAAGGAGTCCGAACCGCAATCGCCGGCACCGCCGTCGTCGAGGCAGGCGCTCTCGGACTGGGGACCCTTTTCACGGCACTCGCCACCACGCAGGTCATGGACATCACCGGGATTCTGGCGGCGTCGGCACTCGCGCTCGTGGGCCTGTTCATCCTGCCGGCGCGCAAACGCAAGGCCAAGAGGGAGCTTCGCGACAAGATCGTGGCCCTGCGCACCCAGCTCATGGACGGACTCACTGGCCAGTTCGACCGCGAGGTCGAAAAGAGCGCCGAGCGGATCCAGAGCTCGATCGCCCCCTACACCCGTTTCGTGCGCGCCGAGGGGCAGACCCTACGCGACCTCCAGGCGGGCTTGAAGGACGTCGACGGCGAGTTCGCGAAACTCGAAGTCGAGATCCAGGCGCTCTAGGGGCCGGCGGTCATTCTGAGCGCAGCGAAGAATCCCTGATCACGTCTACCGGGCAAGACACGCCACCCGGAGTAGCAGCGTCACCTAG
>JBHHWO010000160.1:0-9397 GCA_046756565.1 Thermoanaerobaculia bacterium | reverse complement strand
CCGACTGCCACGGCGGCCACAACATCCTGCCATCGTCGGACCCGCAAGCGATGACGGCGGTGATGAATGTGCCCGTGCTCTGCGGCCGCTGCCACCGGGAGGGCTCGGAGGTCTCTCTCAACCGGGAAATCTCACAAGACAACATCCTCGAGTTCTATTCGATGTCGATCCACGGCGACGGATCGGCACGCTCTTCGACCGGCCTGGACTCCCGATGCCGCGCTTTTCGGTACAGGTCGAACAGATTGTGGAGCAACATCGCTCCGATCGTGACGAAGATCAACGATAGGTAGATCCTGCGCACCCAATAGGCCGCTACATGCTCGCTCTGGGTCGGCGCAGAACGTGCCCCGGACCGATGGCGAACCGGCTTCCGGCACCCGGGTGACAGTTGCCGCAGGTCTGCGCCAGGTTGTCGGCGTGGATGTGTGACGCGGGATCCGATGACGGCAAGATGTCGTGCACACCGTGGCACGACGAGCAACTGGCGACCGTAATCGATCCCGCACGCGAGGCCAGGCCGTGAAAACTGTCGGCGTAGGCCGGCACCTTGTCGGTGGCGATACCGAACTTGTCCGAGAGGCTCAAATCAGCGTGACAGCGACCGCACGTCATCTTCGGAATGTTGGTGGCATACACCGGAGAGTCCTCGTAGTCGGGACCGAGGATGCGGTGCTCGCCGTGGCAGTCGGTACACACCGGTGACTCCTGGATGCCGTGCGCCGAGGCCTTGCCGTGGACGCTGGCCTCGAAAACCGCTGCGATCTCCTCGTGGCAGTCGCCACAGGTTTCGGGCACCTGCTCGCGATGCACCTTCGAGCTCGGTTCAACGGAGGGCAGGATGTCGTGAGCGCCGTGGCAGCTCGTGCACCTAGCCCCACCGTTTCCTTCGGCCACGGCCCGTGCATGCACGCTCGCCGAATAGGCCGCCAGCGGCTGGACCAGCCGAATACCCAGCTCCTCGGCGAGCGCCGTATCCGCGTGACAGACGCCGCAGGTCTCGGCGATCCGCGACCGGTGGATCGGTGAGGCCGGCTCGCTCTGCGCCACCAGCCGGTGAACCGGACCGTGGCACACCTGGCAGCCGCCGTTCGCCCACTCTGCCGCTCCACCCTGCCGGCCATGAACACTGGCTTCGAGAGCTGCGACGGTCTCGTCATGGCAATCGGCGCAGCCCGGCGTCAGCCCTCCCTCCATGTGCTCATCGGTCTCGGCTCCCGGGTGACAATCGAGGCACTCTGCAAAGCCGTGGACCGACTCGGCCACTGCGCCGATCGGTGCGCTCGCGTCCGGAGTGTCATCACCTGGGTCGTGGCAGTCCAGGCACTCGTCGCTGTCCTGCGCGAGGGCGGGGGCGGCGAGCAACACGGCCACCAGGGCGAACACGGCCCTGGCCGCCCCACCGGAGCTTCGAATCCGACTCTCGATGTACATTCTGCGATCCTCCTCGAGGACCTGAAGACCATGCGGTGCGCTTCGGCTCGGAGCCGCGCGGATCCCGCATTGGCAGCATGCCGCTGCCTGTCTCGAGACACCACCCGGTATCAGGTGGGTTGTGGCGACCCCGAGCCAACCCCAACAGGCGGGCCCGCAGCGCCATGCCCTTGGGTGTTTCCCACCGAACAATGTTTGACTAGCCTCGGGCCAGCCCCAGTGGCATCACCACAGGCCGCGAACAACCGGCGAAGCGGGCCAAATCCGAGCATGGAAACTTCGCAGCAGGCAGCTCAGTGCCGCGTCTCTCCAACCGAGACCCGCGCCACCGATCCATGGTAGGTCGCGCGCCCGTGGTCTTCATCGGCGTCGCGGCATTGGTCGCGGCAGGTACCCTGCTTGTCCTGACTCCGAAGTCGCCTTTCTATAGCGGTTGGCCCGTCCGGCAACCGATTGGCTTCAATCACAACATCCACGTCGAAGAGCTCGGCTTCGAGTGTGTGGACTGTCACCTCTACGCGCTGACCTCCGTTCGCGCGACCATACCCAACATCGACAACTGCGCCGATTGCCACGAAGAGCCCCAGGGAGAGTCGGCTGCGGAGGCCCGGCTGGTCGAATACATCGTGGCCGGCGAGCCGGTGCCGTGGCGCAAGGTCTATCGAGTTCCCGACCATGTCTATTTTTCTCACCGGCGGCACGCGTCGATCGCCGCGATCGAATGCGAGCGCTGTCACGGACCGGTGGGCCAGCAGATCGAACCGGTCAGCCGAGTCCACTGGCGGCCGACCATGGACAACTGCATGGAATGTCACAACGAGTCGGGCGCGTCGAACGACTGCATCCACTGTCATTTCTAACCGACCGACCTTTACCAAAGCGAACCAACCGAAATGATCCTCGAACGGCGTGAGTTTCTGAAGGTCCTGGGCGGCGCCGTCGGAACCGTTTCGCTGGGTTCCTGTGGGCGCTTTCTGGTGCCGGACCGGATGGTGGAGCTGGCTCTGCGGGGACCGGGCATCGAGCGCGAGATGAACACGATCTGCGGCCTGTGCGAGGGCGGATGCGGGCTCACCGTGCGCCTGGTCGATGACCTGCCGGTCGGCTTGAAGGGAAACCGGCGCCATCCTCTAAACCGCGGTGGCCTGTGCCCGGTGGGCCAGGCCGGCCTCGAGGTTCTCTATGCGCCGAACCGCCTCCAAGGTCCGCTTCGCCGTCAGGGCGATGGCGGCTTCCTGACGATCCCCTGGGACCAAGCTCTGACCGAGATCGCCGATCGGTTGGGCGAGCTTCGAGACGCGGGCGCCGGCGTCCGGATCGCATTTCTGAACGGCGAGCCGGGGCGCCTGTTTCACGACCTCGCCGATCGATTCACCCGAACGCTCGGCTCGGTCAATATTGCCCGCCGGCACAGCGTCGACGCCCTGCCGTTCAGGCTCTCACAGGGTCTCGACCAGGTTCCGGGTTTCGATCTGGCCAACTCGGACCTTGTCCTGTCGGTCGGCCTGGACCTCTTCGAAGACGGTGCTGCCCCGATTCACGCAATCGCGGCAATGATCGGCTCACGCGACAACCGCGATCGGGCAACCCTGGTCCACGTCGGTTCCCGGCTCTCGCCCACCGCCACCAAGGCAGCGGAGCGCTTGGCCGTGGCTCCCGGGACACATGCCGCCGCGGCGCTCGGGATCGCCCATGTCCTGGTGCGTGAGGGCCGCTACGACCACCGCTTTGTTCAGGATCACTGCTTCGGGTTCGACGACTGGACCGACGAGGGTGGCAGGAGCCGATTGGGATTCCGTCGCCTCCTGCTCGAGCAGTACTACCCGGACCGGGCGGCAAGGCTGAGCGGTTCGGATCCTGGTCAGATCATCCGCGTCGCCAGACGTCTCGCGAGAGCCGAGCGTCCGGTGGTGGTGTGCGGCGGCGAGGCAACCGCCGGAACCAACGCGACGTGGAACGCGCTGGCGGTGCATGCGCTCAACGCTCTCCTGGGGGCGTTCGATCGGCCGGGAGGCATCGTCCTGCCGTCGACGATCCCGTTCACCGCCATGACCGAGACCACTGGGGCGCCGCTCGCGATCGAGCCCGGCACGGGAGGCCTCTTCGACGGCACGCCGGGACCCGCGGGCCTTGCTGTCGATCCGGTCGAGTCCCTCCTGGCCGCCGAGGATCTCGGGGTCCTGTTCGTCGTCGGAACCAACCCGGTGAACGACAGTCCAGCCGGTCGCGACCTGAAAGACGCGCTCGGGAGAATCCCGCTGGTCGTGTCGATGTCGCCGTTCAAGGACGAGACCGCCGCGGCCTCGGACATCGTCCTGCCCACGAGTCTCTATCTCGAGGCCTGGCAGGAGTCGACAACACCGGCCGGCGTCGCCTTCAGCGTCCTGGGTATCACCCAGCCGGTCGTGAAGCCCTTCTTCGAGTCGCGTAGCCCGGGCGACGTCCTGCTCGAGCTGGCGAAGCGCGCGGGTGGAGAGCTGCTCGAAGCTCTGCCGTGGGAGTCCTACGAGGACTACCTCAAGAAGAGGCTCGAGGGACTCCGGACGTCAGGGCAGGGCTCGGTGATCTCGGGCTCGTTCGAGGAATCCTGGGTGCACTTTCTGGAGGAGCGGGGCTGGCGATTCTCCGAACGCGGCGGCCGCGAGGCCTTCTGGAAGGACCTGGCGAGAAAGGGCGGGTGGTGGAATCCGGTTCTCGCCCGCGGGCACTGGGAAAGGATGTTCCGCACCTCGACCGGGCGCTACGAGTTCTTCTCCCTCGAGCTCGAGCGCCGCCTACGCGACCTCGGACGTCGCGCCAGTGGCTCCGCCTCGGTCGAAAACGAGGACGACCTGCACCGCGGCGTCGAGGCTCTGGGACTCGAGGTTCAGGCAGGCCCGGACGAGGCCTGTCTGCCGCATTTCGAGCCGCCGGCGTTCATGGGACCGGAAGCGGACGCAGGCTCCTTGGCGCTGGTGCCATTTCGTCCGATGACGGGCCGCGGCGACATCGGGGTGGTGTCGCCAATGCTGCTCGAGATGTACGGTTACGCCGCCCTCTCCGGCTGGCAGACCTGGGTCGAGCTGGCGCCCGAGACCGCCCATGAGCTCCATCTGGAAGAAGGCGATCGGGTCGCGCTGGATACGCCGGGCGACGAAGCCGGCACACCGTGCGAAGCGATCGTCAAGATCGAGCCGGGATCGGTCGCCGGGGTCGCCCACGTATGCCGGGGTCTCGGTCGACGTGATCTGGGTGGAGCAGCCGAGGGCGTCGGCGCCAACCCGATCGAGCTGGTCGCGCCGGCCGCCGACCCGCTCTCCGGCACGCTCGCGGTCGCCTCGACACGGGTGCGCGCGACCCTGCTGCGCAAGCGGCCACGCGGTGGCGCAAGACCACTCACCGGAGGTCACGGCTGATGGCTCGCTGGGGAATGGCGATCGATATCGACCGGTGCAGCGGTTGCGGCAATTGCATGGCTGCGTGCCACCAGGAAAACAACCTGGCCGCGGTCGGACCCGAGCAAACCGAGGTGGACCGGGCGTTCCACTGGATCCGGCTGCTGCGTGAGGTCTCGGGCCCTGCCTCTCATGCCGACGTGCGCTACCAGCCAGTGCTGTGCGTCCAGTGCGACGACCCGCCCTGCGTGAGGGTCTGCCCGGTACACGCCACCTACCTGAGCGACGAAGGCATCGTCGGCCAGATCTACAGCCGCTGCATCGGCTGCCGCTACTGCATGGCGGCATGTCCATACAACGCCAAGGTCTTCAACTGGTACCAGCCCGAGTGGCCGGGCGAGCTCGTGCAGAAAGCCAATCCCGACGTTTCGCTCCGCTCGCACGGAGTGGTCGAGAAATGCACCTTCTGCCACCACCGGATCAACCAGGCCCGCGAGCGGGCCCGCGCCGAGGACCGCGAGATCCGGGACGGCGAGGTCACTCCGGCATGCGCCGAGAGCTGCCCGGCCGAGGCGATCGTCTTCGGCGATCTCGACGATCCCGAGAGCCGGGTCAGCCGCCTAGCCAGAAGCCCGCGCGCATTCCGGCCGCACGAGGATCTGGGCACCAAGCCCAAGGTCTTCTATCTCGAGGAGCAGGAATGAATCCTCGGAATCCCGGTTCTCCCGATACCAGAAAGCGCGTGCTGACCGAGCGAGACGTGAGCGATCTCCTACGCTCGGTCGAGCAGCCGGGAAGCGCGTTCCGGGTCGTAGCCACGCTTTTGGTCTTGGTCATCCTGGGAGGCTGGGTGCTCTTCAGCCGCCAGATTCTCTATGGCCTGGGCGTCACCGGCCTCAACCAGCCGGTGGCCTGGGGTTTCTATATCGTCAACTTCGTCTTCTTCATCGGCATCAGCCATGCCGGCACCCTGATCTCGGCAATCTTGAGGCTGTCGAACGCCGAGTGGCGCCGGCCGATCACTCGCATGGCCGAGGTGATCACGGTCGTGGTGCTCGCGATCGGAGCGTTTCATCCGGTTCTCGACCTGGGCCGCCCCGAGCGCATGCTCAACATCTTCTCGGCCGGACGCCTGCAGTCACCGCTCCTGTGGGACGTGAGCTCGATCTCGGCCTATTTCATGGCTTCGACCGTCTATCTCTACATTCCGATGATTCCCGACATCGCGCTGCTCCGCGACCGCGGCGTCAGGCCCCGATGGCTCTACTCCTTCCTGGCCTGGAACTGGCAGAACACGCCGCGCCAGCGGGCGGTGCTCGAGCGGGCGGTCAACATCATGATGGTCCTGGTGATTCCGATCGCGGTGTCCGTCCACACGGTCATCTCATACATCTTCGCCATGACCTTGCAGCCCGGCTGGCACTCGACGATCTTCGGTCCTTACTTCGTCGTCGGAGCGATCTTCTCGGGCATCGCGGCGCTGATGGTCGTGATGATCACGCTCAGAAAGGTCTTCCACCTAGAGCGCTTCCTCAAGCAGATCCACTTCGACCATCTGTCCAAGCTTCTGCTGGTGATGTCGTTGCTTTGGTTCTACTTCACGTTTTCGGAGTACCTGACCGCCTTCTTCGGCAACGAGCCTGCCGAGATGCGGGTCTTCTTCTACAAGTTCACCGGACCCTATGCGATTCCGTTCTGGGGCATGGTCGTCTGCAATTTCCTGATCCCAGCGACGCTTCTCAGCTTCAAACGCACCCGGACCATCCCCGGCATCATGGTGGCCTCGCTCGCGGTGGTGGTGGGCATGTGGCTCGAGCGCCTCAATATCGTGGTGCCGTCGCTCGCCAATCCCCGGCTGGCCTATCCCAGCGGCTTCTACGTTCCCAGCGTCGTGGAGTGGGCGATGTTCCTGGGCGGCCTGGCCACCTTCGTCCTGGGCTTCGTTCTGTTCGCCCGCTTCTTCCCCCTGATCTCGGTCTGGGAGCTCAGCGAAGGTCAGGAGGTAGCGGTCGCCGAAACCGCTGAGCGCGTGGAAAGCTACCTGCCGGATCCGGCACCCACGGGGAGAGTGACATGAGCGAGGCTCGGTTCCCAAGAACCCCACCCTGGATAGCAGCGATGCAGGTCGTTTCGGTCGCTGCGATCTGGGTCTTCGTCCTCGGCATCAGTGGGTGGATTCTCCACTTGCTGCGATTGTCGCGGCGACTGCACGACGTGCCGTCGGCGTCGTTCGGCATCTCGATCGTAGCCATTCCGATCTTCTTGACCGGAGCCTCGGTGCTGACCTATGTCTTTCTGGGTTTGCGGCGCGGCAGCCGGGAGGCAGTATCCGACCCTGGGAAAGCCGAGGAGATCCCGAGCGGGAGTCGAGATGAGGCGTAAGGACATCCTGACCTGGCTGGTCTTCGCACTGGCCCTCTTGGGCGTGGCGTTCGCCGACTCCGGCCCCAAGGTCCCGGACGACCCTCTGGCCGGGCGCGAGTTGTTCGAGAGCCGCAATTGCATCCAGTGCCACGGCATCGCCGGCGCGACACCCGGGGTCGGGCCCGACCTCGGCCACACCGCCTTCGGAGGGAGCTTTCTCGATCTGGGGGCGGCGCTCTGGAACCACGTTCCCGGCATGAGTGTCAGCTTCGCGGACGCCAGGCTACCCTGGCCCGAGCTGTCGCAGCCCGAGGTCGTCGAGCTGACCTCGTTTCTCTATTTCATCGAGTACCTGGGGCGGCCCGGTGATGCCCGCGCCGGCAGGACCGTTTTTCGCGCTCGAGGCTGCAGGGAGTGCCATGAGCTCTCGGGACTAGGCGGTAGGAGTGGCCTCGGGCCGGATCTCGACGGTCTCGAGAGCTTCGCCTCCCCGCTCTACATAGCCCAGGCGATCTGGAACCACGGTCCGGAGATGTTCGAGACCATCCGCGGCGCGGGTCTTAGCGTTGCCAGCTTCGAGGAGGGCGAGCTGGCCGATCTCAGCGCCTACTTCCGTCAAGCCGCGGCCGAGGGGCCGACCGAGCGCACGCTTCTCGCCCCGGGAAACCCGAACCGCGGCCGGGAGCTGTTTCGCGAGCGCGGCTGCCCTCTGTGTCACGGCACGAATGCCACCGGCGGAGACGGCGGCCCGGATCTGACCGATTCGGACCTCCACCGCTCGGCCGAGACCATCGCCGGAATCATGTGGAACCATGCGTCCGTGATGAGCGACGCGATGAGGAGCCGCGGTCTCGGCTGGCCGAGCTTTTCGACCGCCGAGCTGGCCGATCTCATCGCCTTCCTCTATTTTCTGCCGTTCGCCGACCACCCCGGTGACCCGCTCCGAGGCAAGGACGCGTTTGCCGCCAACGCATGCGCGGAATGCCACGGCGGCGGCCGAGGCTCCGCCCATGAGGGACCCGATCTGGTGGGGACCGCGGCCGTCCAGTCCTCGCCGGCTTTCGTCGCGGCCCTATGGAGCCATGCTCCGGTGATGAAAGAAGCCATTCTTGGCGAAGGCAAGCCCTGGCCCGAGCTGACCGGCGAAGACCTGCGCAACCTCCTCGCCTATCTCCAGCGGACCCGAGTTTCGGATCAAAGCCCCTGAAGAGGCTCGCGGCTCAGGCCGCTCCGGTTTCCGAAGCCGCTTCGGGCGCCGAGGCAACGAGCGGTACCCCCTGCCACGGCGGCAGCACCTTGATCAGGACATAGAGGATGACGAACGGCAGAATCAGAAGACCGATGGAGGTGAACAGGCCCTCGATGCCGTCCAGCTCCAGCTTGTAGACGGTCAACCCGCGCAAGCTCTTCGAGAACAGCTGACCTCCGATCACCACGTTCCAGCGGGTGCTGAAGATTCCGACCTGGACCAGGAGCGCGGCGATGAAATATGCCACTCGCTTGAGCTCGGTCGGGAACCGCGAAAAACGAGAAAACGCGAGGATCAGCAGAGGACTGAGGGTCCCAATGAGGATCTGAACGATGGTCAGGCTGATGTAGAGCTTGCCGACGATCAGCTCGGAGAGGATTCCGATCGACTCTTCGGACTCGTAGAGCCGATGAATGAAATCCAGGACCTCCAACGACAGGTCCACGATCAGTGCGTAGAGAAGAAACGATGCCAGCTTGTCGAGGCAAGCCATGTCCGGCTGCTGGCGGCGAAACAGGGTGGTCACGTAGTAGATCAGAAGCACCAACGAGATCCCCGACACGATGGCCGAGAACAGGAACACGATGGGCATCAGGACGCTCGACCACCACGGATTCGCCTTGACCGATCCGAAGATGAAACCCACGTAGCCGTGAAGCAAGAAGGCCGAGGGGATGCCGATGAGAGTGATCGTGTGCATGGCCTTCTTGTCGAACTCGACGGCCTCCGGCGAGAGATCCCGCGAGCCGAGAGTCATGACCCAATAGAGAAGTCTCTTGAAGGTTCCCGCCTTCCGGCCCCACTTGACGAGATCGGCCCGATACTCGAACCAGATCTCCAGCAACAGCACCAGCATCAGATACCAGGCGTACACGAACCCGAACATCGCCATGGCCGACTTGAAATGCGGCGTCAGGAAGATCTCGAACGAGCGCTCCGGATGCCCGAGATGGGCGAGCAGGGGCAACGGCGCCAC
>JBHHWO010000159.1:0-9568 GCA_046756565.1 Thermoanaerobaculia bacterium | reverse complement strand
CCTTGCCTTTGGTCTTCTTGGCGGTTTTCTTCTTCGCGACCATCAACTGCTCCCGTCTCAGAAACCGAGTCTACTTCGGAGCGCCGCAGTCGACTAAACTGGTGTGTCCGCCATGGGAGACCGTCGATTTCAGACCCTGACCGCCGTGCTCGGCTGGCTCGGCGTCGCTCTGTTCGTGGTCATCTATGCCTTCGAGCTGGTCCCGCGGCACGGTCCGCCGGTAACCATTCGCTGGCTCGAAGCGAACTTCGGAACCGGCGGCCTGATCGCGCTCAACATTGCGATCGTGCTCGCTTTCCTGGCTCTCCTCCCCTACCGGCGCTCGACCAAGGGCGTGTGGAAGAGCAAAGGCACCTTCATCGCGTTCGTAATCGCCCTGATGACCGAGATGTTCGGCTGGCCGTTATTGCTCTTCCTGCTTGCGCCGCTGGTCGACGTGCCGCAGATCGCGCGGGGCTTCTTCGATGCGGTCGGTCACTGGCCGGCGCGCGCCGGCACCCTCATGAGCTTCGCCGGCATCGCGCTGGTCGCCGGAGGCTGGCGTCAGATTCACGGCGCCACGGGGATGGTGACCGGGGGGCTCTACAAGCTCATCAGGCACCCGCAGTACACGGGACTTCTGCTCTTCACTCTCGGATGGATACTGCACTGGCCGTCCATCGTCACCCTGGCTCTCTGGCCGCTGCTGGTGGTCGCCTACGTGTGGCTGGCGCGTCAGGAGGAACGGCAGGCTCTCGAGGACTTCGGCGACGCCTATGCCGGCTACGCGGCCCGAACCAAGCGCTTCATCCCGTTCGTGATCTGAGCGGAGCTCAAGCCCGGAGCTCGCGGCGAAGAGCACGCACGACCGGCACGGCCACCGCCGCCGCGACGATCGCCGACAGGACGACCACCGTCCCCTGCCCGGGAGCCTCCCGGCCGAGCGCCCGCGCACCCGCCTTTAGAACGTTGGCAGCTCCGAGGAGCATCGTCACCAGAGTGACCAGGGACATCGTGAGGTTCGAGAACAGGTGGTTCGTGCTCTCGCTCATGAGCTTCCGGTCATTGACAGCCACCAAAAGAAAGACGGCCACCACCGGCAGCAGGACGCCGTTCAAGGCCTGTGCCACGATGATCACCGGCACGGCGCGAATGCCCGAGACCCCGAAGACCAGGCCCACCGCCAGAACTCCGGCCCAGACCGAACGGAACCGCCAGGAGCGATCCGACCACGCCTCGCCCCGCTTGTGGCCGAACAGGCTTCGCGCCGTGACTGCCGCCGCCAGTGGAGCGGTAACCGCCGAGGACAAGCCCGCGGCGAACAGGCCGGCGCCGAACAGAGTGCGCGCTCGGCTTCCCAAGCGTTCGACCAGCACGTCCGCCAGCGCTTCGAAGCTGAAGGGACCCGCCAGCGCGGCGCCCACCACAAGGACCGCCATCGAGATGACACCGCCGAGGACGACCGCGACGGCCAGGCCGAAGCGCAGCTCGGAGAGACTCTGCCCATGGGCCAGCCCGGAACCGAGAAAGAGGTTGTAGGGCACCACGGTGGTTCCCACGAGGGCAATCACCAGAAGTCCGGAGCCCTCGGGAAGCAAAGGACGCAGGGCACCCGAGAGCAGTTCGCCAACTGCAGGGCGCAGCTGAACCGCGGTCCACAGAAAGCCGGCTCCCATGGTCGCAACCAGGACACTCAGCAGGAAGGCGACCCGGCGCGGTGAGTTGAAGAACAGTAGAACCGCCGCGATCGCAACGGTGGCGACAGCCAGGGACCGTGAGGACAAGTCGAGGTTGAGCGCCGCCCCGGCCACGCCGCCGAGGATGTTCCCCGCCTCGTAGGCAGCACACCCCAAAACGATCGCGCCGAGAACCAGCACCAGAACCGCAAGGCTCCGCCAGCCGGTCCGGTATCGTTCGCGCAGGGCCTCGCCGAGGTTGCGGCCTGATACGACGGTCAGGCGAGCACTCGCTTCCTGCAACACCAGGCACGCGATGGTCGAGAACACCAGAGCCCACAACAGAGCGTGGCCAAAACCGGCGCCCGCCGAGGCGGCCGCAGTCACCGTACCCGGACCGATGAAGGCCGCGGCGATGATCGACCAGAACAGGACCGAGGCGAGGCGATTCATAAAGTCGGAGAATGCTACAAGACGACCGGATCCCGTTGCCGAGCCGAAGCGTCGTTCAGGACGAGCTCGATTCCGAACTGCCCCACCCGCCACCGCCCGGCGTCTCGACCACCAGGCGATCTCCCGGCGCGCACTCGCAGCCGTCGACCGAACCCAGCTCTCGTCGCACGCCCGAGACCGGCTCGACCCATTGCCGGCCTCGGCGGCCCGCCGTGCCGCCGTCGACCCCGTACGGAGCTTCGACGCGGTGCTGGGTCAGGACCGAGACTTCGAGCGGCTCCAGAAACCGGAGCTCGCGCACCAGCCCGTCGCCTCCCCTCCTGGCGCCGGCGCCTCCGGAGCCGCGCCGGATCGCGAAGCGCTCGAGCCGCACCGGATATCTCTGCTCCAGAATCTCGGGATCGGTGATCGCGGTGTTGGTCATGTGGGTGTGAACACCGCTCGCGCCATCGAAGTCCGGACCGGCGCCGGCCCCACCCCCGACCGTCTCGTAGTAGGCGAACGACTGGCTGCCGAACAGAACGTTGTTCATCGTGCCCTGGCTACAGGCGACAACCCCCAGGGCCTTGAGCAGGGCATCGACGATCCTCTGGCTGGTCTCGACGTTGCCACCCACCACCGCCGGCGAGGACTCCGCATCGGACGGAAACGCCGGGTTGAGCATCCCCTCGGGCACAACCAGCTCGACGCCCTCCAGCAGACCTTCGTTGAGCGGCAGCGGCTCTTCCACCAGCAGACGGAGCACGTACAGCACCGCGCTCCTGACGATCCCGGGCGTCGCGTTCAGGTTGCCCGGATGGACCGCCGAGGAGCCCGAGAAGTCGATTCGAGTTCCCTCACCGCCGATCTCCAGCGACACACGGATTCGCGATCCATCATCGAGCCGTTCCTCGGCCCGGTAGCGCCCCTCGCCCAGGCGCGCCAGAGCCGCCCGGGCTCCGCGCTCCGCGTGCCGGGAGAGCTCTCGCATGAAATAGCGTACCGTTCGCGCGCCGTGCGTTCGGGCCAGCTCGAGGAGCCCGTGCTCTCCGCGGCGATTGGCCGCCACCGCCGCCGCGAGGTCAGCCAGGTTCTCGTCGACCGATCGACTCGGATGGCGCGCGCCCTCGAGAGCGGCGCGCACGCTCTGCCAGTCGAAGACGCCGCCCTGGGCCAGGCGGGTCGGCGGGAAGACGACGCCCTCTTCGGCGAGACAGCAGGCGTTGGGAGGCATCGAGCCCGGACGGGTACCTCCGATCTCGGCGTGATGGGCTCGATTGGCGACGAATCCCAGGAGGCGGCCGTCGGGCTCGAACACCGGCAGGATGACGGTCACGTCGGGCAGGTGCGAGCCGCCGAACGCCGGATGATTCGTCATGACGACGTCTCCTTGCCGCCACTCGACCGACTCGGAGACGGTTCGGACGCAGAGACCCAGTGCGCCGAGGTGGACGGGTATGTGGGGAGCGTTGACCACCAGGCGACCCTGGTCGTCGAGGAGAGCGCACGAGAAGTCCAGCCGCTCCTTGACGTTGACCGAGACCGCGGTGCGCTGCAGCAGCTCGCCCATCTCGATCACCAGCTGGCGGAACCGGTTGGTGAACAGCTCGAGCGCGATTGGATCGGGTCGCTGCCGGCTCATGGCTGCTTGCTCTCGGTGGCTTCCAACACGAGCGCCTCGGCGGGGCCCGAACGGCAGCGCCAGCCACGCTCGACCACCGTGACCGTGTCGCTTTCCGCGATCAATGCCGGCCCCACGACAGCCCCCTCTCGGGATAGTTCGGCTCGCTCGAGGACGGGCGCCTGGACCCATTCGCGCCCATCCCAGAACGTCTGCAGTCCGCGATCGCGCGCCGGTTGTACGGACTCGCCGCGCGGCGCAGGCATCTCGATTCCTGCCGCCGAGCGCACACCGAGTCGCAGGCTCTCGACCTCAAGCGTACCGGCTGCCGGCAGGTAGCCATAGAGAGCCTCGTAAGACTGCCGGAACCTGCTGTCGAGGTCCTCCGGGGTCGTCCCCTTTCGCCAGGGCACCGCCAGGGTCGACTCCTGGCCGGAGTAGCGTAGGAACACGGTTCGAGGGCCGACCTCCAGACTCGACTCGGTCACGCCGTCGCGCAGAAGCGCTCCGCGGGCTTCTCCCGCGAGCAAGCCGAACTCGGTCGCCAGACCGGCCCCGACCTCGGCGAGCGGGGCCAGAACCTGGCGCTCGGCCCAGCGCTCGACTGCTGCGGCGCGGAGACCGACAGCCGAGAGGATCGCCCCGTCACTGGGCACGACCACGGTCTCGATGCCGAGAAGCTCCGCGAGCGCGATCGCATGCTGCCCCCCGGCGCCTCCGAAGGCCACCAGCGCGTACTCTCGCGGGTCGTAGCCGCACCGCACCGAGATTGCGCGAATGGCGCCTGCCATGCGTTCGTTCGCAATTGCCAGAAATCCCGCCAGGAATGCGTCTATCTCTGGTGGCAGGGCGCCGCCCGCGCCGGAAGCGGCGGCCCCGGTCGAGCCCGCGCCAGCGGCGTCGGAGTTCCGGAGATCGGGGTGTCCTGCAGCCGCCCCGACCTCTAGAGCCCGTCGAAGGGCTGCCTCCCGGTCGACTCGGAACGGAAACCTCGAGGGAACCAGCCTGCCGAGGAGCAGGTTGACGTCGGTGAGGGTCAACGGTCCATTCTCTCCATAGCAGGCGGGCCCCGGATCGGCGCCCGCGCTCTCGGGGCCGACCGCCACTCGCCGGCCGCGCCTCTGACAGATCGAACCGCCACCGGCAGCGACCGTCTGGACGGCCACCGAGGCGGACAGCAACCGCGCGCCGCCGACGGCGGTGTGGTCCCGTAGCTCGAGCTCCCCGTCCACACGGCTGACGTCGGTCGACGTACCTCCCATATCGAACGCTATGACTCGATCGAATCCCGATCTCCGCCCTGCGGCGGCCGCTCCCACCACTCCGGCTGCGGGGCCGGAGAGTAGGCTGTCCTTTGCCCGGTACTCGTCGCGCTTCGCCAGCCCGCCGGCGCTGGTCATGACATGCAGCGTCCGGGGTCCAAGCTGCTCGGAGACCTCGTCCAGGTAGCCATCGAGGGTCTCGGCCAGGTAGGCGTCGACGACGGCGGTCCGGGCCCGCTCGACAAGCTTGATCCTGCGGCTGAGGCCCGAGGATCTGGAGACATGGCGAAACCCCGCCTCGCTCAGCAGTCCGGCGCAGCGATCTTCGTGGTCCGAATCGCGATATGCGTGCACGAAGGCGACGGCCGCCGACCGCAGGCCCGCCCCGGCCAGCTCGCGAGCCCGCACCCGCACCGAATCCTCGTCGAGAGGACGCACGACGCCTCCGCCGGCGTCCAGGCGCTCGTCGACGCCGACCACCTCGGTCCAGAGCGGCTCCGCGCGCCGGATGTCGAGAGCGAAGAGATCCGGACGCTGCTGGTTGCCGATCAGGAGGAGGTCCTCGAAGCCCCGGGTCACGAACAGAGCCACCTCGGAGCCCTTGCGCTCGAGCAGGGCGTTCGTACCCCTGGTCGTCGCGAGCCGCAGCTCCAGCGCCGGCACCTTCCTGTCGGAAGAGAGTCCCATGATCCACCGGATCGCCAGCACCGCCGCTTCGGTACCGGACCGCAGCACGAGTGCCGAGCCTTCGTCCAGTTGTGGGCACTCGCTCCCGAGCCGAAGCCGGCTGCCCTCCGAATCGTCGACCTCGATGGCCGGCTGCCCGTCCGCGCTCAGAGTCCAGCCACCGAAAAAGCCATCGGGAAAGGTAGCCGGTTCGTTCAGCACCAGCTCGCGTGGATTCGGCTGATCACGCACGCTCGAGCGCAGAGCGCCCGACGACAGGAGCTTGAGCCGGTGAACGGTGCCGTCCGGATCTGTCGCCAGGCAGTCGGTGAACGTACCACCCGTGTCGACGGCTACCCGCCAGACCGGCTCGTCCGGCATGGGCGCGCTAGGCCGGCTGCCGGCGTCTAGCCAGACGCGAGGTCACGAAGGCCAGGAAGACAACTACGAGCCCGACCGCGAAGAGCGGGGCGACGATCGCGAGCACAGACAGCGCGATCGAGCCGCCGGTCTCGACGGTCGAAACGATGGGATTCCCGAACCCGGCGGTTGTCACCAGCGAGGCGCCGCGGGTTCCGGCCGTAACCACCTGAACAGCGCCCGCCAGGCCGCCACCGGCGATCACCGCCATCGTCCACTTGAGGTACGGATCCATCCCGGTGATGACCGACGCCGATGCCACCACACCGGCGACCACCGCCGCGGGAGACGCCACGCTGTCGAGCAGGTTGTCGACCCACGGAATGTAGTAGGCGGCGATCTCGAGCACCGTCGCCACGATCAGGGTTACCAACGCCGGCGTCGAGGCGATCCACTCGAAGCTACCCGACAGTGAGAGCTGGCCCGAGTAACTTGCGGCGCTGATCACCAACAGCGGCACGAAGACGCGAAACCCGCAAGCCGCCGCGAGACCCAGTCCGAGAGCGATGCTGAGAGCGACTTCCATAGTCGTACTCTACCAACAGCTGGCTGGTCCTAAAGATTCCCTGGATCCTCATTCCAGGCGTTACATCCAGTCCAGGTGCCATGGGTCTACGGCCTCCCAGTTACGTTCCTGGCACACCCACGACCTCCGCCCCGGGGTCGTTGACCAGCCCGCGGAACTAAAGTATCTTAGGCAATAGCTTTCGACAACAGTCAAGTCGAACACCCCTTGGTCTCAAGGTGGGAGTCGGGGTGATCGCGGACGCGAGACCGTTTGATACTGCTGCGATATCTCGGAGCTTAGCGTTGGTGTCACGTTGTTCTTGCTACCTTTTTCGGGAGGATCATGATGGCAAAGACAGTGCAGGGAGGCAGTCCCTATTCGAAGGCCGAAGAGGCAGGCGAGTTCGTCACGCTTGACGACAAACGGGATGTCGGCATCCCGCTGCAGGTGTTCAAGGACGAGGTGGCGGCGATCCGCGACCGCCGCGCTCACGAGAACCTCGCGCAGCCGGGAGTCCCGGACGACGGGAAGCCCTCGGCCGCGTTGGGCCTCAAGGGCCTCAGCATCTCGGGCGGCGGCATTCGCTCCGCGACATTCTCCACCGGCGTCATGCAGGCCCTCGCAGCCAAGAACGTCCTCAAGCACATGGACTACCTGTCCACCGTCTCCGGCGGGGGCTACAGCGGTTCGTCGCTGACCTGGGCCCTCTACGGAAACGTGTACGACGAGGGCGATGACATCAAGGACTTCATCCAGACGTTCGGCACGGGCCCGAGCTCGTTCCCGACCACTACCGATGATCCTGCGGCGCCGCGCCAGAAGACGACGGACAAGCGTTACGGGTTCCGCCTCAAGCTTCTCAACTACCTGCGCGAGCACGGCAACTACCTGACTCCCGGAGGCGGGATCACGGCCCTCTCGGCTCTGGCGGTACTCCTACGCGGGATCCTTCTCAACCTGATCGTGTGGGTCGGCCTCGTCTCGTGCTTGTTCCTGATCGCGCTGCTGTACTTCGATCCGTCCCTGGCAGCAACCTGGCCGAACTGGCTGCCCGCTGCCTGGGTCGGCGCTTGGGCCGCGGCCATCGTCGTTGTCGGGCTCGTGGGAAAGCGATTCCCGATCTGGCTCGTAGCTGTGGCGCTTGCCGGATTGGGTGTCATCGTCACCTGGCAGGAAGCCGGCTCCGGCGCGGGGGTCTTCCGGACCATCCC
Organism: Thermoanaerobaculia bacterium; assembly: GCA_046756565.1. GTDB lineage: Bacteria > Acidobacteriota > Thermoanaerobaculia > Multivoradales > JAHEKO01 > CALZIK01. Next base: position 1,793 of record JBHHWO010000159.1, on the reverse strand, counting down.
GCCGACGATCTGGCTACTGTTGACGGGAGTCGCCGTGTGCGTTCTGTACGGTGTGCTGACCTTCTTTGCCGGGATCCTCGGCGAGCCCAACCGTCGCTATGGATACCGCCGGTTCATCGAGCACGCGGCCAATCCGTACTTCATCGTGACGATCTTCGCGCTCACGCTGGGCACGCTGGGCATGGTTTACGATGCACTCCGTAGTCTGGTCGAGGAAACCAGCCTTGCGATGATCGCCTCCGGCATCGCCTCCGGGTTCTGGACGTTCGCGAAGTCGGGCTCGGACAAGGACGAGGAATCCAAGATCCCCATCGGGCTCGTGGCCACCGTCGGATCGCTCCTGCTGCTCTATGGAGGTCTTCTGGGTGCCTACGCGCTCGCTGAGTGGGCCAGTGGCAGTTACGGGCAGTACGTCTGGTATGCACTCGGGGCCGTGCTGGTCATGGGGTGGGTGGTCAACACCAACTACATCTCGCTCGGTCGCTACTACCGCGACCGGTTGATGGAGACGTTCATGCCGCCCATCGACAGGGCTCTCAACGACGAAACGGGCAGCGCCCAGGGCGCGGACCGGACTCCGCTCTCGAAGATGTGGGGGAAAGGCGAGGATGCCCGGGGTCCCTACCACATCGTGAACACGAATCTCGTGCTCGTGGACTCGGAGCGTCGCACATGGCGCACCCGCGGCGGCGACAGCTTCATTCTCTCACCGTTTTACTGTGGCAGCACGGCTACGGGATGGCGGCGTACCGAGTTGTTCGAGCGGAATACGATGACGCTTGCGACCGCGATGGCCATTTCCGCGGCGGCCGCCAACCCGAATGCGGGTGTGGGGGGCAAGGGACTGTCGCGTAGCAAGTTCGTCTCGTTGCTGATGGCGCTGCTGAACTTTCGGCTCGGTTCGTGGGTACGAAACTGCAACTCCCCACGGATGTTCCCGCCCAACCACTTCTGGCCGGGAGGCGCCTACGAGCTCCTCGGCGGGTTCAAGGAGACCAGTAACTGGCTGACGCTCAGCGACGGTGGCCACTTCGAGAATCTCGCGCTCTACGAGATGATCCGGCGACGGCTCAAGCTCATCGTCGTGCTCGACGGCGGCGCCGATCCGGATTTCAACTTCGCGGATCTGCAGAACGCGATGCGCCGCATCGGTGCCGACTTCGGCGCGCGCCTAGACTTCAGCTTGCCCGAACCGGAAGATGAAAGCGAAGACGAGGAGGACGACGAGGAGAAGGGGCCGCTACACCCGCTCCGGGTCCTGTCGTACAAGCGCGAGAAGAAGGAAGGCTTCTTCCCCTTGTACCCGGGACGTGCCGATCGAGGGTGGGCCCACGCCAAGATCCGGTACAAGGGCTGGAGCGCGGCGAGAGACGACAATTCGGCGTTCGAGGGCGACCTGGTCTACGTCAAGACGACGCTCGTCCCCGGTCTCAGCATCACGACCGAGGGCTACCGGGACGCGAATCCGACGTTCCCGGATCAGTCGACCGCCGACCAGTTCTTCGATGCCGAGCAGTTCGAGGCCTACCGCGATCTGGGCTACCGTATCGGGGTGGAAGCGGCCAGCGCGATCAGGAAGTGTCTTTAGGGCGCGCCGCCCTCTCCTTGAGTCGCGACCGCCGAATCTGATGTGAGAAATGCCCGGGACTTCCGGTTGCGGAGCAGAGTACGCAAGTCCGAATCGGTGTTCCGAGATGTAGCAAAGACAGGGAGAGAGCAAATGGCAGATCTTGAGGAAGCGGTGTAGGAAATCGCTTTTGGTCTTAGTGCGTGGATCGAGCCTGAAAAGTGCC
>JBHHWO010000158.1:0-9816 GCA_046756565.1 Thermoanaerobaculia bacterium | reverse complement strand
GAAAAGCCGGTGCCGCGAACCCCGGAGGACGCCGCCAAGGAAGCCGCCCGGATTCTGCTCGGGCCCTTGACCTTCGAGGAGGTGGTCCGCGAGGAGCTCCTGCGTCTGGCAAAAGCCGAAAGAATCTACCGGTCACGACGTGAGAATGTCTTCGCGCGCGCGCACGAGGGCCAGCTCGTGGGCCTGGCGTTCTCGGGTGGCGGCATCCGAAGCGCGACCTTCAACCTGGGTGTGCTCCAGGCTCTCGCCAAACACGGCCTGCTGCGCTCCTTCCATTATCTGTCGACGGTCTCGGGTGGCGGCTACATCGGCGCTTGGTTCTCCGCTTGGGTGAGCCGCGCCGAGGGAGGCCTTCAGAAAGTAGAGAGGCTGCTGCGAACCGAGATCCCGCCAAATAGAAAAGACGTCGAGGCGGCGCTGGATAAGACCTGGTCTCCGATCACCTGGCTGCGGCGATTCAGCAACTATCTCACGCCTCGCACCGGCTTGATGAGCCTCGATACCTGGACCGCGGTGGTGACCTACCTGCGCAACCTGACTCTCAACCTGGCGATTCTGACGCTGTTCCTGACCGCCGTTCTGCTGTTCCCCTGGTTGCTGGCCCAGCTCTACTACTGGGGAGCCAGGGCACCGGAGCTCTTCCGCTTGGGGATGGCCTCGGCACCCTGGCTTGCGGCCGGGCTGTTTCTGCTCTCGCTCGCGTCCACGGTCCGAGAGCTGGGTCGCGAGCCCACCTCGTCAGCGGCCGACTCGGGTGGCGCGACAGACCCGTCCGCCGGAGAGAGCAGCCAAACAGAGGATTCGAACCAGAGTGATCCTTGGTTCGCGCGGGTGCTTTCGCTGGTGGTCCTGCCGCTCTTCGGGGCGGCGATTCTGCTCGCGCTCTGGACTCCGGTCGTCCACAATGCTCACCCGCTCGAGAGGCTGTTTTCGTCTGACGGCGACCCCTCCCGGATCCTCGCTTGGCTCATGGAGCGCCGCTATCCCTGGTGGACGGCCACCGCCGGGCTGGTCTATCTGGCAATGTGGGCTCTTGCGGCCGGGCTGATCTATGTGCGCAGCAAGATCGACGCGGCCGTCAAGCAGCTGAGAGCGGCCGGGCCGTACCAGTTCCCGAGAGGAATTCCCGCAGCCTTCAAGTCGCTGAGGAGCTCTCTGAAGAGGAAGACCACTCTCGAAGAGGCGCCACGACGGGAACTCCGTTGGTGGAGAGTCCTCGGCTGGGCGTTCGTGGCCGGGTCTCTCGGTGGAGCAGTGCTCTGTGGGCTGGCACCCCTTCTGCGGCATCTCGCCACGGGACGGATGGGCCCGATCGCGATCCTGACCTGGGCGCCGCCCGCCGTCGTGCTGGTTCTTCTCCTCACCGCAGCGCTCCACATCGGTCTCATCGGCCGAGGTTTTGCCGAGTCCTACCGGCAGTGGTGGAGCCGTCTGGGGGCCTGGCAGCTGATCCTCGGGCTGAGCTGGGCGGGTCTCTTCGCACTGGTCTTCTACGGACCCTCGCTGCTCGAAAAGCTCCAAGGTTGGACAGAGGAGCTTAGCCTCACCTGGCTCGCGGCAACCGCTGCCGGCCTGGCCGCCGGTCGCAGCCCGTTGACCGGAACTCGCGGGAACAGACGCCTCATCGAGCTTGTCGCGCTGGTGGCACCTCATGTCTTCATGCTGGGTCTGCTGCTGGGAATCTCGGCGCTTCTGTCCCGCGCCATTCTCCCTCTCGCCGAGGCCTTCGAGTTCCCTCTCGGAGTCGTAGCCGACAAGAGCTGGCAGCACGGCACACTCGAAATGTCCATGTCCGACGGCGGCTGGCTGTTCCCGGCGCTCTTCGTCATCGCCCTGGGCGCGACGGTACTGCTCTCCTGGCGCGTGGACGTCAACGAGTTTTCGATGCACCACTTCTACCGAAACCGGCTGGTGCGCGCCTATCTCGGCGCCTCAAGGTCGCGAAACCCGGTCCGCTTCACCGGCTTCGACGAAGAAGACGACCTCCCCTTGAACGACTTGACCGGCGGAACCGAGCCGTCGAAGATCCAGACACCGATCCAGATCCTCAATACGACGCTCAACCTCACGGCGGGTGAGGAGCTCGCCTGGCAGGAGCGCAAGGCGAGCTCGTTTTTTTTCACCCCCTTCCACTTCGGTTTCGAGCCCGGCCGGTTCGGGGCCAAGCTCGAAGAGGCGGGCTTTAGGCGCACACCCAACGAGGAAAGCCGGTTCACCCTGGGCACGGCCCTGGCCATCTCGGGCGCGGCTCTCAATCCGAACATGGGCTACCACAGCTCGACCGCCCTGGCCTTCCTGATGACCGTCTTCAACTCGAGGCTGGGGTGGTGGTTTCGTAACCCGAAGCTGCCCAAGTGGGAAAAGCCCGGACCGCGCATCGGACTCCTCCAACTCCTGGGCGAGCTGCGCGGTAATACCGGCGCCAGGGCTGGCTACGTCAACCTCGCGGACGGCGGCTTCTTCGAGAACCTGGGCATCTACGAGCTCGTACGCCGGCGCTGCCGCTTCATCCTCGCCTGCGACGCCGAGGCCGATCCCGACTACCAGTTCACCGGACTGGGCAACGCGATCCGCCGCTGCCGTAGTGACTTCGGCATCGACATCCGGATCCAGCTCGATCCGATCCGCCCCCAGGCGGAAAGCAACTTCAGCCGCTGGCACTGCGCCGTGGGCAGCATCCGCTACAGCGAAGCGGATGAGAGCGCCCCGGACGGAATCCTCGTCTACCTCAAGGCTTCGCTCACCGGCGACGAGCCGGAGGACCTGCTCAACTACGCCTCGCGCCGCAAGGGCTTTCCACACGAGTCGACTGCAGACCAGTGGTTCGGAGAATCGCAGTTCGAGAGCTACAGAATGCTCGGGTACCACCAAGCGAGCGAAATGCTCGCCGCTGCCGGCGAACAGGAGTTGCCGGAGAGCGAGCTCGAGGCTACCGCGCCTCGGCAGGAGCACAACATCGAGAAAGTCTTCATTGGCTTGGAGAGAGCCTGGTACCCACCGAGCACGGTCGAGGCCGGATCGTTCACTCGGCACACCGAGAAGCTGGTGAGGCTCTTCGACCAGGTCCGCGACAAAGAGACCCTCCAGTTCCTGGACAAGGGGCTCTATCTGGACGTCGGAACCTGGAAGACCTCTCAAGATCCGAAGGAACGCCGCTCGGGCTTCTACCTGTCCAGTTCGATGATTCAACTCATGGAGAACGTCTACCTCGATCTCGACCTCGAGCACGAATGGGCTCATCCCGACAACCGGGGCTGGATGAACCTGTTTCGCCACTGGGCTTCGCAAGGTCTCTTCCGCGAGACCTGGGCCGTGAGCGCGGCGACGTACGGAGCCCGTTTTCAGACCTTCTGCTTGCGCCGTCTCAACCTCGGGCTCGGAACCGTGTGGATCAACGAGTTGCAGGCCGAGGATCATGCCGGCAGGCCTCGCCTCAGTCATAAAGTCCCCTCCGACTCCGATCAGGACGAGTTTCTGACGACGATCGAGACTAACGTGCTTCACGACCTCTGGAAGACCAAGAAACTGAAAGAGAAGGACAACTTCTACCTGCTCGAGATGAGCGTCTTCAAGCCGGAGTCGCTAGCCCATCAACAGCCGCAAAGCCGCTTCGAGAAAGCCGAGCCACCGGACGACGAGGACACCAGCATGAATATCGTCCTGGGCTTCGCCGCGGCGTCCTGCGTAGCAGGCCGGGAGGGCATAGCGCCCCGCAAGACGCTAAAGTACTTTCGCGTGCGCAATCATCTGCGCCAGCTCGGCCTGTCGCGGCAGGCCCTGCTGCGCCTTATCGTCGATCACCGGATTCGCGACGATCGTCTCCTCCAAACCCCGTTCTCCGACCACGTGCGCCTGGCCGATCTCACGGACCAGTTTCGATCGGTCAAGAACGAGTACTACCGCTGGAAGGACTCCATGCTGCGCGAGGTCTATCGACCGCTTAAGAACGACTCGGGACGGGAAACCTCACGAGTCCATGAAGATGTTCGCGGCGTCGAACAGAGTTGGGGCGTCAGGCCCGGCACAGTCCACACGCTTCTCGACACGGAGCTCGACGATGCGAGGATCTGGCTCAAGCGAACCGGGGACCGAGGCAAGGACGAGACGGAGATTCGCGAGAAGTTTGCCGGGGAGAGAGGCCTCACCCTGGCGGCTCTCGAGAGACTCCTCGGCTCGGCCGACACCACAGAGACGGAAGTGGAGGGCGGCTGAATCCAACGAGCGACTGCTCGTCGTGCCTCGAGAAAAGTGCCACGCACTTACGCGAGATCGGATCGTCGAGCACAAGGTCGCCGACATCGAGCTCTTCGCGGTCGCCAGCCAACGCCAAGCTCGCCGGCGCGCTCTGCAGGACCTTTTTCGGTCGAGAACGATCACCGGCGCTGGCAAGCGTTTCATGGCGACGACCTCAAGGTCATCGGCTGGATCGACCGCGACGCGGCGCAGCTCGAACGCATCTTCAAACGAGCCCGAGCGGAGGATCTGCCGGAGGGATTCGAGCAGTGGCCCGACGAGAATGAGGAGAAACGCGCTGAGATTCGACTCCCAAGAGGGCCGCTGAGGCTCTTCGAGGGAAAGCTGCCATAGCAGCACGAAGTTGGGCAATAGCACAACCAACGCCATGAAATGGAGAAACTGAGTCATCCTCTTTAGGTAGCTTCCTGGATGGTACCTACTCCCTTCACTTGCGAGTGACTCCGGCTCGTACCAGCGGTAGTTCTCTTTCTGGGCCTCCGGCTTCAACCGGTTAGGCCAAGGGAAGCCGCGGGTTGTGTACAACTCAGCGAACACCGTGGCCTGGACCACGCGCCACGCCCTCATGGCTTGCTACCAGCCGATAAGGCGCATCCTTTCTTGCCACCCAGAGCCGGTGCGACCCTCGAGCGACGCGACTCGATGCAGATGGAGATCGTAGCCAAAGTTCCGATTGGCTGTTCCGTACTTGTATGTGCCGATTCGAGTCACAACCAGTAGAAGAAAGGCAACCGGAACGGTCGCGGGGGCGATGAAGGGGTATCGGGTCTGGTAACTGGCGACGAGACCCAGCACCGCTACGCTGAACAGCAGAGCTTGGAACGAAAACCTGGTGAAGCAGTCCTTGACGTTGGCGGCTTCACCGCGTAGGAGCTTCACGAGATCCCATTCGCGGGCGCTCGGAAGATCGCAATCCGAAGGCATCTGGTACGCGAGTCCCTCTTCGCTGCCGGGAACGGCTGACGCGCGTCCCAGCTTCTCATCCCCTAGAACAATAGGAATCTGTAGCTACTCTAGAGTTGTCTCGAGAGTGCTGTCAACCAGAGACTGTTCCCAGAGATGAGATTCCACCGTTTTCTCTACAGGCAAGTTGCGCACGGCTTTGTCTCCTCGTGACATGCGGCGTTCGCTCCGATCCATTCCGAGGGCTCGCCTGTCGAAGTCACGACCCCCACGATTCCGGCCCCGCTGCTGCTGCCGCTGCGCAAACTGCTTGCGACACTGCTGCAGCCCTTCTCTCGGGTAGACTGAGCCGACTTCCAATACAGGCCGGGCGTCCAAACGCCCAGAGAGGAAGCGCCATGGCGCGAAGGTCCATAGTCTTTGCCCTCCTCGCGGCTCTGCTAGCCACGGCAGTGGTCGCCGATATCGACAAGCAAGACACCAAGACCCAGAAGAAACAGCTCAAGCAAGCCAAGAGGCTAGCGCGGAAGGCCGGGCTCTGGATCAAGGTCCCGAAGCCCAAGAAGAACAAGCCCGATCGTCTGGGGCTCCTCAAAAAACCCCGAGACGTCCAGTTCGCGGCCTGCCCGCTGGCAATCGACCCGGACGAGAGAATCGACAAGAAGACCTTGACCTTCGAGGCCCGCCGGGGCGTCAAGGCGCTCGAGATCAACTCGGTCACCATCGAAGCCACCCTCCCCGCCGACTGGAGCATCTCCGGACCGGCGCCCGGACACCGGCTGACGAAGCGACAGCGCGTCGAAGTTGAAGTCACCTTCCAGCCCCAGGAAACGCGCATCTCGTTTGCGACCTTGAAGCTCGAGGTCGAAAGCCGGCCGGACGGCAACAAGTCTCGCCTCAGGACCGTCGAGATACCTCTCATCGGCGACGGCACCTGCCCGCTCGCCGCGGACGGCACCGGAGTTCACATCGGCCCGGTCACCGATCCCAAGGTCAAGATCGGCGCCGCCCTCGACAACCAGCTCCAGCCCCTCAAGAACGACATCGAGGTCTGCGTGGTCGTCTACTACGTCAAGTCCAAGGACTGGGACAAGATGACGGACAAGCAGAAGAAAGACTCGACCGCCGGGCGCCAGAAAGGAATCGACGCCGCCCTCGCCGAGGCCAACGCCATCTTCGAGGCCAACAACGCCGGCATCAAGTTCAACCGCAAGGGCGACCTCCAGATCGTCAACAAGCTACCCAAGGGCAAGGACCGGGACAAAGACAAGAAGTGCCTCGAGATCTACTTCGACCCCAACATGAAGAAGGGTGACGGAACCTCACACGCCAAGAACGGGGTCAACGTCAACAACCTCGACAAGATTCCGAAGGGGCTCGACAAGGACTACACCGACAAGCTCCACATGGGCGAGAGCATCGACGTCTCCTCCCAGGGCCACGCCGGCGAAGTCGGCAAGACCCTCGCCCACGAGCTCGGTCACGCCCTCGGCCTCGGAGCCGGCCCCGATTCCGAAGACCACCGCGAGCCCGACGACTACGACAAGAAGGTCGCCGACGACCCGAACGCCGCCAAACGGATGATGAAACACGAAAACCCCGGCAAGGAGATGCGCCGGATCGAGGTCGAGCTGGCCCGCGAGATCGCCAAGCACATGAACGCGACCCGACCGAAGTGCGAAAAGCAGGCCAAGATCGAGGACGGCTCGAGCTACATCGCGCCCGACTCGCGGGGAGACCTCCAATACGCTCTGATCCTCGCCCGTCCCGAGACCATCGAATGGCGGGGCATCGTCTCAGAGCCCATCGACGCCGGTCAGACCATCGACCTCGCTCTCGAGCTCGACACCGACCGCGACACCAAGGCCGACCAGACCGTCGCCTGCACCTACCGCGACGCCATTTGGGCGTGTGAGAGCACCCTCCCCGGAGTTCCGGTCGTCCAGCACCTGTGGGAGCCGTGGGTGAACCCGAACGTGCCCGAAGCCTGGGCGTTCTCGCTTGAGCTCGACCGCGAGAGCTTGCCCGTCGCCTCCGGCGACATCGGCTGGCGCCTCGCCATGGCTTCACCCTCACTGGGCACCGAGGACGCCGTGCCACTCGAAGGTCTCGCGGTTTTCGACATCACGCCGCCCTCGCTCGACATCACGGTCGAAGCCGGCTTCGGACCCCTCCGGCTCAGGCGCGGGCGCTTTCTCGACCTTTCCGGAGGCATCGAGCTCGGTCCGACCTTCTCGGGCCAGGTCGCGATCCGGGTCCGACTCGAATCGGCCGAATCTTCCGAGCAGGCCGTCGAGCTCGACGGCGGTGTTCTGATCGAGCCGATCGGAAGCTCCTGGGAGACCCAAGTACGGGTACCGCGGGAACTCAAGCCCGGTGCCTACGTGGTTACCGTCGAAGCGGCGTGCGACGTCTGCCGGGTGAGCGACTCGGAGACACTCGAGGCCATCCTCGAGTAATGACTCGATAGGTCTGTGATCGGGATTGCGGACTCATGCGCCTCCATCTTTCTTCAAGTCGGCTCCCGGCTTGGCATCCGCCGTTGGCCCGGGGGCCGGTGCCTCTGTAGTGGGCTGGGTGAAGGGGGCCGATGCAAAGGGCTGCTCGGCGTCGGCCGCTGACCCGGAACCTGCCGGAGCTCCAGGTTGGCCACCGGCCGATGATGCGCCACCCTTCTCTTCATTCGGCTCGCCTTTCTTGGCCCACCGCTGGAGCGACATGACGCTGTTGACGACCTGGATCCAGAACGGAGTGCCGAGCCCGAGCAGAAACCCGGTCAGGATCACGCCGGCCAACCACTGGGAGAAATCGGCCGGCGCGGCGCGGCGCGCCGATCCGAGCATCACGCGCCAATCGACGAGCTGGGCTGCCGTGCCGGAGATCGGCGTCCACAGCGGTTGCAACCACTTCGGCAAGAGCGAACCGACACCGTCGACGCCCTTTTGCCACCAGGGCTTGCCTGGCGACTCTGTTTCGACCGTTTCCCGCGCGTCTTTGAATTCAGTGGTCCTGCCCGCACAGCGAAGATCCGGCGAGCCGTCACCAAAGCAATTGGGAAACCGACTCCAGCCGACCGGAAAGCTCGCCGTGAGTGATCGGACCACGCCCCTGACATCGCTCTCGGCTTCGGTCAAGCCTTCTTGCACCGCCCCTTCGAGGTCGGTGGCGGCTTTCTGGACCACCTTGGCAAGCTCCGCTTTGATCGCCTGGTCGAGCTCCTGTTTCTGGTCTTCGCCGAGGGCAGTCGTGACTTGCGTCGCGATGGTAGCCACGACCTCATCGGCGCTGTCCACGATCTCCTGAGAGGTTGCCGCCAGGCGCTCGCGGGTCGCGTCCAGCGTCGTCTTTTGTTTGTCGCCTTGCTCGTCGGCTGAGGGAGAAGTCGCCTCGGCCTGAATGACCCCGCTCTGTTGGACCACGCTCGCCCGCAGTTCCGGATTCGTCAGGTAACTGTTCAGAAGATCGAAGCTGTCGACGTTCACCCCGAAGGCCAGAAGAAAGCCGACCAGAACCGACAGGGAACGGGAGTGACGGGCGAACGTCTCAGACGAGGCGGCGCCGATGGTCTGGAACGACTTCAGCAGATGGGCTTCGAGCTCCTTCCAGGCCTCAGGGGTTCTCATCGCCTTCAGGTCCTTGCCTGCCTTTGACTCGGCCAACCGCTGCATGAACTCGGCGTCGGTGAGCGCGTCCAGGCCGTAGCGCAGTGTCCTCCATTTGCGTGCCCACCTCTTGGGGTGTCTGTACTTGGTGAACCAGCTCCTGCCGGCCAACCGTTCGGCGCTCTCTAGCTTTTTCTTCCAGTACTTCTCACCCTGGACCTCGAGGTCTTTCACCACCACCGGCAACGGCATCAAGGTCATGTCGCTGATGAACTCCGAGCGCTCTGAGTGGGCAGCTGCCGCGGTCGGAGCCTTCGGCAGGTGGGGCTTGACCTCACGCAGATAGAGAAGCCGCACCATGTCCCGAAGGCCCCGCGCGCGGCGGCGCCGAAGCCGGTGGCCGGCTCCGACGATGGCCGAAACGGCCGTCGTCAGGGCGAGCATGGTGAGCGCGAACGCCAGAAACCCCTCGATCAGAGGCAGAAACCCTTCCATGGCTGACCTCCTTTACGCGAGCAGCCGGCGTCACTTCGACCCGAGTAACGGATCGAGATGTGCGTCGGACTCAAACGCTACTAGTGACCGAAACTCTAGCACGGTGGCCGCGCCATCTCGGTTCCAGGTAGTGGTACGTTTTGATTGGGGCGTGGGCAGCTAAGTGCCTTCTTGCTCGTCGAGTCCAACGGGATTCGGGCGACCTCGCGCCAGCGTGCACCTTCCCGCAGCTCTCGGAGCTCAACGAGCGGCGCGATCGTGCCGCCGGGCTCGAGCCACACGTTCACCTTCAGCTTGACCGCCCCGGCGACGGACGGCACCTACACCACCGACTGGCGCATGCTCCATCAGGGGGTGCGCTGGTTCGGCGACACCGCGGCCCGGGCGATTCAAGTGGGTTGTGGGCTCGACCTGCCCGACGCCGAGGTGGTCGAGGCTGCGCTGCCGACGGTGATGGACTGCGGCGGGGGCTACGAGGCGTGCTCCGTGAATCTCAAGACGAAGATTCCATCCAAGGCGGCTCTCTCGCCTCCGGACGCGCGCGAATAGGCGGTTGACCAGT
>JBHHWO010000157.1:0-9988 GCA_046756565.1 Thermoanaerobaculia bacterium | reverse complement strand
CTAGAAGCCGACGGCACCGTCCGGAAGAGACTCCTGCCGTAGGCCGGGAGGGGCGCGGCGTTGCGCGACCTCCGGCCGAGCGTCCTTGGAACCGATGGCGCTAAGAAGGCTCAAGCCATCGTCGCCCCGATGATTCTCCTCCTGCGGCTTGGAGATCGGGATACTGCGCCTACGAGTCATCCTCGCCGGCGTAGAGCAATCGGTTGGCGCTTCCCGTTCCCGGGTTGCCGACCACGTCCGGCGTCGCCCCGGACTCGACGAGGTTCTTGACCTCGGACGGCGATGCTTCGGCGAAACGCTCCAGAACCAAAGCCGCCACTCCGGCGCCGTGCGGGGAGGCCATCGAGGTTCCGCTCAGTACCGTGGCGCCGCCGCCGCGACGGGCAGACCTGACGTTCACGCCGGGTCCGAAGGCGTCGACACAGAGACCGCGGTTCGAAAACGAAGCCCGCCGGTCGCGCCGGTCACTGGCACCCATTCCGAGCGCTTGCTTGACTCGGGCCGGCGAGCCGTCACAGGCGTCTGCGTCAGAATTTCCGGCCGCGACCACGTGAACGACGCCGGCTTCGATGGACCTGCACACCGCGGTATCGAGACTTCGCGAAACCGATCCGCCCAGACTCATGTTTGCGACCGCCCGCCATCCGTTGGCCTGGGCGTGGACCGTCGCCCAGTCGATACCCTCGATGACGTCGGAGTCGGCCCCCGAGCCGTCCCGAAGCACCCTCACCGGATGCACGATCACCTGACGGGCGACCCCAAACGTCTTTCCTCCCACCGTGCCCGCGACATGCGTGCCGTGACCATGATCGTCATCGATGGCGTCGCCGAAAGAGCTGTATCTCTCTCCTAGACGACCCTCGAACTCGGGATGATCCGAGTCGACGCCCGTGTCTATGACGTAGGCGTGCACGCCTTGGCCGGTGCCGTCGGGAGCGAACCGACCATCCAGGGGCAAGGAGCGCTGGTCGATCCGGTCGAGACCCCAGACCGAAGTCTCGGAACCCGCGAGCGGCGAAACCCGTTTGACACCGTCCTCTTCGACAAACAGGACTCGGGGATCCCTCCGGATGCCCCTTCGCTGCTCCCGCGTCAGGGCCGCCGAAAACTGAGCCGTGCTTGGAAACGCGGTGACTTGCTGCGCTGCGAAGCTATCGGCGATGCCGACGAGCTCGGCGGCAAGCGATTCGACCGAGGCCGTCGATAGCGCGGTGGACCAGTCCGGCTTGAGCGTCACGATGTACCGAGGCAGTCCGGCCGGCGCTCGAGCGTCACCGCCCACGCTTCCGGCTCCCTTGACCCGATAGAACGGCGCCTTCTTGCCAGCGCCGGCGGCCGTCGCGGCGGCCGGCTCGTCAAGGCAGTCGAACGGCTGGAGCGGCTCGGGTCCGGGGCAGCTGCCACCGGTCAACAATACCCAGCACGTGAGAAGAATGAGAGTTCGCTTCATGGGTGTCCCTCCCTTGGCTCGGATCGGCTGCCGCCCAACTCCGCAGCGGCACCTCTGTCGTGCTGTCGTTCTGGCTCTGCCGCAAGAATTGCATACACTCGCGGCGGGCGCAACGAGCGACTGACGACTGCGCGGCCGGTGGCTTTTGCCGAAGACACGGTCGAGTCAATCGCACAGGGAAACCGACTGCCGTGCCCACGGTTCTGGCCCTCCGCGAGGCGTCCGGCCGTCGCGGGGCACGGAGTCGCTCATTCGAAGGCTCCGAGTCCCTGCAGCCCCACCCGTTCGGGTAGGTCGATGGTGCTACAATCCGCTCGGCCGTCAGAAGAAGCAAACCTGGCAAGAGCCAGGGACGCAAAGCCACGGGTCCTCGCCTCCCATCCGGGTTGAGCTAGGAAGCAAGATCGCCGGGCTGCTGAGCCCAATCTTGTCGTAGGTTGCAATACCACCGAAACGACCACCATCCTGGTGGGCGACTCCGGCATCATCTCCGATCTCAACGTCATCAACGTCACCCACGGCAACCCGGAGATCGGTGAGGTGTCCATGTTTCTGACCCATCCGAGCGGCAGCCCCACGGTGCAAATCAAAGGCTCGGATGGCGCAGTCGGCGAAGGCATGGTCAGTGTCGACTTCGACGAGGCCTCGGCTTCCACCTTTCCCGACAAGCTGAACCTTCAGTGCATCAGGGACGGCACGTTCAATCCCCCTGGGGATCTCGACCTCTTTAACGGGTTGCCGATCGTGGGTACCTGGACTCTGGAGGTCTCGGAGTCGGACTGCACGGACGGAGCTTGTTCTGGATGCACCGGGGATCCCGACCCCACGTGCCGAACTCTCACGAGCTGGGGAATGGAGATCACGTTCACGAGCGCTTCCTGCACAGCGGACCTCCTCGAGCCGGACGGTAGCAGCGGCCAGGCGAGCGCCATCACCTCGGGGACGACCCAGCTCCACAGTATCTGTCCGGCGGCGGACCAAGACTGGGCGACTTTCACCCTCGCCGGGGACTCGAGCGTAACCCTGGCGACCACGGGACCGGGACCCGACAACACCCGGATGTGGCTCCGCGATTCGGCTGGAGCCCAGATCGAGTTCGACAACGATAGTGGCCCCGGCTCCTACTCCTTGATCACCCGCGTGTGCGGCACCGATCCGTTGGCCGCCGGGACCTACTTCGTCCAGGTGAACCAGTTGCTCGACAACAGGGAGATTGCCAGCTACGATCTCGACCTCACCGTCACACCGTGCTGCACGTCTGTTGTCGTCTCGAACACCACGTTCGATGTCACCAGGACGTTTCAAGCCTGCGAAAACCTCACCGTTGGACCCAATGTGAGCTTGATGTCTCCAGGAGTATTTGACTTCTTCGCCGGCCAGAGGGTCTCGTTCGTGGGAAATTTTGACGCCGACGCCGACCTGAGCTCCAGAACGTGCGGTCAGAATCTGTGTACCACCGGGCCCGCTCTGGACCCGTTCTGTATGCCCTGCGTGACCGACATTTGCTCCGTGGACAACTCGTGCTGCGGAACCTCGTGGGACGCGGCTTGCGTAGCAGCGGTCGGTACGATCTGCGGACTGGACTGCCCTTGATCTGATTGGAGATGGGCATCGAGACCGGTGGCAAGCCGTTTCCTCGAGTCCGCTGAGGATCGACCTCGCAGAGAACCGACAGGTTCGTCAGTCGGAGAAGGCCAATCGGGTCATTCGGGCGCTCAAGCTCTCGAGTGCTTCCGCTCTCGAGGGTGTTGACAGGGCCGCTGGCCGGGTCTAGACTAGGCGTAAACAAGGCGTAAGTACCATCCGTCAACAATCCAAGGAGAGCAGAAGATGTCCGATTCCATAGCTCAGTCACTGATCACCGACATGAAGCAAGAGGGCGGTTACTCGCGCTCCGTCCTCGAGGCCGTACCGGCCGACAAATACGACTGGCGGCCGCATGAGAAGTCGATGTCGCTGGGCATGCTGGCGAGCCACATCGCCGAGACACCGACTTGGCTGGGATCGATGATGGAGGACGTCTTCGACTTCGGCGCCGGGATGAAGGACTACAAGCCCTTCGCCGCCGCCGGTCAGGAGGAGTTGCTGGCGGCCTTCGACGAGAACCTGGCCGGGGCCATCGCGCTGCTCGAAGACAGGGACGACGACTTCATGACTCGCCTCTGGAAGGGCGTGAAGGGCGACAAGGAGCTCATGGCGGGGCCGCGTGGCGCCATCGCGCGCTCGATCCTGGTGCAGCACACGGCGCACCATCGCGGGCAACTGACCGTGTACCTGCGCATGCTCGACGTGCCGGTGCCGCCCACCTATGGGCCGACGGCCGACTTCCCAAGCGACGACTGGTCGTAGCCCGCCTTGCTGCCAAGCCGGCCGGCGCACGCGGCCGGGACGTGGCTCGAGTCTTCGAACGGCACACGTCAGCGGCGCACGTCGTCGGTGTCACAGGGGTTGCTGCCCCTCCGTCGTAGCTCCGCGACCAGATTTCGGTGCCGTCCGCGACCCGGGTGAGCTGGGGCATGATCCTTACTTGACTCGCTGCACCCTCATGTGCCCAGCGTACGGTTCCCTCGAGTCGGCAGTACGGCGCGCTACTCGACCATCATAGTGGGAGGCTACCTTGGATCGTTGATCGCTTCTTGGGTTTCGTTGCGACGAAGAGGACGACGGCTTGAGGCCGGGACCCCTGGGATGTCGTCGACCAGGTGCAAGACGTTGAACGCGGTCACGGCCGAGAAGGAGCCGGCGGCTCCAATCCTTCAGGGGACGGCTCGGGCCAGACATCTCCAAGCGACTCTCTTCAGTAGCTCGGTTCGCGGCTTGCCTCGGATTCAGTGGATAACCTACAGGCTCTTTCGTCGGGCATGCAGGACGAGCGACCGTCCTATTTCGTGCCGGAAGCCTCGCCCGCGTCGAGGCGCGCCTTGTAGATCGCTGCGTCGTCGGGGCGGCCCATGGCGTCGTAGAGTCTGGCCAGGTGGCGCCAGGCGGCCTGGAGGAGGAAGGGTGTGCCGCTGCCCCCTTCGAGGACGTCGAGGGCGCTCAGCAACATCTTCTCCGCCTCGTCGAAGCGTTGCAGCTCTCTGAGACTGATGCCGAGCCTGAGACGGGCGATGGTGACGTCGGAATGGTCCTCGCCGAGCATCGCGGTCTGAATGCCCAGGGCCTCCCGCAGCAGGAGCTCGGCGCTCTCGTATCGGCCTTGCCCGTTGAGGAAGACGGCGAAGTTCCCGATCGCTTTGGCGGTGGTGGGGTGGTCGTTTCCGAAGGCGGCCCGACACCGCTCGGTGGCCAGGCGGTATTCGGCTTCTGCGGCCTCGAGATCACCGCTCCGCCTCAGCCTTACGGCGTGGTTGCCGGTGGCGATGGCGGTACTGGGATGGTTGGGCCCCAGGCCGGTGACGAGGATCGCCAGCGCCTTGCCGGAGAGGTCGGCCGCCTCGGGAAGCGCACCTCTATCCCCGACGATGCCCGCCAGCAGGCTGAGCCGCTGGCCGGTCACGGAGTGATCGGGACCGCGATACTCCTGCGTGATGTCCAGCGCCAGGCGCGCGTTGGCTTCGGCTTCGTCGAGCCGGTGGTTGCTTCGCTCCAGAGTGGAGAGGCTCTGCAGCATCAGAGCGAGGTTATGCAAAGCGGTGGCGACCTCGGGGTGTCGCTCGCCGTAGATCCGTCGGCGTCTCTCCAAGGCTTCGCGGTAGAGCGACTCCGCCTCTTCGAACTGGTTCTGCTTTTCAAGGTTGCCGGCCAGGTTCATCATCTTGGTCGCGACGTCGGGGTGCTCCGGATCGAGCACGCGCTGGCCGACCTCGAGGCTCTCGCGAAAGAGGCTCTCTGCTTCGTCGTACTTGGCCTGGTATCGCAGGGCTAGGGCCAGATCGTTCATGCTGGTGGCGGTGTCGGCGTGCTCGGTGCCGAGAGTCTCCCTCCGGAGGGCCAGTGCTCGGCGCAGGGTCTCCTCGGACTCCGGGTAGCGGCCAGCGTAGAACTGGATCACCCCAAGCTCGTCGAGAGCCGTCCCGAGCTCAGGGCTGGTCGTATCCTGGAGCTTCTCGTGCACCTCGACCGCCTGCCGAAGGACCTGCTCGGCTAGCTCGAGCTCCCCCTGCTCGCGCAGGGTGGGCCCGAGAGCGACCAGGGGCTCGGCGACGGAAGGATGGCTCTCTTCGAACAGCTCCCGACGCACGGCCAACGCCTCCTCGAACAGCTCCACGGCCGGCTCGAAGTGTCCGAGGTTGCGGTAGGCGGTGCCGATCACCATCATCAGATCGGCCTGGACCTCGGGCTCGGCCGCGAGCTCGGTGCGTATCTGCTCGGCTCCGCGATCGAGCACGCTGCGGGTGGAGACCTCCTCGCCCAGCCGTGCGACCGGGTCCGACGTCTCGAACAGCTCGGTGAGAAAGCCGGCCACGCGCTCGGCCTTCTGCCGTTCCCGGTCGACGCCGGCGATGGCCCGGGACAGCCGCAACGACAGCAACGAGGTGAGGACGGTAGCGCCGATCAGCAGGAGGGCGATGGCCGCCGCGGCGCCGACGCCGACACGGTGCCGGCGCACGAACTTGCCGATCACGTAGCTGACCGTCTCCGGCCGCGCAGTGATCGGCCTGCCGCCGAGATAGGAGTGGATGTCGGCGGCGAGCTGGGCGGCGCCGGCATAACGCTTGGACGCGTCTTTGCGCAGCGCGCTCAAGACGATCGTGTCGAGATCACCCTCCAGGCGGCGGCTCAACCGCCGACTCATCGACGGGCGGGTGGTGGCAGCGTCCCCATCGCCCGGCTGATGCTCGCCCGGGGTGTCTCCCCCGCGGCCGAGGAGCGCGCGGCTGGGCCGCTCGGGCTCTTCCTCCAGGATCTGGCGGGCCAGCTCGAACGGCTCATCGGTCTTCGCCGGGTAAGGAGAGCAGCCGACCAGAAGCTCGTAGAGCAGCACCCCGAGGGCATAGACGTCGCTCGTGGTCTGGACCGGTTCGCCTCGGATCTGCTCCGGGCTGGCATGCCAGCGAAGAACCGCAGCTTGACCGCCTCGGCCATTGCCTCGTCGATCGACTCCAAGCGCTCGAGAGCCAGGTCGAGGGCGAGCAGCTCCTCGGGACGGGCCTCGTTCGGGGCCGGGGTGCGCTCATCGAGCTCGACAAAGCGATAGTCGGCGCCGTGCTTTTGCCGCGCGTAGCGCCGCGCGCGCTCGATCAAGATCCGGCGCATCGCCTCCGCCGCGGCCGCGAAGAAGTGTCCTCGGCTCTCCCAGCCGGGGTCGCTGTCGCCGATCAGGCGGAGGTAGGCCTCGTGGACGAGAGCCGTCGGCTGGAGCGTCTGCGGGCTCTCGGCCCGCATGCGCGAGCGCGCCAGGCTTCGCAGCTCCTGGTAGATCAGGGGGCAGCAGGTCCTCGGCCGCCCTGTTCTCCCCACCGGCGATCGCTAGCAGCAGCCCAGTCACTTCACTCTGCGGAGAATTGGCCGTGGATGAACCTCCAGTGAATAGACGTCAGTTCTGCTGAGCATAGCCGTCCGCCGCGATTCGGCAAGCCGAAAACCCTGCGCGGCACCGGCGTGCGGACCGAGCTCCTCGCGTGGCTCGCGGCGGATTTGGCCGCTTTTGGCGAGCTTCGTCGCATTGAAGGGGTAGAGGAGATATTCAGAGCAGTCGAGGCCGGCGACACAAGCGGTTCTTGGCCGATTGCTGACGATCCACTGTCATGGAAGCAGATCAGGGAGTTCGAACGATGAGGAGAGCTGGACGGGAGCGGTGGAGCGCCGCGATCGGGTGCGACCTACCCAATGAGGTGTGGCGATGCCCCATCCGTCCCAGTAGCCTGCAGCGGATTCGAAACCACAGTTCCGCGGAAGCGGCAACAGCCTCTCCGAGCGGAAGAGTCCTGCAATGACAGGAGTATCGACTCAGCATAGAGTATTCCGGCGACAGCGGGTCGCCCCGGTCGCTGGCGTGCTTCTCGTTTCGTGCCTCGTCCCAGTCGCCGCCGGCGCCTCGACCGTCTGTCCGGCCGGGTCCGTCCCGGCTTGTGATCACGAGACCCTTCAAGCGGCGATCAACAGCGCCTCGGACAACGAGATCATCACCGTCACCGTGCCCAGCACCTATGCCGGCTGGGGTCCGGGTGGCGGCGGCACGGGGATCACGATCAAGTCGAAGGACCCCAATGCCCGTGACTCCTACATCCTCGACGGCGGCGGCGTCGGTCCGGTGGTGCGGCTCGGCACGGGCTGGGTGCTCGAGGGCTTCACCGTCACCGGCGGCTCGGCGGCCGATGGGGGTGGAGTGACGTTCGCCGGCGGCGGGACCACGATCCGCAACTGCGTCATCTTCGGCAACACCGCCAGTGGCAGTGGCGGCGGCGTCTTCACGGCCGGGGGCGTACCCCTGACGGTGGAAAACAGCGTTATCCGCGACAACCAGGCGCGGGTCGGCGGCGGTATTTCGACCGGAGGGGACCTGAGCCTGCGCGATAGCGAAGTGCAGGGCAACCGCGCGGTGAGGACCGGCGTACCCACTGCCTTCGGGGGCGGCATCAGCGTCGGGGGAGCTCTCACCATCGAGAACTCGCAGATCTTCGGCAACACGGTGACCGGCTCCGGGGGCAGCGCGGGCGGCATCTCCAAGACCGTCAACAACCGCCCGGTGCGGATTGAGAACACCACGATCTCCGGCAACGTGAGCTCGGGAGATACGGGTGGGCTGCGAATCACTACGGGAACCGTGGAGATCGTGGGTGGCTCGATCACGGGCAACACCGCGTCAGCCGGGAACGGCGGCGGAATCTGGCTCAGCGGAGGGATCACCAACATCTCCGGAACCAGCATCAGCGGCAACATCTCGACAAGCGGCGGCGGCGGCATCCACTGCAGCGGCAGTGCTCTGCTGGCGAGCCTCTCCGGGCTCGTAAGCGGCAACATGCCGGCCGAGCTGGGCGGCTCCTGCGCCGGTCAGTGCCTGCCGGGCTTAGTGCAGGCCTGCACCACCGGCCAGCTCGGTGTCTGCCTGGACGGCGAGCGCACCTGTGGCAGCCTTCAAGTCTGGGGCCCGTGCCTCCCCATTAATCCCGGTCTGGACAAGGAAGACACCGCTGTGTGCAGCAACGCGCTCGACGACGACTGCGACGGCAAGGCCGACCTCCTCGACGAAGACTGCCAGACGGTCCAGCCGACGACGCCGGCAGAGGTGCCCGGGAGCGGCAGCGGCGGCGAGCCCGTGAACACCTTGACCGGCACGCTCTACGAGCCCTTCGTGACCGACCTGAACCTCGGCGGCCCGTTGCCGGTGGCCTTCTCCCGCTACTACGCCTCGGATCTGGTGTCCCTGGGAATCTCCGGCCGCCTGGGCGACAACTGGCGCCACAGCTTCGAGTGGTCGCTGGTCGACAACACCGGCACCACCGGTTTCGTCGACATCACCAGCCCACGCGGCCGGCGCATCCGGTTCGAGCTGGTGAGCGGCAGCTTCGAGCTCCGGGGCCTTCCGGACGTCCGCTACCAGCTTTCGGACACGGGCACGACGCTCACCCTGGGCGATCCGGCCACGAGTCTCCTCTATGTCTTCGACGGCACGGGCAAGCTGGTCTCGATCACCGATGGCACCGCGAACGCCCTGACCCTTGCCTACACGGGGGCCGACCTGACCTCGGTGAGCGACGGCCTGGGGCGCACGCTGACCTTCACCTACGCCGGCGGAAAGCTCAGCCAGGTGAGCGACGGCACCCGCATGTTGCTCTTCGCCTACACCGGCGGCGACCTCACCAGCTTCACGGATGCCCGCGCCAAGACCACCACCTACGCCTATGCGCCGGGCGGCCTGATGACCTCCTGGACCCTGCCGCGCGGCAACACCCCGTACACCCAGACTTACGACGCGAGCGGCCGGGTCTTGACCCAGACCGAGGCGCCGACCAACACCCACACCTTTTCCTACAACGACGTCACGCGAGTCACCACCATGACCGACCCGGCGCTGAACACCAGGGAGCACACCCACAGCCCCGACGGCCAGCTCACGGACTTCCGGAGCGAGGACGGCCAGAGCTTCTCGATGGCCTACAACAGCCCCGGCGACCGGATCGGGCTTACCGACCGCTTCGGCGACTCGACCGCGATCACCACCCACGCACCCAGCGGCAAGCGCGCCTCGATCACCCACGCCGACGGCACCACCACCAGCTTCAGTTATGTGGCTCGCGCGGTCTCGGGCATCACCTTCTGGGACCTCGGCCGGATCGACTATCCGGACGGCACCTTCGAGAGCCTGGTGTGGAGCAACAGCGGCGACTTGATCTCACGGCTCGACCGGGGCGGCAACTCCTGGACGTTCGTCTACAACGACCGCGGCCAGCTCGAGAGCTTCACCAACCCAGCCGGCGGCGAGACCACCCAGACCTACAGCGCCGACGGCACCCTGGCGTCGCGAACGGATCCGAGCAGCAACACCACCACCTTCGGCTACGACGTTCACAAGCGGCTCGATCTCATCACCTTCCCCCTGCCAGCCGGCGACCCACCCCCCCCCCCCCCCCCCGCGCACACCCACCACCACCC
>JBHHWO010000156.1:0-10117 GCA_046756565.1 Thermoanaerobaculia bacterium | reverse complement strand
CCCCATGGCGCTCGCAACGCGACCGTCTCGACTTCTGCCACGGGCTGCTAGGGGGCCGACAACTGGAGAGGCCCTACGGCCTTCCGCTCGAGAAAGCGCAGTGGGTGCTTCGAGATGGTAGGCGCGCGACCGAGGGAGCCGCAGGCGTACTTCTTGTACGTCGAGGACGCCCGCAGGGAGCGCAACGCCGCAGCTCGGAGTGCCCGCTGCGCTTTCTAGCGGAAGAGCTTGAAGAAGAGCTGGAACGCTCTGCTCACCATCGGCGTCAGCTTCCCGCGGCGCCAGGTGTCGGCCGCTTTCTTGATGACCTCGGCCTGGGTCGGGTAGGCGTGGATGGTGCCGGCGATCTGGTTCAGGCCCACCTTGTTGGTGACCGCCAGCGAGAGCTCGCCCAGCATGTCTCCGGCGTGATCCGCCACCAGGGTGGCTCCGAGGATGCGGTCCTTGCCCTTCTCGACGTGGAGTCGAAGAAAGCCCTCGGTCGCGCCCTCAAGGACACAGCGGTCAACGTCCGATAGCGGGATCGTGAGGGTCTCGGCCTCGAGGCCCGCCTCCTCGGCATCCTTCTCATACATCCCGACGTGGGCGATCTCGGGATCTGTGTAGGTGCACCAGGGGATCACCAGACTGCTGGCCTTCTTGCGTCCGAAGAAGAGTGAGTTCTGGATCGCGATCCGTGCCAGGGCATCGGCGACATGGGTGAACTTGAAGCGCGAGGCGACGTCGCCGACGGCGTAGACACGAGAGTTCGAGCTCCGCAGGCGGTCGTCGACAGTGACGCCGTGCTTGGTGAACTCGACCCCGGCGGCTTCCAGCCCGATGCCGGTGACGTTTGGAACTCGGCCCACCGCCAGGAGCAGCTGGTCGAAGCGCATCTTTTCGCTCCGGCCCTCGCTTTCGAACGTGATCGCCGTCTCGGATCCCTTTGTCTCGATCCGCTGAGTGTTGACGCCGAGCCGGAGATCGACGCCATCTTCGATGAGGGCGTTCTGAACGATCCCGGCCGCGTCGGCGTCCTCTCGGATCAGGACATGCGGGGCGATGTCGAACAGCGAGACCCGGCTTCCGAACCGGGCGAACGATTGCGCCAGCTCGCATCCGATCGGGCCTCCGCCGATGACTGCGAGCCTGCCCGGCAGCTCGGTGAGGGTGAAGACCGTTTCATTTGTCAGGAAGTCGGATTCGGCTAGCCCTGGGATTGGCAGGATCATCGGGCTCGCTCCGGTGGCGATCACCGCGCGCCTGAAGAGCAGGTGTTTGCCGTCGACCTCGATCGCGTCCGAAGCCACGAATCTGCCCTCACCGATGAAGACGTCGATCCCGAGGTCCCGGAAGCGCCGGGCGCTGTCGTGCCGGCTGATGTCGGCCCGAAGCCGTCGCATGCGCTCCATCACTTTGGAGAAATCTCCCTCGCCTTGGGCTCGGGGCGACGCAAAGTCGCTGGGCACCCGGGCCCGTCGCCACGAGCGAGCTGCGCTGATCAGGGCCTTCGAGGGCACGCAGCCGTAGTTGAGGCAGTCGCCGCCCATGAGCTTCTTTTCGACCAGCGCGACTCGGGCCCCGAGCCCGGCGGCGCCGGCCGCGCTGACCAGACCGGCTGTGCCGGCGCCGATCACGACCAGGTGGTAGCGCTCGGCCGGGTCGGGATTGACCCAGTCGGTCGGGTGCACGTTGTCGACCAGCCGCAGATTGTGACTGTCATGGGGCTCGAGGATCTCCCGAAGCTCGGGGTCCAGGCCCTCGAGATTCGCGGTCCGCGTCGGCTCAGTCATTCGGAGCCTCCTGGTCGGAACCTTCCTCGGGGGAGACTTCCTGGGCGAGGGCCTTTCTGGCGATTCGCGTGACGATGGTGGTGACGACGACGGTGGCCGCGAGGCCCAGCACGAGGACAACCCAGTATCCGGTATCGCGTTCCACCTCGGCACCGCCCGCAACCGCGGCCAGGCTGCCGAGCGCCTTGCCGTAGTACACGTACAGGAACGTGCCCGGAATCATTCCAAAGCAGGCGAGTAGGTAGTCGACGAATCGGACCTTGGTGAGCCCGAGAGCGTAGTTGAGGAGATTGAACGGGAAGATCGGAGACAGGCGCAGGAGAAAGACGATCTTCCTGCCCTGCTCGGCGACCGCCCGATCGATGGTCCGGAACCGCGGCTTCGATTCGAGCTTGTGCTCCACCCAGCCGCGCGCGACGTAGCGTGCGACCAGAAAGGCCCCTGCGGCGCCGATCGACGCTCCGAAGAAGACGAAGATCGTCCCTTTCATGAGGCCGAAAATCGCGCCCGCCGCCAGTGTCAAGAGCGACCCTGGAATGAAGCCGACGGTGGCCACGGCATAGCCGGCGATGAAGACCAGTGGGCCCCACACGCCGAGGCTCTCGACCCGGGCGGCGAAAGCCGGCACATAGGAACCGAGCTGTCGTCCGAGAAACACCAGCGCCGCCAGCGCCGCCAGCGCCGCGATCAGCTTCAAGGCGGCTCCGCGGCGATCGGGGGAGCTGGCTAGGGCTTCGGTCATCTACGGGAAGGGGTTCTGTCCGGAACCGCCGGAACAGGACTCCGACCGCTCGATTCGCACAAGGTACGGATCGACCGCGACGGCGGTTCAAGGGAGCCGGGCAACGCCGGAGCTAGGCGATCGCCCAAAGAGCGGTTGCCAGGAGGACGCCGCTGACTCCGGCGAGCAGCGCGGCGACGGAGGCCAGATTTCCCCAGAGCGTTCCCTCCTTGGCGGTCTTTCCCAAGACCAAAAGGGCGAGGCTGGTCAGGACGAGCTGGGCGACCACCATGCCGGCCGTCATGGTCCCGGTGATCGAATCTCCCGCCGGTTGTCCGAGCGCCGTACGCAAGTTGAGGCCGGCCAGCAGAACCGAACCGACCAGCACCAGCACGGCCACCAGATCCCACTTGGCGGGGCGTGGCAGCTCCCATCCGAGCAGAGGCAGTTTGATTGCGTCCTCTCCCAATGTCTCCTCCAGTTCTCGTCCGTTCGGATCGGACGGATGGTAGCACACGGAGGGGCGCGAACGGAGCCGGCGGAGGTCCGGTCCCTGTAGATCAATTTTTGACGAAACGGCAAGAAATCGGGGTCAAGCTGCAGAAAAGGCTTGCTTTTTGGTGTTGTTGTGCTCTAGATTCCGCGCGAACGACAAAAGAAGGAGAGCAATTTGACCAGTAGAGCCGAGATTCTGAAAGCCGTCAACCGCGAGAAAGTCCGCTTTCTGCGCCTTCAGTTCACCGATCTGATGGGCACGCTCAAGAACGTGGAGGTGCCTCGCAGCCAGTTCGAAAAGGCGCTCGACGGCCAGATTATGTTCGACGGCTCATCAATCGAAGGATTTGTTCGCATCGAGGAGTCGGACATGCTCCTGGTACCGGACCTCGATACCTTCCAGGTGAATCCCTGGGCGAGCGCGGACGGCACCCGCGTCGCCCGGTTGATCTGTGACATCTACCGGCCCGATGGAGCCGAGTTCGAGGGCTGCCCGCGGCTGGCGCTCAAACGTCAGGTCTCGAAGGCCAGATCCAAGGGTTACAAGATGGTGGTCGGTCCCGAGGCCGAGTTTTTTCTATTCCAGCGGAACCAGGCGGGCGACGTGCTGGTCGAGACACACGACGTAGGCGGCTATTTCGACCTCACACCGGTGGACCTCGGTGAGGAATGTCGGCGCGATATCGTCGTGGTTCTGGAGTCGATGGGCTTCGAGGTCGAGGCGGCACATCACGAAGTCGCTCCGGGCCAGCATGAGATCGATTTCAAGTACAGCGAGGCGGTTGACGGCGCGGACAAGGTGGCGACCTTCAGGTTCGTGGTCAAGAAGGTCGCGCTGGACCACGGTCTGCACGCCACTTTCATGCCCAAGCCTCTGCTCGGCGTCAACGGTTCGGGCATGCACACTCATCAGAGTCTGCTCGACAAGAACGGCAAGAACGCGTTCTATGCCAAGACCCGTGAGTGGCAGCTCTCGCAGGTCGCGATGGGCTACATCGGTGGCATCCTCAAGCATGCCAAGGCCTTTGTCGCCGTAACCAACCCACTGGTCAACTCCTACAAGCGTCTGGTCCCCGGGTACGAGGCTCCGACCAACATCGCCTGGTCGGAGAAGAACCGCAGTCCTCTGGTGCGTGTGCCTGCCAAGCGCGGCATGTCGACTCGCTGCGAGGTTCGGGTGCCCGATCCGGCCTGCAATCCCTACCTGGCATTCGCGGTGATGCTGGCGTCGGGCCTCGACGGCGTGGCGACCAAGTCGTACGCCGGCCCTCCGGTCAACAAGAACATCTTCGCGATGAGCCAGCGCGAGAAAAAGCGCCGCAGGATCGAGGAGCTACCGCCCGATCTAGCCAGCGCGCTCGACGCCCTCGAGAAGGACAAGGTGATCATGGGCGCGCTCGGCGATCACATCGGCGGCCACTTCCTCCAGGCCAAGCGCCTCGAGTGGGCCGACTACATCAGCTACGTCCACCCGTGGGAGCAGGAGCAGTACCTGCAGGCGTACTAGTGTCCTGTCCCAGTGATTCGCTACACAAATCTCGGGCCTTTCTGCACGCTGCCGGCGTTGCCACTCCTCAACATAGGCCCAGCTATGCTTGCGTCGTGGGCGCCTTGGCAGCGCACACCATGACCTCGAGCCTTATGCACCGAACCACTGGGACAGGACACTAGCTACCGCCCTATTGGCTGACTGGCGGTACCAGGTGTCCCGCGAGGACAGCTTGCCCCAAGGCTCAGCCGGGCTGGTGCTCGGGCCGCAGCAGGTCGAGCAGGCTCTTGACCGGGGTGAACGTGGCCAGGGGCACCTCTACGAAGGCGGTGTTCCAGCGCGCCATGGCTCCGTTCCAGAGTCCGGGCCGCTCCAGCGCCCGGATGGGCCGCCCCTCGCGTCGCTTGTCTGCGACGAAGCTGGTGCTCGGGTCGGCATAGCGGGCCAGCTCGTAGAGCTCGCCGTTCCGGTTCCGGACGGAACAGGCCAGATCGACCGGATTGAAGTGCGTGGCGCTGTCGAAGATCGATGCCTGTCCGGGATCGCCGCGATTCACCTGGCTGCCTTCGACGATCTGACCCCGCTGGATACCTGCCGGATCGGAAATCCAGAAGGGACCGCCGCCCGGCTCGCCGACGTTTTGGACCACGCCACAGACTCTGATTGGGCGATCCAGAAGCCCGATCAAGTCGGGACGCAAGGACTCGACCGGTCGCGACTCGAGATCCTCGGGAAGGGCCAGAGCCAGATCCTCGGCGCAGAAGCGGAGAGCGTCGGCCGGAGCGCCCGGGTCGTCTCGTTCGAGGCGATTGAGCAGCTGGAACGACCGGTCGCGAAGGTCCAGGAGACGCCCGCCCAGGTATTTCTTCCAGGCGGCGGTGGTCGCATGGCGATGCGCGGGTGCGACATTGTCGACGTTCTTGATGAAGATCACGTCGGCGTTCATCTGGCCGAGGTTTTCCAGGAGGGCGCCGTGGCCGGCCGGGCGGAAGACCAGTTCTCCGGAGCTCGAGCGCAGAGGGGAACCGTCCTCGGTCAACCCGAGGGTGTCGGTGGCGGCGTCCTGGGTCGAGAACTCGATCTCGAAGTGGGCGCCTGTCGCCTCGGCGGCTCGGCGCGACGAATCACTCCGAGCCGCCTCGAACGACTTCCGGTGCTCGACTGGCACGGTGAAGTGGAGCCGGACGGCGCCAGCTTGCCCTCGAGCGTAGCCAGCGGCTTCGTGGAGATGCTCTTCGAAGGCGGTGCGCGCCCCGGTGTCGTAACGATGAAACGGAATCAACCCCTTGGGTCGGGACGCGAGCCCGAGCCCGGTGTCATCCGCGATCAGCCGGAGCAGCTCTCGTGGGCGCCGGGAAAGCTCGGTCCACGGGATCGTAGCCAGGCTGTCGAGCTCGGTGCGGAAGGGAAGGTCGTCGCATCCGCGGACGAGGGCGTCTATGTGCTGCGCTTCGGGGTCGCCCATCTCGGCGAACGCGAACATGCGTGTCGCGGCACCGGAGGCGGGGACGAACTTGACCACCCGGAGCTCGGGAGTCGCTCGGTCCCAGGCGTCTGCGAGTGCTTTCCGTTCGTCATCGGCCAGGACGGTGATGCCGTCGCCCAGCCTGCAGGCCCGAGTCAAGGCCGCCGCCGCCGGCGGGTCTCGCAGCAGATCCAGCTGGCGCTCGGCTTCGGCAACGGAGACCCCGCGCCGCCGCAGCTGTTCTCTATCGGCTGCAGAGAACTGGAAGGCGGTTCGCACTTGATGCCTCTCGAGCCACGGCTGCGAGTCGCGGCAGTATAGCCGCTGTCAGGAGCTGCGATCGGCTACCCCGGCCTTTCTCACGAATCTCATCGCCGGGGGTCGTTCGACATAGAACTCCGATTAGAATGCGGCGTGCGAGGAGCAATCTCCTGACATCCGCAATGGCCTTCATCTCGACTGTCGCTGCCACGGTTGTCTCAGGGACTGTGAGGCTCACGTGACCGGTTCCCAAGCGCTGGTGCTGGGACTGGTGCAGGGAGTGACCGAGTTCCTGCCGATCAGCTCCTCGGCCCACTTGATCCTGACCTCGTACTTCCTCGCGTGGCGAGATCAAGGGCTCTACTTCGATATCGCGGTACACGTGGGATCGATGCTCGCGGTGATCCTGTTTCTGCGTAAGGACGTCGGAACGATGCTGAGCTCCTTTCGCGCTCGCAGCACGCCCGCGGGTGACGACGAAGTTTCGCACCTCGGAACCGCGCTACTGGTCGGCACGGTGCCGGTGGCTCTGGGCGGCCTCTTCCTGCGTGGCTTTGTCGAAACCACGGGTCGCCAACCGTTGCTGATTGCCACGACGTCGATCGTCTACGGCGTGGCGCTCCTGATCGCTGACAGGAAGGGGGCCAAGAGCAGGCGACTCCGGGAGGTGGGGTGGAAGGACGGTCTTCTCGTCGGACTCGGCCAGGCACTCGCCCTCATCCCGGGCACCTCTCGGGCCGGAATCACGATGACCGTGGCGCTCGCGCTCGGCTACGGCCGAGCGGCGGCCGCTCGGTTCTCGTTTCTGCTGGCGATTCCGGTCAGCCTGCTGGTCGCGATCGGGCAGCTGGTCGAACTGAACGCTGCCGGCGGCAACGGAGTCGTGGTGAGCGATCTCGCAATCGGGTTTCTTGCTTCGGGCGTCGCGGCGTTTCTGGCGATCGGCTTTCTGATCAACTGGGTCAAGCGGCAGGACTACTCGCTGTTCGTCGCGTACCGCGTGGTACTCGGCCTGATGATTCTGGTTTCTTTGTGGCGGTGACCCGAAACCGCCGGTCTGTCCTGGGCCTCGGTCTCGCTGATGGTAAAGAGCGACAACTACTGGGTAGCGCGTGCGATCAAGGGTTCACAGGAGGCGTATGCGCGACTTGTCGCGGCCTACCAGCGGCCACTGTTCTCGGTCATCGTGAGAATGGTCCGCGACCCGGCTCTGGCGGAAGACCTGACACAAGAGTCCTTCGTAAAGGCGTTTCGCGCGCTGGAGTCGTTCGATACGAGCCGCAAGTTCTCGAGCTGGCTGTTTACGATTGCTCACAACACCACCATCGACCACGTCCGGCGCAGGCAGGTGTCCACCGTGCCGCTGGACGGGTCGAATCGCGAGGACGACGATCGCGGACTCGCGCACCTGGCTGTAGCCACCGACGCGTCGCCCGAGGAGGACATGGCTCACCGGGAGCTCGCCGGCGATCTCGAAACGGCGCTCACGCGACTGCGCCCGGAGTACGCCGAGGTCCTTGTTCTGCGATTCCAGCAGGACCTTTCATACGAGGAGATCGCCGAGATCACCTGTCTGCCGCTCGGAACCGTGAAGACCCACTTGTACCGGGCCCGGAAGGCCCTTGCCGAGGCCCTCGAAAAACGCGGTTGGGATCCGAGCACGGGGGGTGTGACCCGTCGCTGAATTAAGGGATATCTTGCGAAACACGACAACCGAAACGGGCGTAGGGTCCAGGGAAGGAAGTGACCCGAAGGTCGCCGGAGTAAACCCGAAAATGAATCGAAAACTGAAGAGCGCCACCCAGGGTTGGCTGAAGCTCGAGCGAGACGGCCGCAACAGCGCCGCCGAGCGGGCTCTGGGCCGCGTGTTCAGCGCCCTGCCGACGCCGGCGCCGAGCCGGGCTCTGGTGGGTCGGACGCTCGCGGAATTGGGCTTCGATCCGAGTCTGGCGATGGGCCCCGGCGAGACCCACTGGGTCTTCCGGTGGGCCGTGACTCTGGCGCTGATGGTCTCGGGGCTGGCCACCGCGGTCTTCGGACCGCTTCTCTGGGGAGCCGTCGGCCTGAGCGGCGGCGTCAACTGGATCGTGGACCTGGGAGCCGGGCTCCTGGCCGCGCTCTCGCGGCGCCTGGCGGCCGGAGTGACGCTCCTCGACGTGGTCGGACGCGCCGGCGAGACCGCCGCTGAGGTGGTCGCGACTCCCCAGGTTCTGGGTTTGATGCTGGCTACGGTTTTGTTTGGATTGGCGACCCTGCGTCTTTTGACCGGCATGGTCGCCGCGGAGAGGAGTCCCTATCATGCGTAAGCTGCCATCGAGAGACAAGACAGGGCTCAGGCCACCGGTTTTCGGTGCCGTGCTGAGCGTCCTGACTCTCTGCCTGTTGGCCTCGACGCCGCTCCGGGCGGAACCGCAGGCATCGGAGGAGACCGTAGCTGCGGTCGAGGAAAGTTTTCGCATGCTGCCGCTCGAAGACGGGTGGCTGCTGGAACCCACTGACGAGAGCCTCGGCATCCAGACCATCGAGGTCAAGGCCGGGAGCTTCGCCATCGACGGTGAGCGGATCTCGGAAGATGAGCTGAGGGCCAGGCTGGGGGATGTCGCCGACGCCGTCGTCGAGCTGTCGGACGCAGCCGCAGCAGCCGAGGATGAGGACGGCGAGTCAGAGGGCGACGCCCGGGAGGAAGCGCGACGGCGGCGGGCCGAAGAGCGCGAGGCGGACCGCGAAGAGCGCGAGGCGGCTCGCGAAGAGCGTAGAGCTCGCCGGGAGCGTTTGCACCGCGACCGCTCGGATGCGCAGGTCGTGGTCGGCAGTGACCTTTCCATCGAAGAAGACGACGTCTATCGCGACGTCGTGGTCTTCGGAGGCCGCCTGACGGTCGAAGGTCAAGTGATCGGCGACGCGGTGGCGATTGGTGGCTCTGCCTCGGTGAGCGGAGAGATCACCGGAGACCTCGCGGTCGTCGGTGGCTCGATCGAGCTGGAGGACGGAGCCCGAGTGATGGGAGACGTCGTGAGCGTCGGCGGCTCCATCGAACAGGCCGATAACGTCGACGTCGCCGGTCAGATCATCGAGGTTCCCTTCGCTCCCACCTTCAATTTCGGAAACTGGGGAAACTGGGGAAACTGGGGCCGCTGGACCGACTGGGACCACGATTGGGACGTTTCGGACAGCGCGCGGCGCTGGGGCAGGCATGCTCGCTGGTTCGGTTTTTTCGAGGCTGGGTGGGAACTGATTGGAGTCCTCTTCTGCGGCCTGCTCGCCTGTCTGTTCTACCTGATCGCCAGGAACCCGGTGGAGCGCGTGGCGCGCAAGGTCGGCGACGAGCCCTGGAAGTCGGGTCTGGTCGGACTCCTGACCCAGATTCTCTGCCTGCCGCTGCTGGTGCTGATCTGCTTCGTGCTGCTGATTTCGATCATCGGTATTCCGTTGCTGCTACTGGTGCCGTTCGCCATCCTCGGCTTCATACTGGTCGCGTTCCTCGGCTACACGGCAGTGGCCTATCTGCTGGGCGGCTGGTCGGAACAGCGATTCGGTTGGAACTTCGCGAATCCGTACTTCACCTTGCTCCTCGGAGTTG
The DNA here is from genome assembly GCA_046756565.1 of Thermoanaerobaculia bacterium. Lineage (GTDB taxonomy): Bacteria > Acidobacteriota > Thermoanaerobaculia > Multivoradales > JAHEKO01 > CALZIK01. Next base: position 334 of record JBHHWO010000156.1, on the reverse strand, counting down.
GTTTGATCGAGATCTGGGCCCTGCTAGGCGAGTTCCTCTCGTTCGGCCCCGGGCCGATCCGGTTCTTTGCCGCGATGTTCACTCTCTTCGGCTGTCTGCTGATCTACCTCGCCTGGACCGTGGGCCTGGGGGGCGCGGTCCTGACTCGCTTCGGTACCTGGGGCGACCTTATGGGGCCTCCTCCGCTGCCCGCGGGTCCGGCGCCATCCGGCTACGATGGGGCTGATGGGTCCTTCGGAGTGACCGACGATCGCAACGACATGAGTCAGCCCTCCGAGGCGACCGAGCCCTCCGACTGGGAGGAACCGGCTGAGCCGGCCCAGGGAGCGGACGA
>JBHHWO010000155.1:0-10254 GCA_046756565.1 Thermoanaerobaculia bacterium | reverse complement strand
TTCGCGTGGTCGCCGATGTTCTGGTACAGGATCGCTTCGCCGTAGAGGCCCTCGGCGAGCTGATTCAAGCGCTCGGTGACTGCCTCACTGAACTCGCTGTCCGGAAATCTCTTCAAGAAGCCGGCGCCGTTGGCCAAGGTCTCGAAGCTGCCGGAGAGCGTCGACAGGCGATCGACCGCCAGCGACCTGAGCTCCGGATCCTCGGCTTGGTCCGCGAGCTCCTGAAGCGCGCCGAGCTCTTCGAGGGTGGGCGTCAGGACCAGCAAACCGCGCTCGGCCCTCTTGCCGGCGTCGCTCTCGGGAGCCGACCGCCAGGCTCGGAGAAACATGGATACCGCGTCTTCGGGTCGCCGTAGGCGGCTGTAGGCCTCGCCCAGGGCCAGAGACACCTCGGCGATGACCTCGGAGTCGGAATAGTTGCTTACGAAGGTCTCCAGAAAGTCGGTCTCGAAGACACCACCGCCAAAGGTCTCGAGCGCCTTGGGATAGAGGTCCGCCAGCGACTGCTCGAAGTCTTCGATCTCCTTTTGCAAGCTGTCGGTATGCGAGGCCGATGCTTCGAACTCCCGGGCGCGCTCCAGCTCCGCCTGGTAGCGCTCGAGGAGCTCGCCGTAGTCGCGCGCCAGCGCGTGATTCTCGAGCTCCAAATCTCGCGCCGCGTGGAGCCGCGCCAGCCGGATACCGTGCGCCTGGTCGCTCCGGGGCCAGGCGTTGACCGCCGCGTCTTCGAGGAACTCCGCCACCTCCTCGGTCACTTTCCTGCCCTCGACCAGTCCGAGAAGCCGCGCCTGGGTCTTCTCGCGATAGTCGTCGGCGTTTTCGGCTTCCTGAACTCTAAGCAGATCGCCTCGCACGGATGCCGCCCGCAGTCGGCTGTCGAAGAACGGATGCGTATTCCAGTAGCCATATTCCTTCGACTGTGGCAGACGGGCCTGCATGAGCGACATCAGCTGCTCGAAACCGGCCGGATCGAAGCCCGCGCCCGCGGCCATCCGCACGCCTTCGTCGTCGGCCTGATCCTCGAACTCCCGGCTGTAGCTACGCAGCAGGAGCTCGCTGACGACGATGCCAGCCGCCGCCGCTCCCATGACCCGGTCGCCGCTGCCGGACTCGGTCCCGTACGGAGTCGGTGGCGCCGGACCCGTATCTCGCGAGCCGTTACTCGCGGTGACCGCGACGCCGACCAGCAGCGCCTGACTCAACACGTTCAGGAGAGTGGCCCGGCGCTGCAGCTTGGTGCCGTGTTGGAGCACCACGTGTCCTATCTCGTGCCCGAGAAGGCCGGCCAGCATGTCGTTGCTCAGGCCCAGGTCCAACATGCCGCGGGTCACGAAGATCTGACCTCCCGGAAGGGCGAAGGCGTTCGGGACGGGCATGTCCACGAGGAAGAAGCTGAACGGATAGTGCTTGAATGAGGTCTGCTGGGCGAGTTGATAACCGAGCGCCTGGAGCCGTTCGAGCTCCTCCGGATCGTCGTAGGCTCCATAGTAGGTCATCGCCTGGCGTGCCGCTTCGGCACTTTTGTAGAAGACGTCCGGGTTGAGAACGTCCTGAGCGGGAACCCGCGCCGACGACAGCGCCAAGCTACCGGCGAGACAGACTGCAGCCGCTCTCTTCATGCCGCCGCCAAAGGTAGCAGGATCTGTGCCGCTGCCACTGGTGACAGAAACAGTGCGCGCGCGAAACGCCGGGGGATATGCTCCGCATCGAGAGCCTGGAGCGTTCTCCGGGTGCCACGGACTGACACATCTCGCCGAACCATCTTCAGGAGAGTACGAGCATGACCGAGCCGATCGAATCAGCATCCACTGCTTCCGAATCGCCCATGTTTGCGCCGGCGACCGAGGCCGGCGCCCTTGAGGAGGTCCGGGACTGGGCGGACACCGTCTGGACCCGAGGACCCGAAAACGCCCCAGCCGTCGGCCGGGTGGGAACTCACAGCGTCGAGGGCGTCGGCGGGCGGGTCGCCATCGTCGACGGCTGCCGAACGCCGTTCTGCAAGTCCGGAACGGATCTGCGCGACATGGACGTTGTCGACCTTTCCGGTGTCGTGGCATCAGAGCTAGTGACCCGTAGTGGCGTGGATCCGGAAGACATCGGACTTTCGATCTGGGGAGTCGTGGTTCCGGCGCTTCACGCTCCCAATCTGGGAAGGGAAGTTGTCTTCCGGGCTTCGCTGCCGATGCAGATCCCGGGTACGACCGTAAACCTGGCGTGCGCATCCTCGAACCGCGCCATCACGTCGGCCGCCGAGGCACTGCTGACCGGCCAGTGCAGCGTGGCTCTGGCGGGCGGAGCGGAGTCGCTCACCAATGTTCCGATCCAGGTCTCCAAGTCCGGCGCGCGCAAGCTGATCGCCCTCTCCAAGGCCCGGTCGGCACGCCGGAAGCTGGGGGTCGTGGCCTCGGTCCGGCCCAAGGACCTGATTCCCGTTCCGCCCGCCATCGCCGAGTACACGACCGGGATGTCGATGGGTCAGGCCTGCGAGAAGATGGCGAAAGAGAACGACATCTCCAGGCGCGCGCAGGACGAAATCGCCCTCATGTCCCACGACCGGGCGACGGCGGCGGCGGCCGAGGGCCGGTTCGCGGGACAGATCGTGCCGGTGTTTCCCAAGCCCAAACGGGACCGGGCGGTGGTCTCCGACAACGGCGTGCGAGCGGATTCGTCGATGGAGGCGCTGGGGGGCCTGCGGCCCGTCTTCGATAAGCACTATGGAACGCTCACCGCCGGCAACTCGAGCCCGCTCACCGACGGAGCCGCCGGCGTGATCCTGATGCAGGAGGAAAAAGCCAAGGCCGAGGGCTTCGAGCCGTTGGGTTACATCCGCTCCTGGGCCTACGCCTCGCTCGATCCCGGAAGCCAGCTTCTCCAGGGCCCGGCCTACGCGGCCCCGCTGGCTCTCGAGCGGGCCGGGATGAAGCTCTCGGACATGGATCTCGTCGAGATGCACGAGGCGTTTGCGGCACAGATCATCTCGAACATGAAGGCTTACGCGTCCAGGAAATTCGCCCGCGATGAGCTCGGCTCGAGCGAGCCCATGGGAGAGGTGGACTTCGACAGCTTCAACGTCAACGGCGGCTCGATCTCGATCGGCCATCCCTTCGGCGCCACCGGCGCCCGGGTGACCATGCAGCTTCTGAACGAGTTGAAGCGGCGGGATCTGAATTTGGGACTCATGACCGTGTGTGCGGCGGGGGGCGTCGGGTTCGCCATGGTCGTCGAACGCCAATAGGCTAGCGAGATCACCGCGTCTGCTGCGTTGCACGCCGCCTCAGAATCCTCGACGTACTTCGAGTACGCCTCCAGTTCTTCGGCGGCGTGTCGCCTTGCATCCGTAGCAACATCACTAGCCTCTTAGTGTCCGGGCGACGCACCGTTGATGCCGTCGGCGCCCTCGGCTTCGCGCGCCGACTATCCACGCACGACTCGGCCAAGCGTTTGACTCCCGTGCCCGCAAAGTACTGAGCTCGCCACCACCGTTCAGGCGATGGAAGCGCAGCTCGGCCGTTACCTCATTGTCATTCTGAGCGCAGCGAAGGATCCCGGCGGGGAAGGGTCCCACACGACTCTTCGATCCCCCTGCGATAATTACGATATGGGCTCCCAGCCGCTCGAAGGCATCCTGATAGTCGACCTGTCCCGATATCTTCCGGGGCCGTTGGCGGCCAAGATGCTCGCCAATCTGGGCGCGAGGGTAATCAAGATCGAGGAGCCCGAGCTGGGGGACCCGGTTCGGAACGCTCCGCCTGTCGAAGGTGGAGTCGGCTCGCTGGCGCGCCTGCTCCTCTCCGGCGTCGAGAGCGTTGCGCTGGATCTCACTCGCGCCCAGGCGCGCGAGCTGCTGGCAGCGATTCTGAAGCGGGCCGACGTGCTGCTGGAGAGCTTCCGGCCCGGCAAGCTCGCCGAGTTCGGGTTGGCGCCGGAGGCGCTGGGCGAGCGATACCCGGGCCTGGTCGTTTGCTCGGTATCGGGGTGGGGAAGCGTGGGTCCGGCGAGCGGGCACGCCGGACACGATCTGACCTACCAGGCGGCGGCCGGGGCCCTGGCCGCGACCGGAGAGATACCCGGACTTCCGGCTGCGGATCTCCTGGGCGCGTTTGCCGCCGTCTCGGCGACGACTGCCGCTCTGCTGGCGCGGGAGCGAAGCGGCCGCGGCACCCGGATCGACGCGTCTCTCTTCGACGCCGCCGCGATCGGGAATCTCACCAACGTCGCAGCAAGGGCCGGCGCGGCCGGGAAGCGGACGGCGCTCACCGGCGCGTTCCCCTGCTACAGGATCTACGACACCTGCGATGAACGGCGTTTCGCCCTCGCCGCGCTCGAGCCGCGCTTCTGGAAGCGGTTCTGTGCCGAGGTCGATCGTCCGGATCTGACACGGCACCAGTATCGAGAGGACGATGCGAGTCACCAGCTGGTGGCCGAGCTGTTTGCGACTCGGGATGGTGAGGACTGGCGAGAGCTGTGCCACCGAGCCGACATCCCCGGTGATCTGGTCGCTTCGGTCGCCGAAGCCGCTGGTTCGCCGCAGATGGCAGCCCGAGAGATCGCCACCGGGGAAGGCCGGCTTCCGTTCCCCGCGATTCTGGACGGCGAACGGCCGCGGGCACCGGCTCACTTTCCGGCTCTGGGCGAGCATACCGAGGCCGTGCTGGCGGAGTTCGGCTCAGGTCGAGTGGCTCGCGGAAGGAGGGGCCGCCGCGGGGGCGGCATCGGACCCAGGGTGACCCTGCGCGGTCTGGTGCGCCGCTGGGCCGCCGATCGTTTCGGCGACTAGCTCGAGCGACTGACGACCAGGAGGGTGACGTCGTCGCCGACGTCGAGATTCCCGACGTGGGATTTGAAGGCCCTGACGATCGCGTCGTGCAGCTGGGCCGCGGTTCCGACCCGGCCGACCATCTCCGTCAGCCGGGGGAACCCGAACGACCGTTCCTGGTCGTCGAGAGCCTCGGGGAGTCCGTCGGTGAAGAACAGGATCGCTTCGCCGGGCTCGAGCACGGTTCGACGGACCTCCAGCTCGAGCTCCGGGCGCATCCCCAACGGTAGCGCGCCGCTTCCCAGCTCGACCACTTCGTTGATCTTGGTTCTCTGCATCGGGAACGGGTGGCCGGCGCAGACGTAATCGAGGTTCCCCGAGTCGGGCTCCAGGAGGCCGTAGAAGAGCGACATGAAGGCTCGCCGGTCGCCGGTCCGAAACAAGGTCGAGTTGAGAAGCTGGGCGACCTTGTCGGGCGCCGGGTCGACTTCGAGGGCTGTTTTCAGGGTCGCGTTGGCAATTGCCATGAGCAGGCCGGCGGCGATTCCGTGACCACTCGCATCGCCGATAACCAGCGCTAACCGCCCATCGGGGAGCGGTGAGATGTCGTAGTAGTCGCCTCCGACCTCGTTCGCGGTGCGGTAGGAGTGCGCGAACGAGTACCCGACCACCTTCGGTGCCCGCTGCGGGAGCAGGTCGGCCTGGAGCTGGCGCGCCACCTCGAGCTCGTCGCGCACTCTCACTCGATCGACCAGCTCCATGATGAAGAGATAGGCGAAACCGCACACGGCCGAAATCAGGAAGAAACTGCCAGTACCGACGGAGACCGACGCGGCCTCGCCACCCCAGCTGAACTCCTTGCCACCCAGAAGGCCGAGAAACGTCAGCAGCACGGACAGCGTGAAGATGAGCCGCCGGGCGGGCGACAGCTTGTGAGAGATGCCCAGGAAAACGATTTTGGCGCGCCGGAAGAAGCCGGTGACCTCGTCCTCGTCCGTGGGCGGCTTCTCCTGATCGCGACTCAGGACGCGATAGGCCTTGGTGGCTTCTTCGCCGAACATCCGCCTGAAATCGCGGATGTTCAAGCCGGCCGTGTAGTCGCGCACGAAGCCGTGGGCGTCGTGGAGGTATTTGCGCGGTCGTCCCATCTCGGTTCGATTCTGCTACGAGGAAACGGCCTCGGAGTTCGGGCGGCTCGCACCGATCTGCCGACGGCGAATAAAATTATTGCGGATTTTGTTGACGAATGGGATGGAGAGATTGAATTCGCGCACGGCGGCGCTGCTGGCGGCGGCGCTGGTGCTGGTCGCGACCGGGCCGGTTCCGGCGGCTGCGGCACCGATCAAGCTGGCCACGCTGGTACCGGAAGGATCGATCTGGGACAAGGACCTGCGCGAGATGGGGGACCAGTGGCGCCGGAAGACCGACGGCAGGGTCTCCCTTCGGATCTACGCCGGCGGCGTCGCGGGCAGCGAAACCGACATCCTGCGCAAGATCCGAATCGGTCAGCTCCATGCCGCCGCCCTGACCGTGGCGGGTCTCGAGGAGATCGACGGAGCGTTCTCGGTGCTGGTCATGCCTCTGTTCTACGACTCGTACGCGGAGTTCCTGTACGTGCTCGACGGGCTGGCGCCAACGCTCGAGGAGCTGCTCGAGGCAAAAGGGTATCGGCTGCTGCAGTGGGGCCACGGGGGGTGGGTGCGATTCTTCTCCCGAGACCCGATTCGAAGCATCACCGACCTGAAGAAGCAGAAGATCTACGTGACAGCCGGCGCCGACCACATGGTCACCTTGTGGCAGGAGAACGGCTTCAGGCCAGTGCCGCTCGCCCCCACCGACATCATGACCGGCTTTCAAACCGGCATGATCGACGTCATCGCGACCACGCCGTTGGCGGCTCTGTCCCTGCAATGGTTCCGACAGGCCTCGTTCATGGAAGAGACCGGCCTGGCGCCGCTTCCGGGAGCGACCATAGTGAGCGCGCGCGCTTGGAACGGCATCAGCGAGGCCGACCGGCAGATTCTTCTCGGCGACGCCGCCATCGCTGAGAAGCGCCAGCGCGGGACGATTCCAGAGCAGGATCAGATCGCGGTCGACGAGATGAGTGAGCGGGGCCTGGAGATCACCGCGGCGGAGACCTCGGTCGAATGGAGCCGGACGGCGGCCCGGATCGCCGAGTCGATGCGAGGCAGGACCGTGCCGCAGGAGATCTATGACGCCGCGGTCCGGCTCCGCTCGGAGTACCGGGCTCGATCGGAGCCGGACCCGGCGGCCGACGAGCCCGCTCCGGCCACCCCTGCTCCGAAACCGAGCGGGGACACACGCTGAAGCACGCCCTTCGTCGCGTGGAGATGAGCGTTGCGGTCGCGGCGCTCGGGGCGATGGTTCTGTTGCCGCTGGTGGAGGCGGCCGCGCGCAAGCTGGTGGGAGTCGGCATTCCCGGCTCATCGGTGTTCGTTCGCCACTTGACTCTCTGGGTCGCGTTCCTCGGCGCCTCGCTCGCGGCTCGCGAGGGCAAGCTGCTGGCGCTCGCGACCGGAGAGCTCTTCAAGCAATCCCGGCTGGTGGGTCCGGCGCGGAGTCTCGCCAACGCGGTCGCGGCAGGCGCCACCGTGCTCTTGGCGCGAGCGGCGCTCGACCTGACGATCCTCGAGCGCGGTGCGGGGACGGTTCTGCCGCTGTCGGTGCCGGTGTGGGTCGCACTCTCGGTACTGCCGGTGTCGTTCGCCCTTATCGCTGGCCGCCTGGTGTGGCAGTCCGCCAAGGGCTGGCTCGGCAGGATTCCGGCGGTCATCGGCCTGAGTACGGGCCTCGTGATCGGCCAGTTTCCACAGATTCTGGAGGGCCGAGCGGCCTGGCCCGGCCTGGCGTTGATTCTGATCGGAACTCTCGCGGGCGGCCCGATTTTCGCCGCGCTCGGAGGCACGGCTGTCCTGCTTTTCCTGGCCGAGGGAGTTCCGGCGGCAGCGGTGCCGGCCGAGACCTACCGTCTGGCGGTGTCCCCGACCCTGCCGGCGATCCCGCTCTTCACGCTGGCGGGTTTTCTGCTGGCCCAGGGAGACGCCTCGAAGCGTCTGCTGCGGGTCTTCCATGCCTTTTTCGGCTGGCTTCCCGGCGGCACTGCCGTGGTGGTGGCCGTGCTGTGTGCTTTCTTCACGGTGTTCACCGGAGGCTCCGGGGTCACGATCCTGGCGCTCGGAGGATTGCTGTTCATGGCGATGCAGCGCGACGGCTACCGCGAGAACTTCTCGCTGGGGCTGCTGACCGCGTCCGGCTCTCTCGGGCTCCTGTTTGCGCCGGCGCTTCCCCTCATCCTCTACGGAATCGTCGCCGAGATTCCGATTCGTGATCTCTTCGTCGGCGGTCTCGTGCCCGGGGTCCTCATGCTGGCGCTGGTGGCCGGCTGGGGCGTGTGGGAAGGCTGGCGCCGCGGCGGCGAGCGGCACCGGTTCGGATGGCGCGAGACCGGAGCGGCTCTGTGGAACGCCAAATGGGAGATCGCGATTCCTTTTCTCGTACTCGGCGCCATCTTCAGCGGCCTGGCGACTCTGGTCGAGGTGTCGGCGATGACCGCCTTCTACGCCTTCGTGGTGCAGTGCTTCGTCCATCGCGACCTCGGGGTGCGCCAGGATCTGTTTCGGGTCAGCGGCGAGTGCATCGTGCTCTTGGGCGGCGTCCTGATCATCCTGGGCGTCGCGATGGGGCTAACGAACTACTTCGTCGACGCGCAGATTCCGGATCGGATGCTGGCGTGGGCCAAGGACTCGATCGCTTCGCCGCTGGTGTTTCTGCTGGCGCTCAACATCTTTCTGCTGCTCGTGGGTTGCCTGATGGACATCTTCTCGGCGATCGTCGTGGTGGTGCCGTTGATCGTGCCGATGGGCCTGGCTTTCGGGGTCGATCCGATTCACCTCGGCATCATCTTCGTCGCCAACCTCGAGCTCGGGTATCTCACGCCGCCGGTGGGCTTGAACCTGTTCCTGGCGTCGTACCGGTTCGAGCGGCCGCTCCTTCAGATCTGGCGGGCGGCGATCCCCATGCTGGTGATCCTCGGCATCGGAGTGCTTTTGATCACCTACGTGCCGTCCCTGACGCTGGGGCTGCTCGAGCTGGTTGGGCGGCAATGATCGGGGATCAAGAGCCAAAGGAGGGCGGGAATGAGGACTCGCCGCACGAGAATTGACTGGTCCACGACCCGGGGCAAGGAAGGCTCAGGGAGCTTCGTGCTGCTCCTGCACGGACTGGACGCTCGCCGTGAGGACATTCTCGGTGTTGCCGACGCCATCAAGGACGAGCTCGGAGAGTGCTTCGTCTTGGTGCCCAAGCTGCCGTTTCGATGGTGGACCTGTGCCGACATCAGAGAGCTGGCCATAGAGCTCCTGGAGCACCTGGCAGGAATCGATCTCTCCGGTTACAGGCGCCTGTTCGTGGTCGGGCACAGCGCCGGCGGTGTGCTTGCTCAGGCGGTCTATCTCCTCTCCCGGCTCCAAGGCGAGGGATTTGCGGGCCGTGTCGACCTCACAGAAGCGAGGCTGGTTTTGATTGCGCCCATCAACCAGGGCTGGGAGCTTTCCCACCATCTGCCGTTGGGCAAGAAGATGGCCTGGATGATGGGCTTGTGGACCTTGCCGCTGGTCAAGCTCGGGTCGTGGCTCTCGAGCCTATTCACCCGCCAGCCCTATCGCGGGCCCTGGATTCTCCAGATTCGCCGAACGTCACCGTTCCTGGTCTGGCTTCGCTTGGCATGGATCGATCTACACGTCGACCCGGACGAAGAGATCCCCGAGGCATAGAGCTGTTGGGCTCTGTCGATGAGCTCGTGTCCTGGCGTGACATTGTGGATGCCGCGACCGGCCAGGAATTCGTCTATTTCGAGGTGCCGTTCTCGGATCACGTATCGGTCATCGACTACGGAGACCCTGTGCACGGCGCCGAGCGTAAGCGGATTCTTCAGAAAGCACTCGGCGACTTCGATGTGGCACGCGGGAGCGCCGAGGCGATCCTGCCCTGGGACACCGACCCGATCCTGCCCGACGAGGACGTCCGCAGAGTGGTCTTCGTGATTCACGGCATCCGAGACGAAGGGCACTGGACGCAGAAGATCGCCTCGCGCTCCCGACGGCTCTACGCAGAACAGCACCGTGAGGACAAGAAGCAGGAGGACGAGCGCCAGGGCGACCAGAGCGGGGACAAGCGCAAAGAGATCGCCGTCGTGACCAGCAGCTACGGCTACTTCTCGATGCTCCAGTTCCTGCTCTACCCGCAGCGCTGGAGCAAGGTCCGCTGGTTGGTCGAGCAGTACGTCGAAACCCGGCGGAGGTATCCGAAGGCGAAGCTCTCCTACATCGGCCACAGCAATGGCACCTACCTCGCGGCGCACGCCCTGGAGCGCTTTCCGGCTGTGAAGTTCGAACGTCTCGCGTTCGCCGGGAGCGTGGTGTCGTCGCGCTTCGACTGGCCGAAGCGCCTTCCCGGGCAGGTTAGCCACGTGCTCAACT
>JBHHWO010000154.1:0-10305 GCA_046756565.1 Thermoanaerobaculia bacterium | reverse complement strand
CCTCGACCCCCACGTTGCGAACGTGGTGCTCTCCCAGCTGAGCTACTGCCCCACGGGGACGTGAAGTCTACTACGATCCGGTGTCTGGCTGTTGACCTCTATGGTGTGCAACGACGTCGGGTTTGCGTGCAAAGCGGCCGGTAGCAACTTCGAAAACCGGTCGGGAGGGGACACCTTGGAAAGGTGTCCCCGATCACCACTTGACGGTGGTGCCGGTGTAGGGGAGCGAAGGGCGAGGGAAACCGCGCGCCGTCAGCTCGGCGGCGAGCACCTTGCGGGCCGGATCCTCGCCGTGATTCAGGAAGATCCGCTTCGGCTTTCCCGGAAGAGACTCCGCCCAGCGAATGAGCTCGTCGCCGTCGCCGTGAGCCGAAAGGCCGTGCAGGCTGGTGATCTCTGCGCGCACGCGAAGGATCTCTCCGTGAATCGCCACCGTCTCGGCGCCGTTGACCAGCGCTCGGCCGCGGGTGCCGCCTGCCTGGTAGCCGACGAAGACCACTGCCGCCCGTTCGTCGGGCAGCAGCCGCTTCAGGTGGTGCACTACGCGGCCGCCCGTCGCCATGCCGCTGGCCGCCACGATCACGGCGGGCTTGCGGCGGCGGTTGAGGGCCTTGGACTGCTCGACGCTGCGGCAGCGGTTGAAGCGATCGGGCCCGAGGCCGCTGATGTGATGGTCGATCAGATCGGCAAGCTCTTCGTCGTGCTCCTGCTCCGCCCGACGATAAAGATCGGTCGCCTTGATCGCCATCGGGCTGTCCAGAAACACGTCCTTGGGATCGAGGTCGCCGGACTCGACCAGGCCGGCCAGATGGTAGAGGACTTCCTGGGTGCGTCCGAGCGCGAACGCGGGGATGACCACCGTGCCACCGCGCTTGAAGACTCGCCGGATCGTTTTGCGGAACTCGCGCTCGGGGTTGGTTTGCCTGTGGTTGCGGTCGCCGTAGGTCGATTCGAGAACCAGCGTGTGAGGTGCGAAGGAAGCCGGCTGAGGGTCCTTGAGTATCGGCACTCCGTAGCGGCCGACGTCTCCCGAGAACAGCCAGGTCCGGCGCTGGCCACCGGAGGTCTTGCCCCGGATCTCGATCGAGCCCGCCCCCAGCAGGTGGCCGGCTCGGTTGTAGCGGAAGGTGATCCCCGGCACCGGGTCGTAATCGTGATCGAAGGCGCGGGTCTTGAGGAGGCGCAGCGCCTTGCGCGCGTCCTCGGCCGTGTAGAGGGGCTTCGGTTTCTTGTGCCGGCTGTAGCCCTTCTTGCGTGCGTAGCGAGCCTGCTCTTCTTGCAGGTGGCCGGCGTCCTGCAGTATCAGTGAGACCAGGCCGCGGCTCGCGCGCGAGCAATAGATGGGTCCCTCGAAACCTTCGGCGACCAGCCGTGGAAGCAGTCCGGTGTGATCGAGATGGGCGTGGGTCAGGAGCACCCCGTCGAGCTCGTGAGGGCGGAATGAAAAGGCTCGCCAGTTGCGCTGCTCGAGCTCGTCGTCGCCTTGGTAGAGTCCGCAGTCCACCAGGACCGAGGTCTTTCCCCAGCGCAGGTGAGTGCAGCTTCCGGTAACGGTGCCGTAGGCGCCTGAGAACGTAACTTCGGACATGAGCGCAGACCCCCCCGAATTGAACCGCGGGAGCTTATCACCGCTTCAACCGCCGCCCTGGACCGTTCGCTGGACGCGTCTACTCGACAGCGCGGTGCGGATTCCGTTGACTCGAATCACGTTCGGCCTGGACGTTGTTCTGGGCCTGGTGCCGGTCGTCGGGGACTTCGCTGGACTGCTGTGCGGGCTCCCGATACTGGTGGTTGCCGTCCGGCGCAGGCGACCGTTTGTGGTGCTTCTGGCGATGACCGCGAACGCCCTCGTGGATGCCGTGGTCGGATCGATTCCGATCCTGGGCAACCTCTTCGACCTGTTCTGGAAGGCGCATCAGAAGAATCTGGAGTTGCTGCAAGATCCGGGATCACTCGCGCTGGTGCTCCGTGAGGCGTGGTGGAAGCTCGCCGGTCTGATCGCGGTGGTTTTTCTGCTGTTGGTTCTGGCGGCGTACCTGGTGGTCGTCTTCCTGTGGGCGTACCAGCGGTTCGTGGTCGCCTGGGGGGTCGGAGCTCTGCTCTAGGCGGCCCGTGCCAACGACGCGCCGGTTGGTCGGGGATTTGCATCGATGCTAGTCTGAGCCTCTAGAAACGATACGGAGGAATCATGGCCGAAGACACCGAAACAGAAGCCCCGGCCGAGGCGGCCGAGCGTCTGGAAGCCGCGCGCGAGAAGTTCAGCGAAGTCGTGGACTCGAAGATCCGCGGCATCAAGAACGGCGCGAGCAAAGCTACACAGACCGTCAAGGAGCAAGCGGGTCGGGTGTCCGCCGGCGCGCGCGAGAAGTACGAAGGCGCCCGCGAGACCACTCGCCAGGGATACGACAGGGTCACCAAAGACCTCCAGCACCTGGGCGAAGACGTCAACGAGTACGTCAGACAGAATCCCGGCAAGGCGATCGCGATCGCGATCGGCGCCGGTTTCGTGCTCGGGATTCTGCTGCGCGGACGGCGCGACTGACGGAAGATTGGCACTCACCCTGCGAAGAAGCCGATCAGACCTGCCAGCCGAGGCCGGGGAGAGTCGCCCGTCGCTTGCGGACGAAGTCCTGGACGAAATCCTGCCGGAAGAGATCGATTGGCGGCAGATCGTCTGGAGCTATCCGAAATCGACGCTGGCGCTTGCGGCTCTTGGCGGCTTCCTGCTGGGTCGCTCGCACGGACGGAGGCTACTCAACGCCGCGTCGCATCAGGTCGGTGAGACGGTTACCGACGGCTTCAACGAGTTCTTCGGAAGAAAAGTCCTATAGCAGGCAGCGTCGGCGGCCATCCGGCTCGAATTGCGTAGGCTTCTGCACATCTCGGACGTTCACTTCGGCCCCCCGCATAAGGTCGAGCTTTCGGAAGCGGTTCTCCTTCTCGCCGAACAACGGCGGCCCGATCTGGTGGTCGTCTCGGGCGATCTGACGCAGCGAGCCAAGCCGGAACAATTCCGCCAGGCGCGGGTCTTCGTGGACCGTTTCCCGGTTCCGACGATCACGGTTCCGGGCAATCACGACGTGCCGCTCTGGCGCGTCTGGGAGCGGGCACTGGCTCCCTACGCGGCCTACCGTCGCCATTTCGCGGAAGACATGGAGCCGGTGTTCCGCGATGACGAGATGCTGGTGATCGGGATCAACACCGCCTATAACTGGACCGCCATCGAGGGTCGGATCACACTCACGCGCCTGAAGGAAGTCGCGGATCTTCTGGCCGCCGCGCCGGAGGCACTCTTCAAGGTGGTCGTGGCGCACCATCATCTGATTCCACCGCCGCGGTTCGGCACGCAGCGAGTGCTTACCAACGCTTACGAGGCGGTGGATCTCTTCTCGGCGGCGGGCGTTGACCTGATCCTCTCCGGCCATCAACACCAGTCGTTCATCGCCAACTCGGAGGAGTTCTACCCGAAAGGCAGGCCGCCGGTGGTGATCCTCCACTCCGGCACCACGACCTCGAACCGCGGTCGCGGACCCGAGAGGGACAAGAACACCTGCTACTGGATCGAGCTCGATGACGAGCTGATCCGGGTGAGCCTGCTGCGGTGGGAGCCGGGGCTCGGGCGGTTTGCCGAGCACAGCCGGCACTTCTACCCGCGGCAGGAGCGGGTGCCCTATTCGCTCGAGGGACTCGGCCTGGGCCCCTTCGACAGTTGTGGCTGACCGCCCTCTGACCGACATCACCGGTCTACTCGGGCCGGTCGCGCGAGTCGAGCGGCATTCGCTCGAGAACGGACTCGAGGTTCGACTGGTCCCGGGCGGTCAGGCTCCGATCGTGGTGATCTCGATCTGGTATCGGGTCGGCACCCGCGACGAGACGCCCGAACAGGGCGGCATCGCTCATTTCCTCGAGCACATGATGTTCAAGGGCAGTGCGAAGTATCCGATGGGCGCGATCGATCGTCTGACCCAGTCGCTGGGCGGAGAAAACAACGCCTTTACGACCCACGACGTCACTGCGTACTACTTCGGGTTTTCGGCTCGGCATTGGACGGCCGCGCTGGACGTCGAAGCGGATCGGATGGAGTCGCTGACCCTGGACAAGGCCGAGTTCGAGACGGAGCGCCAGGTGATTCTCGAAGAAATCGCCATGTACGAAGACGATCCCTGGGAGTCGCTGGAGATGAAGTCGGCGAAGTGCTACTACGGCCGGTTTCCCTACGGCCGGTCGATCCTCGGTACACGCGACTCGGTGGCCGGTTTCACGATCGCGGATCTCGAAGCCTTCTACCGGCGTCACTACCGGGTCGACAACTCGGTTCTGGTGGTTGCCGGAGACATCCCGGAGAACGCGCTCGCCGAGATCGAGGCACGGTTCGCGAGCATGTCGCCCGGCGGGCGGGAACGGATGTCCTGGCCGCCGTCCTATTCCGCACCGACCGAGCTTGGCCGGCTCAGGCATCCCAAGGGAGCGACGCCCAGGATGCTGCTGTCACTACCCGCGCCGGCCGCGACGGATTCGCGGTACGCCGCCTGGCGCCTGCTGATGGCAGTCCTCGGCAACGGACGCTCCAGTCGGCTCTATCGCAAGCTCGTTGACGAGGAGCGGCTCTGCAGCTCGGCCTCGGCAGAGCTCACCGAGATGGCCGGGCCGGGTATGACGATGATCGCGACCGAGCTCCTCCCGGATGCCGAGCCGGCGGCCGTCGAGGAAGCGACTCTCGCGGAGCTCGTCGAGCTCGGGAAGCGTCCACCGACCGACTCGGAGCTCGAGCGGGCGCGCCGGCTGCTTCTTTCCGACTGGGTCTTCGGTCTCGAGCGGATCCAGCATCAGGCCATGTTGGTCGGCCAGGCCGAGGCCGTGCTGGGCCGAAGCTATCTGGAGAGCCACCTCCGCGGCCTCGTGCGGTGCGGGCGGCAAGATCTGTCCGCCGTGGGCGAGGAGCTGCTGCCGACGGCCGCCTCGGAGCCCGGGGGCGTTCTCGGCTGGGTACTCGCGGAGGCTGGCTGAATGGCCACGATCCGAGTTCGGCGCGTCGTCGGAGCGCCGGTCGTTGCCGTCCGGGTCTGGCTTCCCGGCGGGAGCGGCGCCGAAGCGCAACCAGGCGAGGCCTGGGTCGGCGCGAAGCTCCTGCTCGAGGGCACGAGGGCTCGGGGTTGGCGCGCCATCTCCGACCAGGCCGAGGCGCGGGGTATGGCGATGGGCGCCGACGCCGGCTACGAAGCGCAGGGCCTGGCGCTCGACGCGGTGGTCGACGATTGGGAGCTGGCGCTGGAGTGGGCTGCCGAGCTGGTGCGTGATTCGACCTTCCCCGAGGATCGGTGCCGCTGGATCGCGCGCCGGACAGCCGCCGAGCTCGAGCAGCTGGCCGATCTCCCCGATGTGAGGACATCTTGGGCGTTCGCGAGCCAGCTCTACGGGGCGACCGCGCGGGGTCGGCCGCTTCAGGGGAGCGTCGAGAGCCTGGGGCGGATGAGCCCCCGAGGATGTCGACGCTTTCACGAGGCCTGTCTCGAGCGGGGGATCATTGTCTCGGTGGCGGGCGCTGTGGACGAGCGAGTGGTCGAGCACAAGGCGACCGATCTCTTCGGTGATTTGCCCGATGCGCCGACTTCCGAGCCCGTGCCATCGCGGATCGACTCTGCTTCTCGACCTCGGCAGACGATCGAGCTCGACAACGCGGCTCAGGCTCAGTGGTGTGGCGGCGCGGTGACCTGCCCGCTCGGCGACTCGGACTACTGGCCGCTCGCCCTGCTGGGAGTCGTGCTGGGGGCGGGCGGAGCTTTGAGCGGCCGGATCAGCCATCGAATCCGTGAGCGCGACGGGCTCGCCTACGATTGCGATGTCGCCACTGTAGGCGGCGCCGGTCGCGGACCGGGTTGCTTCTGCGTCGCCGCCGGAGTAGCCCGGGAGCGGGTTGAGGAGGTCGCTAATGTCGTGCGCGAAGAATTGGACCGGGTGGCGCGTGAGGGAGTGCCGGCCGGCGAACTGACGCGTGCGACCGCTTACGTGCTCGGCCGGGACCCGTTCTCACGAGAGACCGCCCGCCAGCAGGCCACACTCATGGCACAGGCCGAGCTTCTGGGGCTGCCGCTCGACGATCCGGGCTGGGTGAGAGCACGGTGGCGCTCGGTCAACGGCCCGGACGTGCGCCGGGTTGCCGGCCGGTATCTGGATCCGAAGCGCCTGCGAATGACGATCGGGAAGCCCAGCTGAAGACCAGATAGGAGTCCGCTGGCGGGGCGATCACAACGAGGTCGCCGCCGGTACGTGAGATCCGAAGCTCGCTCGGGCGCTGTTCGCCGAGGCCGACCGTCAGACGCGAATCGGACACCGAACAGTAGCTTCCGTCGGTTCGGGCCACGCGAGTCAGCTTGCGACCCGAGTCGGCTTTGACGGTCAGCCTTGCACCGCTTTCGATTCCGGCGACTCCGATCCAGCGGGCCCTCAGGGCTCGGCCAACCAGAAGTCTCGCCGGACCGTTGTTGTTGAAAACGACCAATTCCACCGAGCCGTCGTTGTCGACGTCACCGGCCGCCAGGCCGCGGCTGACTTCGGCAGCGGTGAAGGCAGTTCCCGCCCGGCCGCTGACTTCTTCGAAGGTGCCGTTCCCTCGGTTTCGGAACAGCTGGTTGGGCTGCTCCAGTGGGTAGCGGTCACCGTCGGCGGCCCGGTCCAGCAGGATCCGCACAGCTCCGTTCGCGATCGCGAGGTCCGGCCAGCCGTCGTTGTCGAAGTCCACGGGCGCCACCCCAAAGCTCGTGAACGGCATGCTGGGCGCGGCGAGGTTCATCTCCCGGCTCCGGTCTTCGTACAGCCCGTCTCCGAGGTTCCGGTAAAAGGTGTTCGATTCTTCCGTGAGATGGGTCAAGAAGAGGTCCTCGTTCCCATCGCCATCGAAGTCGGCAGCCGCGAGACCCATGCTGGCTTCGGGAGAGCCGTGACGATTGACTGCGGTTCCGGAAAACAGGGCGTCGTCCGAGAACGTGCGGTTCCCTTTGTTGAGCCAGAGGTGATTGGCTTCGCCGTCATTGGCAACGAACAGGTCCACTCGTCCGTCGTCGTTGAAGTCGCCGCTAACCACGCCGAGTCCGGCGCCTCGCGCCCTGCCCAGGCCGGACTTCACGGAGATGTCCTCAAACGTGCCGTCTCCCTGGTTCAGCCAGAGCGAGTCGGGCAGCGAGGTGAAGGCGCTCGGGCCGCAGTAGTCGAGCGCCGAGGTCGAGGCGAAGCAGCGCGGGTTCTCAGCGACGTCGAAGTCGACGTAGTTGGCGGCGAAGAGATCGAGATCACCGTCGACGTCGACGTCGACGAAGGTGGCGCTGGTGCTCCATCGTCGATCGCCGGTTCCGGACGGCCGGGTGACGTCTTCGAACGAGCCGTCCCCTCGATTACGCCACAACTGGTTGGCGCCGTAGTTGGCCAGGTAGATGTCGAGGTTGCCGTCAGCATCGTAGTCGCCGACCGCGACGCCCATGCCGTAGCCGGTGTCCC
Organism: Thermoanaerobaculia bacterium; assembly: GCA_046756565.1. Lineage (GTDB taxonomy): Bacteria > Acidobacteriota > Thermoanaerobaculia > Multivoradales > JAHEKO01 > CALZIK01. Next base: position 2,814 of record JBHHWO010000154.1, on the reverse strand, counting down.
GCAGCCCGGAGCCCGCGGACACGTCCACGAAACGGCTCAGCGGCCTTCCGTCTCCAAGCATGAGATCGTTGCGGAAGAGTCGGTCTCCGAGAGGACCCTCGATCGGAAACATCGCCTGTCCGAGAGTGTCGTCGGGTCCGAGTAGAGACCCCTGGCGGAAGTACACGTCGAGATCGCCGTCGCCGTCGAAGTCGAACAAGGCCCCGCCCTGACCGGTCATCTCCGGGAAGTAGAACCGGCCGACCATGCCGTTGAAGTGAACGAAGACCAGACCCGTCTCGGTCGATGCGTCACGGAACAGGGCTTCCGTCTGGTCTCCGAGGTCCTCCACCAGGGCGAGACCGTCCCCGGCGGCCGCTGCCAGGGCGCTCCAAGCGATCGCCGCGGCTACGAAACGATTGATCACGATGAAGCGGTTCGCAGCCAAGGGCCGATAAGCCTAGCATCCTGAGGAAGATGCGAAGAGCACCGGGTTCTTTCCACAGGAGCTGCGGAAAACGCGGCGGAAACAGTTGTGGAAACTCCTCGGAAAGAAACTGGCCCCCGTCGCTCGTACGTATTGAACATGCTTTTGTGCAATCTGCGTAAGTAGCTGTTTTCAGGACACTTACGACCAGTGTCGCAGCGCCGGTACAGTGGCTCCAGCGGCGCTCCGTGGCTTTTCCACAAGGGTTTCTGACAACTGCCTAAACTTCTGTGGAGCAAGAACTTAGGCCGGTCCGGTGGATCGTTGCCCGCGCTTGCTATAGTTCGCGCCCGATTCCTGCTCGCCGTCCCATGCCGAACACCGATTCCATCCGACGATCACCCCTGGACGCCGAGCACGAAGCCGCCGGCGGAAAGATGGTCGCCTTCGCCGGTTGGCGCTTGCCTGTGCGATACAAGGGCGTCATCGACGAGCACCGAGCGGTTCGTTCGGCGGCCGGCCTCTTCGATGTTTCTCACATGGGTGAGGTCGCGGTGGCGGGTGCGGATGCGCAGGCGTTCCTCCAATTCGCGACGCCCAACGACGTCGGTGCTCTCGAGGTGGGCGAGGCCCACTACAGCTCTCTCCTGACGGACCGCGGGACCTACGTAGACGATCTGCTGGTCTACCGCCTCCAAGACGACGACTTCTTCCTTGTGGTCAACGCCGCCAACACAGCCAAGGACCTCGAGCACCTGATGGACCTGGCCTCGCGTGAATTCGGTGATTCCGACCTCGAGGTTCGAGATGTGAGCAACTCGTTTGCTCTCCTGGCTGTGCAGGGTCCCGAGGCCCTGGGGATCCTGGCTTCGCTTTGCGACGCGAAAGCGCTCGAGTCGCTCGGCTATTACCGGTTCTTCCGTGGCGAAGTCGCTGGCCGCAAGGCCCTGGTTTCCAGAACCGGCTACACCGGCGAGGACGGCTTCGAGCTCTATCTCGACCCGCAACATGCAGGCGCCCTCTGGCGCTCGATTCTCGAGGCCGGCCGCGGCGCTGGCCTGGTTCCGGCAGGCCTGGGCGCGCGCGACACACTGCGCACCGAAGCCGGTATGGCGCTCTATGGGCACGAGATCGACGACGAGACCAACCCCTACGAAGCGAGGCTCGGGTGGACGATCAAGCTCGACAAGGGCGAGTTCTGCGGGCGCCCGGCGCTAGTCGCGGCCCAAGCCGAAGGTCCCTCCCGGAAGCTGGTCGGCTTCGAGATCACGGGTCGTGGTATCGCGAGGGAAGGTTGCGCGGTCTGGGAGGACGGCAGGCCGGTGGGTTCGGTTACCAGCGGCACCTTCAGTCCGACCCTCGACAAAGCGATCGGAATGGCCTACGTTTCGAGTGACTCGGTGAAGCTGGGCCGCGAGATGGAGATCGAAGTCAGAGGACGCCGCCTATCGGCGGTACAGGTCAGGTTGCCGTTCTACAAGCGGAAGACGGCATGATGAGTGAAACGACGCGACGCCCCGGTGGCGAGCAACCGACGGGAGGTTGAGATGTATCCGCGGGAGTACAGGTACTCGAAGGACCACGAATGGGTCAGGGAGGATGACGGCGAGCTGGTCATCGGAATCACCGACTTCGCCCAGAGCGAGCTTGGCGATGTGGTCTACGTGGAAGCTCCGGACGTCGGCGCCAGCTTCGAGGCTGACGACGAAGTCGGCACGATCGAGTCGGTCAAAGCGGTTGCCGAGGTCTACACGCCGATTTCCGGCGAAGTCGTAGCCGTGAACGAAGAGCTCGTGGAAGCTCCGGAGAAGGTCAACGACGATCCCCACGGTGCGGGCTGGTTGTTCCGACTGCGGCCGGCGGGCGATTCCGCAACCGATGACCTGATGGACGCCGAAGCATACGAGGCCTTCATTCAGCAGGACGCGGGCTGACGTCTCGGACCTCGAAGGGGTTGGGAGACTCGGCACGGGGCGAGCTGGCGACGCTGCTGTTCTTCTTGCTCTGCTGGATTGCGTTTATTGTCCACGCGCTCTCCGGGCACCCGCTCTCGGGCTATCTGCGGCTGAACCTCTATCACTTGTATGGCCTGGCGGCGAGTGGCGGTTGGCTGCTCGGGAACGTTCACGTCAACCGGAGGCGGCGCCGTGAGCGACAGGGCTTCGACCCACTATTCCCGAAGACGCGGCGGCGCCTCTTCTTCCTCAATCTGTTCGCTCCGGGAGGTGTGCTGTTCCTGCTGTGGTCGCTGGCCTCGACTCCGATGCGTCACGGCTTCCCGATGGCGCCGATCTACGCGATCGTCGTCTTCGTGATTTTCTTTCTCGTGCCAGTCAGCCTGAGCCGAGCGTTCAAGGCCTAGCAGCCCGTGGCAGAAGTCGAGACGGTCGCGTTGCGAGCGCCATGGG
>JBHHWO010000153.1:0-10363 GCA_046756565.1 Thermoanaerobaculia bacterium | reverse complement strand
AAGCCCCACAATGAATTCGCTCGTTGTCTGGCCGAGACTCCCCCCGGGGCTTTCGTCGGCCCGCTCTACCATTGGCATCTGTTGACCTGGTCCAAACGCTCGCAGCCCACCGACCGCGCCGTTCTCGTTGCCCGAGATCCCCGAGACCAGATTGTGTCCTGGATCTTCTCGCTCTGCTACAGCCACCAAAGCGAACGCGAGGTCGACATCTTCCACGAGCTCCTACTGTCCTTCCAGGAAGACCGACCAAGATTGGCGTTGATGTGCGAGCATTGGCGCAATTTCCACCCCGCCTTTAGGTCGATTCTGAGTGAGGCGCCCTTGCCGCCAAGCGTGTTTTTCACTCGCTATGAGGAGCTGGTGAGCAAAGAGGTCGAGACCTTCCGCCGAATCGCTGACTTTCTGCGCTGGGAAGTCAATGGCGCGGATCTGGCAAAAATCGTTGAGGCCCACTCCTTCAGCGCTCAGACCGGCAGGCGTCGCGGCGAGGAGAAGATAGGAAGTCACCTGAGGAAGGGGACACCCGGAGACTGGCGGCACTACTTTGACGCCACCGTCGGGCAGTTCTTCGAGACCCGCTATCCCGGGCTCCTCGAGGGTCTGGGATACGAGACGAGCTCGACCTGGTATCAGTCACTGCCGGAGCGATCTCGACGTTCTTTCGCGGCTCTGTGAGAATCTCCGTGGGGCCGACCCGACTCGGCATCACCACAATTTGTCCATGCTTGCACCGTTCGCGCGCATTTACCCCCATCGGAATCTCCTTGCGATGTGGGTGCGCCAGGAGCTTCGAAGCCGCTACTACCAGACGCGGCTCGGCCCGCTCTGGCTGATAGCCCAGCCCCTCCTCATGACGCTGGTCTTTACAATCGCGTTCACGATCGTGGCGCGAATCGGCTCGAGAGGCGTCCCATACCCGGTCTTCTTTCTCGTCGGCTATGAGTTGTGGAACTACTTCTCCTACTGCGTGGGACGCAGCAACACGGTGATCGCGGTCAACCAGGCGCTGATCACGCACCACAAATTCCCCCGAGAGCTGCTGGTCCTGTCGATCCTGCTGAGCGCGCTGCCCGACCTGGCGGTCGGCTCGGTCTTTGTCGGCGTGCTCATGCTCTTCTACGAGATCGGAATCGGCGCCATGGCCTGGATGCTGATTCCGATCGTGATTCTGCTTGTGCTCTTCACTCTCGGGACATGCCTCTGGATCGCCACGGTCGCGGCCCTGGTTCGCGACGTCGGGGCGTTGTTACCTTCGTTCGTCCGGGCCTTGTTCTATCTGTCACCGGTGATCTATTCGGTAGTCGGCGTGCCCGGCAAGCTCAAATCGGTCTACCTCGCCAACCCGCTGGCGGGCTTCATCGTCGCCGCCCGTGACGTCCTGTTCGAGGGCAAGTTTGCATATCCTACGGCGCTGCTCGCGGCCGGCGTTGTAGCACTAGTTGCGGCTTCGACCGGTTATCTCGTCTTTCGTCGGTTCGAGGACCGATTCGCGGATTTGATCTAGTGTCGAAGAAACACGAGCAACACAGGGAGGCCGAGGCTCGAGAGCTCTCGGTGTCGGTCGAGAACCTCAGCAAGTACTATCGGATCAGAACCGGGCGGGACCGGAGCTCCAGCTCCGCCGGTGGCGCCAACTCCCGCTTTGACCCGAGGCTCGGCTTCGCGGCCCTGAAGGACGTGAGCTTCGAGGTCCGGCCCGGGGTCGCGCTGGCGCTCGTGGGCCAGAACGGGGCCGGGAAGACCACCCTCCTGAGAGTCCTCGCCGGTGTCGTCGCGCCGTCTTCCGGACGGGTCTCGGTACGCGGCCGGACCTCGTCTCTTCTAGGCCTGCGAGCGGGTTTGAATCCTCGGCTGACAGGCCGGGAGAACATCTATCTGTACGGAGCCCTGTTGAGCTTCGACACGGAGTTCGTCAACCGCCACCTGGGCGCGATCGTGGCGTTTGCCGAGCTGGGCCCCTTCCTAGATCAGCCCCTGGCCTCCTATTCGCCCGGAATGGCCAGCCGTTTGGCGTTCTCCACCGCCGTTCACCTCGAGACCGACGTTCTTCTCTTGGACGAGGTTCTCGCCGTGGGCGATCCATCGTTTCAGGCACGAGCGTTGAGGCGGATGAAACGATACTTCGAAGACGGCTCGACCGTGATCTTCTGCTCTCACAATCTCAACGCGATCGAGAGTCTATGCACGAAGGCCGTGTGGCTCGACGAGGGACGGGTTCGCGAAGCCGGGCGTGCCGACGGAGTGATCGAGCGCTACAGGCAGTTTTGCGGCAGGCGAGCGCTTTCTTCGCACCCTCTTGATTCGCTCGAGACCTCCGCCTCCGATGAGAAGCACCGCCTCGAGACGCTCGACGACCTCGGGCACAGCCGAAACCGGTTCGCCGTCGATGAAGGCGTTGTCGCTCGATTCAGCTACGACCGAGGATCCTTCGGAGGCGAGCAAGAGCTCCGCGTCATTCTCTTCGACCCAATCATGGGAAGACCCGTCTTCGCGCTGAAGGCACCAGACAACGAGTTCTCCGATCGGCTTCTACCCGAGCGGGCAACCCTGATCTGCACCGTCGAGCCCAACCAGCTCCGTCCCCGCCAGTACTGGTTCGAAATCGAACGTCTCGCGGAGGGTAGCGGTGATCCGGCAGAGCTTCTTGCCCGAGCTCCGCTATTGGTGTTTGATCCTTCGGAGGCCGAGGAGTCCGAGCGAGACCGGCTACCGGACCCGGCGAGCGTGAGCGTTGCCTGGACCAGCGAACATTGAAATACACCCGTGGGGACAGACGCAGCGCCGTCGCTGATCTGCAGCGCCTCCGTGTCAGTCCAGATGTCCGGCTACCGGAGCCTCAACTGGATGGCGTAGCTCTCCGCTCCGGTTGGAAACAAATAGCAGGATTTTCCTCGACAGCCTGAGAATAGCCATAGAACTCTAGAATCTCGCCGAATTCTCTGTTGAGGTGCTCAATCGCTTCCCGGGTCAAGTGCCGCCTGTGATTACCCGGTTTCACCTGGCGCACATGTGCCGTGGGATCCTCTCTGTCCGGACGAATGTCGTGGCGATCGGCAATGAGCGCAAGCTCTTCGGTCGGCAAGTCCAGCTCGAGGAAGCCAGCCATGTCCTCCAGCCATTCGCGCTTGCGGAATATCACATCCTCATAGCGGTAGATGCGGGTCCTTGACAGGACCAACTTGTGCCGATACTCGCCGATCTGTTTGAGATACGGGGCATAGCTGCGTTTCCTCTGGGCCCATTCAGCTGGCTCGGCCGATTGCGTCGCTTTGCGAGCCGCCAGCATGTGATCTCGGGCCTGGCCCTTGGCCGGAACTACGTGCGACTGGGCGAAGGAAAAAAACAGGGAGACCATCATGTCGCGCGGATCGCGGACGAGGTAGACCGCCCTCGACTGGCTGAAATCGAAATCCGTCTCCCCTGGGAAAAAACGCCAGCCCAGATAGGCGCAGCCGTTGGGACACAGTACCTGATCAATTGACCTGGTGAAGAAGCGAGGATCAATGCCGTTCTCGTAGCCCTTGCCGGGGAGATTGACGACCTCAAAACCGGCCATGTCGGAGGCGTCTGTCAGCAAACTGTCCAACAGTGTGCTCCCAGCTTTGGGGTGAGAAAAGGCGAAAAAGCTCGCGTTGTTCAACGTCGGCTTCGGTCTCTCGATGCTGAAACTGTTCCCGCTAGCGTCCCTTATCTCTACCTTCCCGTGTCCCGCTGATTTTCGACTCTTCGCGCCCATCACAGCTTTCACTATTTCACTCCTTCGGCATGGTCGCAACGATCCTGGCCTCTGCGCGTTCTCTCGCTGAGAGCGGTTCCAGGAGCCATCCGCGCTGTCGGATCGGGAGGCCAGCGTGTCGCCCGTGAGGTCCAAAGGCCACTCGATGTCGGCCGCGAAGAGCACGACTCGGGGCTCAGGTCGCCTGAAGCGACCTCCGCCCCGCCTTTCTCCCCCGCCCATCGGGGAGGAGGAACGACTCTTCAACCGGATTCCGCCGAATTGTGTTCTATGTAGTCGTTGCAGTCGGAGTCCGTCCAAGCCCCACCATGAACAGATGAGACGTCGCGACCTCTGACTCAGTATCTCAGCAACCCGGCCCGCCACAAATTGTGCAAGAGAATGTGACGTCGCATGTAGGGACGAATACCTCTCTCGATCTCCTCCCGGGTGACTTCACGATCGTGAACACGCTTCCGTAGCAAGTCCATCTCGGCGTCTCCCAAGCTCCCTATTTGGCTGGAGGTCTTTTGCGAGCCATGAATTCGGAAGGCGCCCAGGAAGCGAGGCAACCTCCTGAACTTCGCTCCGGCCTCGGAAAGCCGAAGCAGAAGGTCCCAGTCCATCGCGAACTTGAAGCTGTCGTCGATAAGACCTCCCGCCCTCTCCCACAGCTCTCGACGCCAAAACAGAGTCTCCTGGGGAATGTAGTCGGCCCAGGAAAGCGCTTCCGAGCGGTGGGGGGGAAGCACCCACCGCCCGATCTCCAGATCCTCCTCATCGATGAGGACCCGATGGCCATACACGACATCCACCTCCGGGTGGGCACTGAAGTAGGCTCCAACATAATGGAGCGAGCCCGGAAGCAGTAGATCGTCGGAGTTGAGATAGGCCATGATCTCGCCTGTGGTCTTGGCGAATCCGCGGTTCAGGGCGTCCGCCTGTCCCTCGTCCGGCTCGACGACGGCAGCATGCAGCATGGGCGCCAGTCGCTCAAGCATCTCCGGAGATTCGTCCTCGGAACCACCATCCTGAACGACATACTCGAGCTCGGGATAGTCCTGGTCGACGACACTTCGAATCGTGCGCTCCAGAAACCGGGCTTGGTTGAGCGAAGGAGTGACAATCGACATCGACGGGAAGTCTCTGTCGTCCATTGCGGGTCTCACGGTCGCCGGAAGCCTGAGGGGCACGGGGGGGTGCTGTTGCAGAACGCCCAGTCTAGGCCTGAACCAGCGTCGAAAACCCAGGAACCGGCCGATGCCGAGCTTGTGCGCCGCAGCTTCGAGCCAGTACGTCAACGAGGTCCGTCGGAAGCGATCCAGCCGCTGCAGATGCTCCTCTTTGGCCTCGATCTCCTTGGTGAGCGCCTGAGCTGTGCTTTCCTGGATGGTGGCGGTCAGAGCCTCGATCTGCCTCTTACGCGTCTCGAGCTCTTCCTCGAGAGTATTGGCCCGGCTCCCGACTTCGGCCAGCCTGGAGTCTAGGTCCTCCAAGGCGCGGTCCTTGGCGGCAATCCCCACCGTCTGCTCCTCGATGACCTCCATCCTGTCTTTGAGCTCGCGATCCAAGGCCTGGATGACTCTCTCCTTGACTCGCGCCTCCTCGAGCTCGCGATCGAGCTCGACCATCGCTCTCTCCCTCGCATCGGCCGCGCGGGTCTCCGCCTCGGACAGTTCCTTTTCAGCGACCCTCGAAAGACTTTCGATCTCCTGTTCCCGGACGACCAACTTCTCTCCCATCGTTGCCACCTTGTCCTCGGCTCGACGGAGTCGCGAGTCCATCTCTTCGAGCGCGTCGTCTCTCGCCTCGATACCCGCCAGTTGCTCCTCGATCACCTCCATTCTCACCTTGAGCTCCTGATCCAGCTCGTGGATGAGCTCCTCCTTTTTCTCGGCGTACCGGACTTCGCGGCCGAGGTCGCCGATGAGCGCTTCCTTCACCTCAAGCTCGTGGCGCAGTTCCCCTTCTTCCAGGTTTCGACCGGCCAGCTCGCGCTTGGTCTCTTGGAGCTGCTCGTGCAGCGAGCCCAACAAAGCCTGGAGCTTCTCCTGAAGTCTCTGCTCGGCCTTCAACGCCGTTTCGGTGGCATTCTTCTTGGCACTGACCAGGGCTTCGAGGCGGCTTTGCGCCGTTAGTCGATCCGCCAGCCCTTCCTCCAGCCGAGCGCTGAGCTCGTCCTGTTTGGCTCCGATCAGGGCCTCGAAGTGGTTCTGCGCCGTCACTCGATCTGCCAGCCCTTCCACCAACCGAGCGCTGAGCTCGTCCTGTTTGGCTCCGATCAGGGCCTCGAGACGAGCTTGCGCTTTCGCTCGCTCCTCCAGCTCTTTCTCCAGCCGTGCAGCGAGCTCGTCCTGTTTGGCTCCGATCAGGGCCTCGAGGCGACCATGTGCTTGCGTTCGCTCCTCGAGCTCCTCCTCCAGCCGAGCGGTGAGTTCGTCCTCGACCCGTCGCAGCGTGATTTCCAGAGCCTCGAGTCGTCGGAGCTCCTGGCTTGGCTCCCGGCTTTCTTCCTTCTCGGCTCGCGGCACTTCGAGCCGGGCTTTCGCCTCTCCGATGGCCGCTCGCAAACGGTCGAGACCTCTTGCCGCGTAGAAATCGAAGAACGACACCCTCTCCGCAAGCAAGTCCGCATCTGACTCACCGGAGGCCGGCTGGCCACCGGTTTTCCAGAATCGATAACCCAGTCGATTCATCAAAGCACCGTACTTCTGCCAGAAGAGCAACTGGAGATCGGGCGGCACTTGCCCTCGGAAGTCCCCCACCTTTCCGCGTCGAAAGAACTCGGGGGCGATCCGGTGAAGGTCTTCGAAGCTCGGCAACGGTTCAGCCCCCCGATCGCCGGTCGGATCCAGCCCGAGGCTCTCAAGAGCCCCGGCGGTCGCCGACACCGGGTCCCGGATCAGGTCTTCAAAACGAACCAGTGCCGTGCTCGGCTTGCGATCAAACCAGGCTTCCACATTGGGACCCCAACCTCCGAACGAAGCCTCGTACGCCACGAGGTCTCGCATGACCTGAGTGACACTGGCAGGATCACGGTCGACCGACTCGCGCTGCAGTTCGGGGTCCTTGGTCAGAATGTAGTTCGCGTAGGACACCAGGACGTCTCTTCCGTCGCGGACCAGATGGATCGCGGGAAAATCGTCATCCGCGGGCATCTCATGGGTCTTGACAAAGAAGAGTTCGTCGTCGTCTCGCAACTTCTCGAGCTCGAAGTCGCGCACGGGACCGAGCAGCTCTCTTATCCTCGAGGACCAGTTCTCCTCGTACACGGAAGTCGTCTCGAACCCGTACACCTGGGCGAGGATGACCCGTAGAAACGTATTGCCCGATCGCGGGTAGGACGCAAGCCAGCAGATCATCGTGGAATCACGGCGCGGCGTAGCAAAACGGTCGAAGAGCCAGGATACGATAGATGCGTGAGTGTTTCCGCCCAGCCACAGGTCTCAATCGTAACTCCGTCCCTCAACCAGGCTCGCTTCTTGAGGGAGGCTCTCGAGAGCGTCCAGCTGCAGGACTACGCGGCCATCGAGCACATTGTAGTCGACGGGGGGTCGGTGGACGGGTCGGTCGAGATCCTCGAAGACATGGGGGATCGCATCCGCTGGGTCTCCGAACCCGACGCCGGTCAGGCGCATGCCGTCAATAAGGGTTTTGGGATGGCCCGCGGTGAGATCCTCGGCTGGCTGAACGCCGATGATGTGTACTTTCCGGGTGCTCTGACGAGGGTCGTGGACTTTTTCCGCCGGAAACCGAACGCGAGCTTCGTCTATGGCGATGTGGAAGCCATCGACATCAACGGCAGCAGCTACGGCCTGCGAGCCAATGTCGGGCCGGGCGGCTCGAAGGAACTCGTGGAGCACGGGGACTTCATAGTCCAGCCGGGCGCGTTCTGGTTGTCCGACCTATGGAATGAGGCCGGTCCATTGGACGAGAGGCTCCACTACACCCTGGACTACGAGTTCTGGATGAGAACGGCCAAGAGGTTCCACCTTCACTATCTTCCGGACCCCCTAGCAAAGGAGCGGCTCCACGGCGACGCCAAGACCTTCTCGGGCGATCTCGAGCGAATCGAAGAGCTACGAGCCATCGCCATTCGCCACGGTGGCACCGAACTGGCGACGGCATTCAGAGGTGAAGCGGGCGCTGTTTGGGTTCGCCAGGGTTTCCGGCACCTGCTCTCGTGGAGGCTCCGCGACGGCGTCCGAGACATCGCGTCCGGTCTCAAGCTTTCTAACTCCCTCCTCAAGACCGGCCTGTTTCTGGCCTCCTGGGCGCTACTCGGCGACAACGTCAGAGCCCGACTTTGGATGAACCGAGCCAAGGCAGCTCGGCGAAGGCGGGCAAGGCGAGAGGAGCGGCTCCTTTCGCCAAGCAAACCGTGACGGCACTTCCGCGCCTATTGCTTCTGAGTCTGCCGAAAGCGGGCACGCATCTGCTCTCCAAAGCGGCGGCGATGCTCCCCGGTATGCAGGGCAGTGGGCTTCACGTCGATTTCTCGTACATGGCCAGGTTCGTGGACGACCCGGACACCGTCGACCCGAGACAAACGGGCGAGTGGTCGATCGAGGTCCAGCCCGGCTCCGTGCACTACTACGGACTGCGCAAAATGCTCCAAGCTGTCTGCCCGGGCGAGTACATCACCTCGCATCTGCGTTACTCCCGGGAGTTGGTCGAGCTCTCCAACGAACTCGGCTATCGAACCGTCTACATCGTGCGCGATCCGCGAGATCTTGCGGTCTCCCTGGCGTTCTATATTCCGTCGCAGCCGGGTCACGAGCTGTTCGAGTTCTTCTCCTCGCTATCGCCGGAAGAGCGGATCACGAGGGCCATCGTCGGCAGCCCGAAGGCGGAGAACGGCGTCAAGAGACTGCGGTCGCTGGCACACCGCCTCAGCAAGCACGCCGGCTGGCTCCATGAGCCGGGAGTCCTCACGGTTCGGTTTGAGGACCTAGTGGGCTCAAGAGGTGGGGGGTCGGCCGAGAGACAGTCCCGGACCCTGTCGGAGCTCTGCCGCCAGATCGGTCTGAAGCCCGAGCCGGTGGTCATCGATCGAATCGGTCACGAGCTCTTCGGCGGCACTCATACGTTCCGCAAGGGGACAATAGGCGACTGGAAGAACCATTTCTCGGAATACCATCTTCGGCTTCTCGAGGGAGACGCGAACCATCGAATCGTCGAATTCGGGTATCCCGTCCGAAAGGCCCTCGGCGGTGAGCCGATCCCGTCATGATCAGAATCGCAACGATGTGAAGCCCACCGTCCTCTTCCTCTCGGTCCACAAAGCGGCCTCAACCTTCCTGGCCCGCGATTTCGCACCCGCCATTGTGAGGGAGATGAGTTGCCTTAGACACGTGCGCCTGGGCACTTCGCTCATCGAGGGTCGCAGCTTCGCGGAGCTCGCGCTCCCCCCTACCGGGGTCATCGTGACCAGGTTATATCCACATCATATTAATAGAATCCAAGAGAAGCCGGTGCCCGCCGGAGGGCGGTTCGCAGACAAGAGAATCCTGCTCATGCGGCGCGACCCTCGAGACGTTGCCGTATCCTGGTACTACTCGCTGGCCTACAGTCACGACCAGACGGTCGCGGATCCGAGGTCGTTCACTGCAAGTCGAGAAGCTGTAAGACAACTGAGCGTAGCCGAGGGAATCGCCAAGGTCACCGGACCTCGCGCACTTGGCGAGTTTCGGAAAACCAACCAGTTCCTCAAAGAATACCCGCAGACTTGTGTGCTCAGCTACGAGAAGCTCGTCACAGACTTCTCCGCCTGGCTGGAAGATGTTCAATCGTTCCTGGGCTGGAGTAGCGAAGATGCCAGCAGGATCGGCCACGGCCTCGAGGCGCAACTCCGGCCGCCACGGGAGGAAGACCCTTCGCAACACAAAAGACGTGTCCTGCCAGGGAACTGGCAGGAAGTCTTCAACGATGAGCTAGTGCAGCTCTTCGCCAGAGAAGCCGGCAGTGAGCTCGTCGACGCAGGCTATGAATGGTAGCCGAGCGCAGGCGTTGTGACGGGCAGCGCCGCATCGCTGCGCACACGCTCGGCCACCCATCAAATGATCTTCAACGCCCGGTTGATAGCGCCGACACCTGGGCGCTGACCCGTTCTAGCAATTCGGCCATCTCCAGGTTCTGTTGTTCGAGGGCGGCAAGCTGCTGCTCTTTCGCATCCAGCTTCCCGGCGAGGCCCTTGATCGCCGCCAAGGCAACGCCGTCGAGGTCGACCACGCTGATCCCGGTATCGGTGTGACCTAGGCCAAAGGCAGCGCGAAAGTCCTGAGCCATTGGACCCATGTGCCGCACTCCCTCCGAGTTATCTCGGTAGTTCCAGGTCTCAATGGGAAGGTCAACGAGCTTCTGGAGCACTTCCTGCGGATCGACTGACTCGAAATTCTCTTTTGCTGCTCGATCCGAGTTCTGAGTCAGTGTTCCAGCAATCGTCATATCGCCAGTCGGCAGTACCTCCATGCTGGACCCTCCCGACCCCAGCCACAACTTGCCAGTCGCATCCATAATCAGGTTGGCCTTCGCAACGCCGGGCCGATTGATTACAAAGCCACCCGGGGCGACCTTGAAATCGAAAACCTGCGCTATTTGGGTGTTCCTGATCCGAAACTGTGTCGTACCGTTGTTCTGAATCTCGAA
>JBHHWO010000152.1:0-10406 GCA_046756565.1 Thermoanaerobaculia bacterium | reverse complement strand
AGCCCGAGTCCGCCGAGCTCGAGGAGGCCGCCATCGAGGCCGCGGCTGCCGAGGAACCCGAGTCTGCTGACCTCGAGGCAGCGGAGCCCGCGGAGCCTGAAGCCCCCGAAGTTGAAGTTCCGGTCGGGGAAAGCCTGGAGCTGGCAGCGGATGCGGCGGCCCGAGCGGACGAGCTGGTGACCGAGGCGAGCGTGCTCTCGAACTACAGCCTCGAGAGCAAGGCGGCCGAGCTTCTCGAAACCGCACTCGAACTGGCTCCAGATCACGTCGAGGCCGCTCGGCTGCTTCTGCATCTGCACCACCAAGCGGAACGTCCGGACGCGGTCTGCGAGGTGGCCGAGCGCTTCCTTCGAGACGGGGAGCTGCCCGAGCCGCTGGACCAGCTACTCCAGGATTGGTCCTACTCGGTCGCCGAGGGACGTATCTCGGCTCCGGCCGTCGAGCCGACGGCGCCCGAACCCGTGCTGATCGGGGCGGAGGAACCGCCGAGCTCGGATACGCGACTCACCTGGCTGGACGAGCACGAGGCCGGCTCGTCGGAAACCGACGCCGCTATGTTCGGCGAAGAAGACCAGTTCTTCGATCTCGCGGCCGAGCTCGAAGAAGAGCTGATAGCCGAGGAGTCGAGGCTCGACGGCGCCGGGCTACCTCAACTCGAAGAACAGTCGATCGAGGAGATCGTCGAAGGCTTCAAGCAGGGCGTCGCCGAAACGCTGTCCAGCGAGGACTACGACACGCACTTCAACCTCGGTATCGCCTACCGCGAGATGGGTCTCGTCGACGAGGCGATCGGCGAGTTCCAGCTGGCGGCGAAGTCGAAGCAGTACCTGGTGGACTGTTGCTCGCTTCTCGGAGCTTCGTTTCTGGAGAAGGGCTTTCCAGATCTAGCGGTCAAGTGGTACCAGCGCGGACTCACGGCGCCGGACGCTTCGGACGAGGAAAAGCTCGGCTTGCTCTACGAACTCGGCAATTTGTACCTTTCGACCGGTGACAAAGACACCGCACGGGACACGTTTGCCGAGATCTACGGCGCAAACTCGAACTATCGCGACGTAGTCGCCAAGCTCGAAGAGCTGCGCTAGACATTGCGGCGGCATGGAGCCACCCGCGGCGTCTGCGCTCCTCGACGATGCTCCGGCATCGCCTGCGTCTCGCCTCCGACCACGGGCTGCTAGAGCGAGCTGACGTGAAAGAGATTAGACCGGCTTGGATAGCCGCAGCCGTCCTGGGCGTTGTGGTCGTCGTTTTCTTGCTCGGTAAAGTCAGTGAGTCGGTGAGTCCCGAACCGGTCGCGTTATGGGTCGCGATCCAGCCGGCGGGGTCGGCGACCGCCTACGTCGGTCCGGTCGAGCTTCCGGCCGGATCGGCGTTCAAGCTCCACGCGGTTGTCGAGGCCGAGTCGTTCAAGGGCGAGCGGATCTACTACACCGAAGCCGATCAGCTCGAGTTTCCGGATCGGGTTCCGGAGACGAGCGCGATTCGGCGTTGGCATCGAGCGCTCGAGCCGCGAACTCTGTGGTTCACCGTCGACGGCTCGCCCCCGTTTCGGACGCTGGCCGCTGGTAAGACGCCGGAACCCCCAGGCTTCGAGGAAACGTTTCGCGCGGATTGGGCGCAGGCCTGGACCGTTTCGGGAGATCTTCGCCCGGTCGTCGAGAACTACCTCCCGGACTCGGAGCGCGCCGAGCGATCGGTGCGCTTCGGTACGCAGCGCTTCCACGTGCGGATGGAGTTCTTCGCGAATCGTGGCGATCTGGTGCCGCAGCTGCGGCTCCAGTCCTGGGGCGCCGAGGAGCTCCCCGCCCGGAGCGCTGACTTCCCGGCGGTGGTCGCGACGCTCGGGGGCTCGCTCCGGGTGCCGTCGAGAGTGTTTGGTCTGGCTCAGGTCGAGGCGGACGGAGCGGCCGTCTCCGATGAGTTCGGGACCCGGCTCACCGCCTGGACACGCGATCTGGTGGCGTTTTCGCGCATCACGGTGCTCGCCGAATGGCTCAGGGCGGAGGGGATCTCGTGGGACTCTCTGGTGTGGTCCGACGTCGAGGTCGGCGTCTCGGAGGCGCCGGTGGCGCCCGGTGACCTTTTGCGCGTCGGCAATCGGATCGTCTGGATCCTCGAGGATCGGGGTCAGGCGGGAAGACTCGATTACGACGACCTCTGTATAGACTTCGACCGCGGTGCCCGGGTGGTTCGACTCGGCAGCGTATTCGCGGGCGAGGGGCTGGTGGCATGGGCACAGGCGCCGCGGTCGGGAGGTCGGGACAAGGAGAGTCAAGAATGACCAGGACAGTGACACTGATCGAGGGAGACGGCATCGGTCCCGAGGTCACGGCCGCGACTGTTCGAGTGCTCGAGGCGACCGGCGTCGCCTTCGATTGGGAGCGCCATCCGGCGGGTGTGGTGGCAATGGACGAGCACGACGAGCCCCTGCCGAGCGTTCTCGTCGAGTCGATCCGGCGCAACAAGATCGCGCTCAAGGGACCGGTGACGACACCGGTAGGGCGCGGCTTCCGCTCGGTGAACGTCGAGCTTCGCAAGCGCCTGGATCTGTTCTCGAATCTGCGCCCGATCCAGACCCTGTCGGCGCTTCCCGGCCACTTCGGCACCGTCGACCTGGTCGTGGTCCGCGAGAACACCGAGGGCCTGTACAGCGGCATCGAGCACGAAGTGGTCGACGGGGTCGTCGAGAGCCTGAAGATCATCACTCGCAAGGCCTCGACACGGATCGCCCGATTCGCGTTCGAGCATGCGCGCACCCATGGCCGCAAGCTGGTCACGGCCGTCCACAAGGCGAACATCATGAAGCTGTCGGACGGTCTCTTTCTGCGCTGCTTCCGGGAAGTGGCCGAGGACTACCCGGAGATCGAGTCGGACGATCGCATCGTCGACAACATGGCCATGCAGGTGGTGATCAATCCGCTCAAGTACGACGTTCTTGTTCTGCCGAATCTGTACGGCGACATCCTGTCGGACCTGTGCGCGGGACTGGTCGGTGGACTGGGGGTCGTACCCGGCGCCAATCTGGGTGAGGAGATGGCGGTTTTCGAGGCGGTTCACGGCAGCGCGCCGGACATCGCGGGCCGGAACCTCGCCAACCCGACGGCCCTGATTCGCTCTGGTGTGATGATGCTGGAGCATTTGGGTCACGCCGCCGAGGCGAAGCGAGTGCGCAAGGCTCTAGATCACGTGATGTCGGACCGCGGGGTCCGCACCCAAGATGTCGGTGGCGAAGCTTCGACCACCGAGTTCGCCGACGCTCTGGTCGCCGAGATCGAAAGCTCGGTCTAGAAAGGCTGGCCCGAGTCCGCGGTTTCGCGGAGCACGTCTAGGACCGCATCCTTGGTCAGCAGCTCGCTGAACAGGTGCGGCTCCCGGCCCGGCCGATAGAGCAGATAGAACGGGATGCCGTACTTGCCGTGGTCGGCGAGAAAGTCGGCGATCGCGTCGTCGCGGTTGGTCCAATCCGCCTTCATCGGAACGATCTGGTAGGTCCAAAAGGCAGTTGCGATCTCGGGGGTCTCCAGCACCAGCCGCTCGTTGACCTTGCAGGTGAAGCACCAGTCGGCGGTGACGTCGACGAACACATACTTGCCCTGGCTCGCGAGCCGCTCCGCTTCGCTGCGATCGAAGTCGACCCACGAGATGAGCTTCGTGGGGTTCTCGGAGGCCGCGGCCGCGGACGGCTGAAGGGCGCCGGTCGCCAGGAGCAACCCGGCGACGCCGGCGCCGGTCGCGCCGACGATTCCGATCCAGCGCCAGGCTCCACCGTTCGCTCGATGGCGGATCCAGACGCAGAGCGCAAGGACCAGGAGTGCGATCTCGATGAAGGCCAGGCGCTCTCGCGAGACCTGGGAAGAGAGCACGTAGAGCAGCCAGACCGCGGCGGCGGCCAGAAGAAAGCCCATGAAGGTGCGGAAGTGATCCATCCAGGCGCCGGGTCTCGGCATCAGTTTGAGCGCGCTGGGCGCGACGGCGAGCGCCAGGTAGGGCAGTGCCATCCCCAGGCCGACGGCGGTGAAGATAGCCAGGATGACTCCGGACTCTTGAGCCAGCGCGAAACCTACCGCGGTGCCGAGAAATGGCGCCGAGCACGGCGTTGCCATCAGGGTGGCGAACAGCCCGGCGCTGAAGTGGGCGGGGATACCCTCACCGCCGGAGGCTTCGGCCCAGCCGGCGATGGAGCGAGGCAGCGGCACCTCGAACAGGCCCCACAGGTTGAGACAGAAGAGGGTCACGATCAGGGTCAGGGCGGTCACGAAGACCGGCTGCTGAAACTGGACTCCCCAGCCGACGGTCGCTCCCGCGGACTTCGCCAGAATTGCCGCCAGAGCCAGGGCCCAGAATGAAACCAGGATGCCGAATGTAGTGGCGAGAGAGCCCATCACCACGGCCCGGCGCTCCTGGGCGGCACTCTTGACCAGACCCATGAGCTTCAAAGACAGGACCGGCAGCACGCAGGGCATCGCGTTGAGTAGCAATCCGCCGAGGACGCCGAACAGCAGGAAACCGGCCAGTTCGCGACGCCCGGCCGGGGCCCTCGCTTGCGGTGCAACCGCGCGCTCGCTGGCTACGCCAGGAGCGGACTCCGATGCCACATCGAGCGTCAACTTTGTCGAAGCAGTGACCGGCGGCAGGCACTTACGATCGTCGCAGGCTTGATACCGGACAGAGATCGACAGCGGCACCGCGCCGAGATCCGCCTCGGCGGGTACGCGGCTCGTGGCTCGGATGACGAATTGTCCGTCGTATACAGAGAGCATCTCCTCCGAGAACGAAAACGATTGAAGCTCACCCTCCGGATAGGTCATCTCGAAGGCCGGCCATCCCGGAGGAGGCGCGATCTCGGCCTGCGTCGGGATGAGGTAGTCGTAAGTCGGCGTGTGCGAATTGACGTGCCAGCCACGCTCCACTTCGAGCAGAACGTCGACGATGACGTCTTCGCCGGGAGCGTAGGCGATCCGGTCGGACTGGGCGCCGACGGTTGCTTTTGCGAACTGTTGCGAGTCGGATGTGAATCCCAAGCCGGCGCCCGTCGGCGGAGCTGCGAGGCAGCAGACGGCGGCGATCGATGTCGCGAGTTTGTGCTTCATTGGAACCGTGTGCTTCGAGCTGGACGCTCGGTGGGACGGGTGAGAACCCGCCGTCGGATTATACGTTCGTCGTCACGTCAATGGTTGGATTGGCTGGTATCCTCGGAGCTTCGATGAAGGTCTCCGAACGAGTTTCGAGGCTGGCGGAATCCGCCACTCTGGCAGTTGCGAGCCGAGCCGCCGAGTTGCGGGCCGAGGGCGTGGACGTCGTCGACTGGAGCGCCGGCGAGCCCGATTTCTCCTCACCGAAAGGCGCCGTCGCCGCCGCGATCCGCGCACTCGAAGATGGCCGCACTCGCTACGCCAAGAACACCGGCATCGCCGAGTTGCGTACCGCGATCGCCGACGATCTCGGCAGTCGTCTCGGCGGTCCCTGGACGTCGGAGCAGGTGGTGGTCACGGTGGGCGCGAAGGCCGCGCTCTTCGAACTGGCGCTGGCTCTGTTTGGCGCGGGCGACGAGGTGGTCCTGCCGAATCCCTACTGGGTGACCTTCCCTGCGCAGATCACCCTTGCCGAAGCCAAAGTCGTGGAGGTCGAGGCGCGGGCCGAGAACGGATTTCGAATCTCGGCGGACGAGGTCTTGAGTAGGATGTCGGAGCGGACTCGAGCGGTGCTTCTGAATTCGCCCTCGAATCCGACCGGCGCCGTGATCGGAGCGGGTGATCTGGAGGCGATCGCCGGGGAATGTGCCGCTCGCGGCGTGTATCTCGTATCCGACGAGACCTACGAGCGCTTCGTCTTTGACGGCGAGGCCTTTCCGAGCGCGGCGCCCCTGGCGCAGAAGTACCCTGACACCGTGATCGTGGTGGGTTCGTTCTCGAAGACTCACGCAATGACCGGCTGGCGCCTCGGCTTCCTCGCCGGCCCGGCCGAGGTGGTCAGGGCGGTTGCCAAAATCCAGAGCCACGCAACCTCGAACGCGACTACGTTCGCTATGTGGGGCGCCCTGGCGGTCTTCGAAAACGCCGAAGAGCGCCTCAGCGAGATGAAACGCGAGTACCAGGAGCGGCGCGACCTGCTGCTCGCCGGGCTCGCAGCGATTCCCGGTATCCAGTGTCCCAAGCCGGGGGGCGCTTTTTACGCCTTCCCGGACGTATCGGCGCTCTACCGCGACGGCCGGCGCGGCTCGGCGGAGTTTGCCGAGTTCCTCCTGGAACGCGCGCGGGTGGCGGTGGTGCCGGGTGTCGCGTTCGGCTCGGACCGCCACGTCCGAATCTCGTTCGCCTGCTCGAAAGAGCGCGTTTTGGAAGGCGTCGATCGCCTGGCGGCCGCTCTCGGCTGAGGCGCGCCGTCGAACGCTGGCAGAGCGCGAGGTCGGCCGCGAAGCGTTACACTCGGAGATTCACGACGCCAGAGTTCCGAGACCGGTCGCGCAGGCCGGTCGCGGCGCCAAATCACTTGGAGGACGTTTGATGACCACCTGTTCACGGGATCGCGTGCGGATTTTGGCCTTGTCGACGCTGGTCGCCATCGGGTTGACGGCCGCGTGCGCGCCCCCCGCGGAGTACCCCGCGACAGCCGCTGGGGCGGAGGCCTTCGTGGCCGACGTGAACGCCGATCTCCTGGAAGAGGTGGTCGGACTGGCGAAGGCCCAATGGGTCCAGTCGACCTACATCACCGATGATACCGATCAGCTCGCGGCCGCGGCCTATGACAAGTACCTGGGCAAGGCGATGGAGTACGCGCGGGCGTCGACCCGTTTCGATGGGGTGGACCTCGACGAGAGCGTGTCTCGCCAGCTCACGATTCTCAAGACCGGCATGGCCCTGCCGGCGCCGTCGAGCGACGAGGAGCGTAGCGAGCTGACGAACATCGCTACTTCACTCGAGAGCACGTACGGCAAGGGCAAGTACTGTCCGTCGGAGGACGATTGCCGGTCGCTCGGCGACTTGACCAAGACCATGGCGTCGAGCCGCGATCCGGACGAGCTTCTAGAGGCCTGGGCCGGTTGGCGGACGGTCTCTCCGCCGATGCGGGCCGACTATCAACGGTTCGCGGAGCTAGGCAACAAGGGAGCCCAGGAGCTCGGCTTCAGCGATCTCGGAGCGCTCTGGCGCTCGAACTACGACATGCCGCCCGATGATTTCCGCGCCGAGCTCGACCGTCTCTGGGAGCAGGTGCGCCCGCTCTACGAGCCGCTGCACTGTTTTGTTCGCTCCAAGCTCAACCGGACCTATGGAGATTCGGTGGCTCCCGCGTCCGGACCGATTCCGGCGCACCTCCTTGGCAACATGTGGGCACAGACCTGGGCCAATATCTACCCGCTGGTGGCGCCGCCGAACGGAGATCCGGGCTTCGACGTCACCGAGCTTCTCGAGAAGAACGAAGTCGACGAGCTCGAGATGGTTCGCTACGGCGAACGCTTCTTCACGTCCCTGGGCTTCGAGCCCCTTCCGGAGACCTTCTGGGAGCGCTCCCTGTTCACGAAACCGGCCGATCGCGACGTCGTTTGCCATGCCAGCGCGTGGGACATCGACCAGGTCGACGACGTTCGAATCAAGATGTGCATCGAGCGCACCGGCGAGGACTTCTCGACGATTCATCACGAGCTCGGGCACAACTTCTACCAGCGCGCCTACAGCAATCAGCCGCTCCTGTATCGCGAGAGCGCCAACGACGGCTTCCACGAAGGGGTCGGCGATACCGTGGCGCTTTCGGTGACGCCCGACTACTTGGTCGAGGTTGGACTCCTGGACCAGGCGCCGGAACCGTCGGCCGATCTCGGAGTGCTGCTCAGGATGGCGCTCGACAAGGTCGCGTTCCTGCCCTTCGGCCTGCTGGTCGATCAGTGGCGCTGGGGAGTGTTCAGCGGAGAGATCTCGCCCGAGGAGTACAACGCCCGGTGGTGGGAGCTGCGGGAGAAATACCAGGGTGTGACCGCCCCGGTGGCGCGCACCGAAGAGGACTTCGACCCCGGAGCCAAATACCACGTGCCCGCGAACACACCGTACACGAGGTACTTCCTGGCCCACATTCTGCAGTTCCAGTTCCAGAGATCGCTGTGCGAGGCGGCCGGATACGAAGGGCCGCTGCACCGATGCTCGATCTACGGCAACAAGGAGGCGGGCGAAAGGTTGATCAAAATGCTGGAAATGGGAGCCAGCCGGCCCTGGCCGGAAGCCCTCCAGGCGGTGACCGGACAGCGTGAGATGGACGCGACTGCGATCGTCGATTACTTTGCTCCCCTTCAGATCTGGCTGGAAGAGCAGACCGAGGGTCTGTCTTGCGGCTGGTAGAGAAAACCGAAAGACGAGAGGATCTCCTATGACTTCCAAGATTCGAAACACTGTCGGCTGGTGCTTTGCCGCCGGCCTGATCGCTTCCGTTGCGCTTGCCTCGGCCGGCCGGATGAAGGGCATCGTCGGTGACAGCGCCGGAAACCCGATTGGAGGAGTCGTGATTACGGTCAGGGCGGTGGGCTACGACTTCGAGAAAGTCGTAACCTCCAAGAAAAACGGCAAGTTCAGCCTCACGGTGACCGAAGGTGGTAGGCCGTACACGATTCGGCTCGAAAGAGAGGGCTACCAGACGGTCGAAGAGCCGTTCAAGTTCGAGAGCGGTCAGGTGATGGACACGGCCTGGGTGATGTTCTCCAATGACGAGGCCGCCCAGCAGGCAACGCAGCTTCAAGCACTCGAGGCCAAGGACAAGGCGACCAAGGCCTACAACGCCGGCGCCGATGCCTACAACTCCGGGGACAAGGAGGCCGCGATCGGGCATTTCCGTGCCGCGGTCGAAAGCAACGACGAGTTCGATCTGGCCTACGCCGCTCTCGCGCGTCTGTTCCTCGAGACCGAGCAATGGGGCGAAGCGCTCGCTGCCGCCGAGTCCTTCTTGGCAATTCAGCCCGACGATCCGGTCGGACTCCAGATGCTCTACGACTCCCATTGGGGCGCCGGCGATGCCGTGAAGGCGGACGCGGTCCTGGAGAAGCTTCTTGCCTTCGGCTCGGGACCGGCGGTGGCGGCGCGGATCTTCAATCAGGCTGTGGCCGCTACGAAGAAGATGGAATACGAGCTCGCCGAACGAGGATTCACCCGGGCCCTGGAGCTCGACTCCAGCCTTCATCAGGCGCTCCTGCCCCTGGCGCAGATCGCCTTCGCCCGAGAGGACTGGCAGGCCGCGATCGACAAGGCCGAGGCCTATCTGGGCCACGATCCGGGCCACCCGCGCGCCAACATCGTCCGCTATGTCAGCTACCAGCAGCTGGGCGAAACGGACAAGGCCGATATGGCGTTCGCCGAGATCAAGGAGAACAGCCCGTCGGCGGCGGCCGAGCTCTTCTTGAGGGACGGCACGAACCTCTACAACAACGGCGCCGTTGCCGAAGCCACCGAGGCGGTCGAGACATCGCTGGCGCTGGACCCATCGAATCCAAACACCTACTACCAGTTGGGACTCTGCTACGCTAGTGCCGGACGAAACGCCGAAGCGAAGGCGAAGCTCGAGGAATTCCTGGAGCGAGCGCCCGATCATCCCGAGGCGGGCTCGGTGAGGGATATGCTCACGTACTTGAAATAGGGAAACGACCGGCAGAGGAGTGGCGCGAAGTTGGAGCTGGATGCCAAGACACTGTCTCAAATTCGCGGAATCGGGGGCGACGAGTTGTTGAGCAAGCTGGTGGGGCTCTACCTGGAGCACACACCTGTGCGCCTGGAGGAAATCCGGAGGAGCCTTCTAGCCGGCGATTGGCGGCGGACAGAGAGAGCCATTCATTCGCTCCGGTCGAGCTCGGTCACCCTCGGCGCCACCGATCTGGCTGAGCACGCTGCAGAGCTCGAGCAACTGGCCAACCGGAAAGAGCGAAAGGCGCTGGAGTCGGCCCTGCCGGATCTCGAGAGCATGACTCGATCTGTTCTGACCAGCATGAGGCAGCTCGCCGGGGGCTGAGACCTTGAAACGCGTCGTGGTTATCGAAGACAACCCCGACAATCGGCTCCTGGTGCGGGCGATCCTCGAAAGCCACTACGAGTTGACCGAGTACGATTCGGGCAGCGAAGCCCTGGCGGCGATGGCGGACGATCCGCCGGATGCCGTTCTACTGGACATCTCGCTCCCCGAGATGGACGGGACCGAAGTGCTGGAGGTGATTCGAAACAGCGAAAGCCTCCGCGACCTGTCGGTCGTAGCTCTGACCGCGCACGCGATGGTCGGGGACAGCGAGCGCTTCATGGCCGCCGGCTTCGATCACTACGTGTCGAAACCGATCCTGGAGCCGGAAGCGCTGATCAAAGCTCTCCGGAAGCTTCTGGGCGAGTAGCCCAGCAGCCCGTGGTAGAAATCCAGATGGTCGCGCGACAAGGTCTTACGGTACGCTT
>JBHHWO010000151.1:0-10431 GCA_046756565.1 Thermoanaerobaculia bacterium | reverse complement strand
TCCAAAGCGCTCGATCAGTGGGCCTACGAACGTGGTGTCGAGCTTGCCTTTATCCGCCCGGGCAAGCCGATCGAGAACTGCTTCGTCGAGAGCTTCAACGGGAAGTTCCGCGACGAGTGCCTCAACGCCCACTGGTTCCTGACGCTCGAGGATGCTCGACATCGGATCGAGGACTGGCGGCTCGACTACAACCACGTCCGGCCGCACAGCTCATTGGGGGATGTGCCTCCCTCCGAGTTTGCCAAGAGGGGGCTCCGGCCGGACAAGCCGACCTCCGCTGTAGTTTTCCCACCCGCCCAAAGGCACAGGAATCGAACCTAGTGATGGAGAATCCTCACATTCCCCGTGGTATCAAACTGGGTAGCAGGTCAGGAGCCCGTTTCCGCTACACGCGTGAACTCGGTAGCACGACCGTTGTCAACGAAGTCGAGGTCTCCGCGTTCGAGCCCGACCGAACGGTCGAGCTGACGTCGATCTCGGGCCCGACCCCGTTTGTCTATCGCTACCGCCTGGAGCCCTCCGCCGACGGCACGCTTCTGCGGCTGGAGGGTTCCATTTCCGGCGAGGGTCTCGGCGGGCCGCTTGTGCTGCTAAAGCCACTGGCCGAGACGTTCTTCCGACGCGGAATGATCGCCAATCTCGAGACCTTGAAGCGACTGATCGAACGCGACCCGTCCTGAGGGTGGTAGACGCAGAGGGCCTGGCAGATGATCTCGGTGGGACGGCTCGGACTGGCGAGCGGTCACGGTAACCCGCGACACATCTTCAGAACATGGGTGGCCGAGGGTGAAAGCAGGAGACCGCTGGGTCGAGAGGTGAGACGCACCGCAGGATAGACGTACAGCACTTTGGCCAAGTGGCTGAGGAACTTCCTCTTGAAGTCCCTGTGACGGCCGTAGTCGGCGCCAAACTGGGTCTGGAGTGCCTCCAGGTGTGGCGTTGGTGGACATTTCGGGGCTCCTCTTGGCTTGGTGGGTTTGGCTGTTTGGCTGGTTTGGTTTCGGTCTGTCATGCGGGTAGGTGCCGCAGTCCTGTTAGCGGCGCCCGCTTCCCATCTTCGTGATGCCTCCGCCGCAAACGCGGGGCGCGAAGCAGAAAAACAGAACACAGACGCCCAGCAGGATCGTGTTTTTGATGATGTGGGGGATCTGCCCGTTGGCGGCGAAGAGGATCGTGTTTTGATGCAGTAGCCGTTGTTCGGGAGGGATCACCGCCGGCACCGGCTCCATACGGTGCATCATCATGGAGGACCAGGCGTGATGCACGAGGCTCCCGCAAACAAGAGCGGCGGCGGCCAGCACGCTCCCCTGGCGCACGCCACGTCCGATGATGAACGTGAGCCCGCCCACCAGGAGAGCGGCAATGGTGCCACCGGTGATGAGCGGCGCCCATCCTCGTCCCACGACCATCGCGATCCCCTCGAGCGTGTCAGACAGGGAGCTCAGGTAGATCACACCTGGCACGATCAGCCCGAGCCCGGTGAGTGCCATGAATCCGCGCAACAACCGGCGGTCGCGCCGGTTCCAGGCGCGGGTTGGGCGTTGTGCGGACATCGGGAGAAGGGTGGGTGCGATCAGCCGGCCTCGGGTTGCTCGAACGACACCGAGTCGAAGATCTGGACTCCGTGAGTGAGGGTCTTGTGCACCGGGCAGCGGCCCGCGATCTGCGTCAAGCGGGCGCGCTGGGCCTCGTCGAACGAGCCCCTGATCGTCACCCGGGACCGGATGCGCTCAATGAGGCCGCCGGTTTCCTGCTCACACTCCGCGCAATCGTCCGCGTGGACGCGGTCGAATTCCAGGGCGACGTCGACGCCTTCGAGCTCGATGCGCGTGTGATTCGCGTACCAGCGCAGGGTGATGGCGGTGCAGGCCGCCAGACTTCCGACCAGGATCTCGTAAGGAGTCGGCCCCTGATCGCTGCCGCCGCCGGCCGGCGGCTCGTCCGAGAGCCAGGTGAACTGCCGAGCCGAGATAGTCGTTTGCATCCCCGAGCGAAGCTGTGCTGTGACTGTTGTCATTGGCTGGTCTCCTTCCTGTTGTCGGCTGGCAACGCGCCGAACCCGAGTCCCTCGAGCAGGGCGCGCTGCACGGGCTCGACAGCGCGATTGAGCGTGCCGACTCCGTAGTCGACACCGACGACCGTGCGAAGCGGTCGCGGGTCCTTCCTGTTGATGAGATCCTGGATCGCGGTGGCGACGAGCTGAGGATCGGGGGCCTCTTCGGAGGTCAGGAACTCCGCAAAGCTCTTGAGCATGCTGGTCGGGATCGAAGCCACGTTGCCGTAGGAGCGCAGGCGATCCAGGTCGTCGGCGCCGGGGCTTCTGTCGATCAGCTGCGTCCAGAACGGTCCGGGCTCGACGATGACCGAGTCCACGCCGAAGCTCGACAGCTCGTAGCGGTAGGACTCGGCCAGTGCTTCGACGGCGAACTTGCTGGCGCAATAGACACCGAAGAAGGGGAGCACGACGCGGCCGGCCAGCGAGCTGACCTGGATGAGCAGACCGGAGCCGCGCTCTCTCATACGAGGCAACACGGCTCGGTTGACTCTCACCGGACCGTAGAAGTCGACGTCGAGCTGCCGTTGCACCGCTTCGAGCGTATAGGCCTCGGTGACGCCGACATTCATCACGCCGGCGTTATTGACGACAACGTCGATGTGTCCGGCCTCGGCCAGGATCGTCTCGATCGCCTGATCGACGGACTTCTGGTTGGTGACGTCCATGTCGACGACAGACAGCTTCCGGCCACCGGTCGTCGCGGCGTCGAGCATTGCCTCCCGGGTACTGCGGTTCGAGCCGCGCGAGTTGCGCATGGTGGCGTAAACCTGCGAGCCGGCGGCCGCGAGGGTCTCGGCGGTCAACTTCCCGAGACCACTGCTGGCTCCGGTGACGACGATGATCTTCCTCGTGCTCATGAGTCGAGGTTGCGAGCCAGGAAAGCACGGATCCGCTGGCTGATGAACTCCAGGTCTTCTTCGAGCGCGAAGTGACCGGTGTCGAGAAGGTGGGACTCGAGGTTCTTCAGATCCCGTCTGTATGGATGCGCGCCTTCAGCCGGAAAGATGGGGTCGTTCTTTCCCCAGACGATCAGTGTCGGCGGCTGCTGCTCGCGCAGATAGGCCTGCCACTGTGGGTAGAGCGGCGGGTTGCTGCCGTAGTCGTAGAAGAGCTGGAGTTGAATCGCCTGGTTTCCCGGTCGATCGAGGAGCGGCTGGACGTGCTGCCAGTTGTCCGGGCTGATGCCTTCCGGGTCGCGAGCGCCGGTCAAATACTGCCACTTCGTCGCCCCGAGAGTCAGCAGGCCCTTCAGCGGCTCGGCGTTCTCCTCAGTACGCTCGGCCCAGTAGGTCTTGATCGGGTCCCAGAACTCCCGCAGGCCCTCGTCGTACGCGTTGCCGTTCTGAACCATCAGGGCGCGTACGCGCTCGGGGTGCTTGACCGCGAGTCGGTATCCGACCGGCGCGCCGTAGTCCATCAGGTAGAGGCTGTAGGTTTCGAGAGAGAGCTTCTCGGTCAGTCCTTCCATGAGCTCCGCGAAGCGATCGAAGGTGTACTCGAACTCGTCGACGGCAGGCATGGGACTGTGGCCGAAGCCTGGGTAGTCCGGCGCGACCATGTGGTAGGCGTCGGCGAGCGCCGGCATCAGCTCCCGGAACATGTGTGAGGAGGTGGGGAAGCCGTGCAGCAGAAGAATCGTGGGGTTTTCAGGAGAGCCTGCCTCTCGATAGAAGATCTCCATGCCATCGACTTCCACCGTGCGGTAGCGAACGGAGGCAAGCGACTCCGCCGTCTGCTGCGCCACTGCGAAGGTGGGCAGCACCGTGAGCAGGGCGAGAGTCAGTGTCGTCGCGAGAGGGATGGGTCTGCGTGTCTTCATGGTCGTTCCTTTCTCTTAGAGATCCGTTTGGAGTCCGAGCGCGCCCAGCTCTTCGAGGCTGTAGCGCGGTGTGATGTGTTGGGGGCAGTTCCAGTCGAAGGCCTCCACCTCGAGGACGAAGGCGCGCTCGATCGTGGCCTCGTAGTCGGGATCGGCCAGTCGAGCACGTAGCTCGCTGTCGACTTCGCGGGTCGTTGCCCGGGCGAAGATCTTGAGACGCATACGCCGCGCCTGGTCCAGGAGAATCAGCGCGACGCGATCGTCCTCGCGGACGTTGCCGGTGCTGATGTACTGCCGGTTGCCGCGGAAGTCGCCGAAGGCGATCGTCCGGTCGTCGAGAACCCGGAGGAAACCCTTGGGGCCGCCGCGGAACTGAACGTAGGGCCATCCGCTCTCCGCGATGCTGGCCATGTAGAAGTGATCGATTCGCTCGATGAACTCGGTCTCCCGCGGGCCGAGGGTGCTGTCGTCGTAGCTCATGCTCTCGAGGCGAGCGCCGGCCGCGCGGCTGCCCTGCTCTTCCTGCATCTGCCGAACGGCCGGTCCGAAGGCGATCTCCGTGAAACGCCTGGTCATCGCGGGTCGAACGTCTGGGTGAGGCCGACGTGGAAGCCGACGTCGGCGGTGTTGTTGAGGTTCTGGATGTTCTCGGTGAAGCCGACGAAGAGAACCTTTCGCTCCCACAGGACCTTCTTGAAGCCCAGCGTCACCTGGATCGACGTCTCGGCCAGCTCATCGAGCTCCAGGTCCCGGAATGGACTCTCGGAGACCGTGAGTTGGGCCAGGCCGGAGCTTTTCGGGCCGAGCGCTCGCTCGTAGGCCACCATCAGGGAAGGGAGAACCTGGGACGGCGTGCCCAACTCCTCCCATTCCCCCAGGTACAGCAGGCCGAACGAAGTGTGGAGACAGGCCTTGTCGAAATAGCGGGTCATCAGGACCTGAGCTCCGAGATCGGTCGAGCCCGAGCTCGCGAGCTCGGATTCGTCGCCGGTAGGTAGTTTGAGCAGGGTTTCGAGGGCCAGCTTGAACCGCCGCTCCGAGGATCCCCGGAGCAGGTCGAACTTGCTTCCCACGACCACGTCTCCGAGCTGGATTCCGGGAGCGCGGTCGAGGAAGAGCTCACCTCGGGAGCTTCTGGCGTAGGCCAGGAAATCGTCTCTGGGAACGCCGATGCGACCGGCCTGGCCGAAGCCGAAGGTGTCGTGGAAGCCTTCGATGGTGGAGTCCACGATACCGCCCTGGAAGTTCAGGATCGGAAGCACCAGCTCGATCTGAATACCCTTGCCCAGGCCGCGGCGGGCAGCTATTGCGGTTCGGTAGAGCTCGCCGTCGAGCTGAAAGACCCCGTCTCCGGAATCCGCCGCGTCGATCGCGCGAAGCTGAGCGAGGGTCAGGGAGTCGCGCCGATCTCTGGCTTCGAGCTCGACGTCGATGACGTCCGAGTGGGCGAAGGTGTTGGTGATCGTGGTGATGAGATCGAGCTGCCATCCGCCCTTGGGCTGGACGTCCGCCGAGACCGGGTCGAAGGCGAGGAAGCCCATTCCGAGGAGGAACTGGTCGCGGATCCTCAGGGGGCCGGTGTCGACGATGTAACGGTTGATCTCTTCAGCTGTCGCCGGTCTGATCGTGGGCACCGCCACCAGCAAGAAGAGGCCGAGTGCGATGACTCGTCTCGCGGGCCGGCGCTGGTGTGTGTGCGTTGCTGTCATGGTTCTACCTCCTGGCGTTCGGTCGTTGACGGCAGCGGAAAAAGCAACCGCGGTGCCAGGTCTGAAGTTCACTGTAAGTGTCTGAAAAAGCGGCGTTTAGATGTTCTCTGCCAGCGCCGGTGCAGAGGGTCGAATGCAGCGAAGTTCCGTTGCCAGCCGCGAGATTTCGTGTCGGCTTGTCTCAGCTCTTCGCCAGAGTGGCGACGAAGTGAGTCAACGAAGGCGTGTGATTTCGACTGAAGAGCACCTGGTCGACGAGCCACTTGGCGTTGCGGTGCCAGGCTTCGGTCCAGCCGGCGGACTCGCCGTGGTGGAGGATCTCGTCCTCCCACATGACGAGGCCGTCCGCGAGCTCCGTGCATTCGAGGACGTCGACCATTCCGGTGGCCAGAAACAGTTCTCGCCACCACGAAGGGGAGTGGTACGTCGAGTACTCTGCATCCCAGCCGTCGGTCTGCGAGTAGATCGGTGGAAGCTTGCCGTCGGCGGGCTCCTGGTCGAAGCAGGTGCCGCCGACGTGGAATCGGCCGCCGGGCTTGAGATGCTCGAGCAGGCCGCGGAGAACGGCCGCGTCTCCGCCGAAGGAGTGGAGCGCCTGCATGCAGAAGATGGCGTCGAAGTAGCCGTCCGCAAAGGGGAGGCGCTCGGTAGCGTCCAGGTCCAGGGGCAAGACTTGTGAAGCGAAGCCCTGGCGTTCAATCTTCCTGGTCAGCAGCGACGACGACGTCCAGAGGTCGAAGCAGATCACCCGGACGCCGAAATTTCGAGCCAGAAAGAGTGACGAGTCTCCTTTACCGCAACCGACGTCCAGTACCACGGCTCCGGGCTCGAGGTTCGACGAGCGGGTCATTCGCTCTGCGAGATAGAGGCCTCCTGGAGCCATGTTGTCTCCGTGGCCGTAGATCGCGTTCCAGGAGTAGTCCGTAACGCCTGGGTAGTCTCGAGGATCCAGCCTTCGGAAGATGTCCCGTAGTGCGGTGTTGTCTGCCGCCGCAGGCGGCGCCTGGAGATCGGCTGCGAGGTTGTACATGGTGTTCCGTGGGTCGGCGGGTTACTGACGAGAGCCGGGCCCGGCCCGGTTTCGGGCCGGGCCCAAGCTCCGACGAGTTCTAGACGCGGGGCTGTGAGCTCTCCCCAGGGTCGAGCATCTGCAGCCGGTCTCTGACGCCGGCCGCCTCGAACGCTGCTTCGATCCCGTCGCGACCTTCCTTGTAGTGGAGCCAGCCTTCGAAGTGCGCTGGGAAGGCGTTCTTCGCGCCGAGCGTCGAAACCACACGGGCTCCTTCTTCGCCGTTCATGGTCAGGCGGATGTCGCCGACCGCCGGGACGTTGGCCGCGCCCATGTTGAGAATCGCCGTGCCGACGTCGTAGCGCTTGCCGATCTCTTGGATCTCGTCGACCCAGACCGTGTCGCCCGAGACGTAGAACGCGCCGTTCTCCTGGCCGTCCCACTCAAGCATGAAGCCGGTCGTCTCACCGACGGCGCCGCGGATCTCGGGGTTGTTGGTGTGTACCGCCGGAGTCGCGGTGACCTTGATCCGCTCGCCTCGAGCGTTGGTCAGCTCGGTAGACTCCCAGGTGTCGAGAGCTTCTGCAACGTCGCCCAGCACTTCGGCGCTGTCCGGAGTCGTCAGGACCCGCCCCCACTGGGGCAGCATCGCCTTCCCGGTGTTGTCGAGATTGTCGTAGTGCTGGGCATGGCTCAGCAGGACCGCGTCGATCGGGCCGATCTCGTCGGCCGGGATCGGCGGCGCCATGACCTTCTTGAGGTCGTGTCCGGGCCCTTCGCTCTTCTCGGTGCCCTTGGGATCGAATCCGGGGTCTGTGAGGATGCGGAACGATCCGATCTCGAGGAGATAGGTTGCGCCGCCCAGGTATGTGACTTTTGTCTTCATTGTCATGATCCTTTCTTGTCGGCTATTGGAGGAAGGCCGCTGATGCGGCACGTTTCTTCCGGATGGCTCAGTCACCGGCTCCGGCTGCTTCGATGAGCTGCGTAGCCTGCTTGGTGGTCCAGACGGTGTTGGCCATGAACCGGAAGTTGACGAGCGCCGCGGCGTAGCCGTCTCCTTCGGCGACCTGAGCGGCGGCCGTGGCATCCGTGACCACTGCCACCTCGAAGCCCCGCTCGAGCAGTTCTCGCATGTGGGACTCTGTGCACAGGTTGGCCGACATGCCGGCGAGGATGACCCTGTCGATCCCGCGCTTGCGCAGCTGCAGCATGAGATCGTTGTTCTCCGGGCCGTAGACCTTGTGGGGGTTGGAGACGACGGTCTTGCCGTCTTCGATGTACGGCTTGTAGCGAGCGAGCCAGTCGGCCCCCGAGTTCTCGAAGCCATCTACGGTCAGGGCGCCTTTGCGGTCGAACATCCCGATCTTGTGCATCAGGGCCTCAAGGGCTCCCTCGAACTTCCATCCATGGTCGGTTGGGAAGTAGTAGTGAGGCGAGACGAAGACCTGGAAGCCGTTCTTCTTGGCTGTCTTGAACAGACTCTCGATGTTCTCGACCGTGTTGTTCTCGGTAACGCTCTTGCCGACCACTCCCCAGGTGACGCCGTCCGGGCTGAGAAAATCATTCTGTGGATCGGTGATCACGAGAGCCGTGTTCGACCGGTCGATCTCCATTCCAGGATCAGGAAGCTGGGCTTGGGCGGTCGCCGCGAGTGCCAGCACGAGGATGCTGGTCGCGAACAGTGCGGTGAGTGCGGTGTGCTTGTGAGGCATCTTGACTTCTCCTTTCGAGTCGATGAATTGGGTTTGCCGTCTCACGGCTGCTGATGCGTGCTGCCTTCCGCAACGGCCGTGCCATTCTTGGCATAGCGTCTAAGTGGCGTTGATTCAGAGGCTTAGCCCGCCGGCAGGTGAGAGGGCGGCCGAGATCCGGACTTGGGATCGCGAAGACTCGTTGCGTTGCCGCGAAGTTTCGTGCAAACTCTCCCCTTGCTTTTTCGAGTGATCGGTTCGCTGAAGCCGCTCGTGCGACGGACTCGGACCGCAAGGAGCAAGGGACATGTCTGACTGCCCTGAGCCACGAGACGATCCGGCCTTTCGTAGGTTGGAGGAGCGATCCAAGGGGCTGCAGCGGAAGAACGAGCTGATCCTGGATTCGGCTGGTGAGGGGATCTACGGCCTCGACACCGACGGCATGACGACCTTTGTCAATCCGGCGGCAGCCGAGATGCTCGGTTGTTCCACAGAGGAGCTCATCGGCCAGCCGATGCACGTGCTCTTGCACCACACGCGGCCCGATGGCTCGCCGTATCCTCGTCAAGAATGCCCGATCTACGCTGCTTTCAAGGACGGTGAAGTGCACTCGGTCGACGACGAGGTTTTCTGGCGCAAGGACGGATCGAGTTTCCCCGTCGAGTACACGAGCACGCCGATCCGGGAATACGGCGAGTTGGTCGGCGCCGTGGTGGTGTTCAGGAACCTGACCGAGATCAAGCGCTCCGAGGAGAATCTGGGGCGTGCTCTGGCCGAGGTCGAGCATTTGAAGAGCCGGCTGGAGGCCGAGAACGTCTATCTCCAAGAGGAGATTAGGACCGAGCACAACTTCGAGGAGATCGTCGGCAGGTCGGCCGCGATCAAGAGGGTGCTCGAAGCGGTCGAGACCGTTGCCGGTTCGGAGGCCAATGTGGTCATCGAGGGCGAAACCGGAACCGGCAAGGAGCTGATCGCGCGGGCTCTGCACAACCTGAGCTCCAGGAAGGACAAGACCCTGATCAAGGTCAACTGCGCCTCGATTCCGAGGGAGCTCTTCGAGAGCGAGTTCTTCGGGCACGTCAAGGGCGCGTTTACCGGGGCCTTGAGGAATCGCGCGGGACGGTTCGAGCTCGCCGACGAGGGGACGCTGTTCTTGGACGAAGTCGGCGAGATTCCTCTCGAGATGCAAAGCAAGCTGCTGCGCGTCCTGCAGGAGGGGCAGTTCGAGCGCATCGGGGACGAGCGGACACAGAAGGTGGACGTGCGCGTCGTTGCAGCCACCAATCGCGATCTCAAGCGCGAAGTGGAGAAGGGACGCGTTCGCCAGGATCTCTACTACCGGCTCAACGTCTTTCCAATCGAGGTGCCGCCGCTCAGAGACCGAAAAGAAGACATTCCCCTCCTCGCTTCACACTTCCTGGCGAAGGGCGTACGGGGCATGGAGCGCACAAGGCCCAGCTTGACGAGGGAGAATGTCCGCCAGCTGCAGAGCTACGACTGGCCCGGAAACGTGCGCGAGCTCCAGAACGTCATCGAACGGGCCGTGATCACCTCAAGGGGGGGCGCGCTCCGGTTTGATT
This sequence comes from Thermoanaerobaculia bacterium, assembly GCA_046756565.1. GTDB lineage: Bacteria > Acidobacteriota > Thermoanaerobaculia > Multivoradales > JAHEKO01 > CALZIK01. The sequence goes on along the minus strand of JBHHWO010000151.1, from coordinate 564 downwards.
TCAGTCTTGAGGAGGCTCAGAGCCCGACTCCCGCTGCCGCCCTTGAAGCACCGGTCGAGGCCGACGCCACCAGGGTGATCACGGAGGCCGAAATGCGTCGGAAGGAGCGCGCCAATCTCCTCGTCGCGCTCGAGCAGTGCGGCTGGCGGGTCTATGGCGCTGACGGCGCTGCCGCACTTCTCGGCGTCAAGCCCAGCACGCTGGCGTCGCGCATCAAGAAGATGGGCCTCGAGGCTCCACCGGGAGCCGGTCGACGAAGTTGAGGGACTTAAGAGGAGAGACGACCATGGGGGCAAGACCGATACCTATCCGCGAGAGCTGTTGAAGAGGAGCCGGAGATGTTCGTAGGACACTACGGAGCCGCCCTGGCTCTCAAGGGCGCCGAGAGCAGAGCGTCCCTCGGGCTGCTTTTTCTCGGCGTGCAGTTCGTCGACCTCCTATTCTTTCCTTTGGTCCTGGCAGGCGTCGAACAGATGAACATCGTTCCGGGCTACACGGAGTCGACCCACTTCGAACTTCCATTCATGCCCTACACCCACAGCCTGGTGGCATCTCTACTGTGGG
>JBHHWO010000150.1:0-10446 GCA_046756565.1 Thermoanaerobaculia bacterium | reverse complement strand
AAGGGGACATTTCTATCGAGTTCCCGATGGGGACACTTCTAACGAGTCTTGACAGGGTGTTACGAGTCATCTTCCGGCAAAAAGCTCGACCTCGACGTGTAGATTCGCCAGCGCTTCACGCAGAGCATCGATCCGGTCGATCCTGACTCGCAGAGTCACCGTGACACCGGTCCCGTAGTCCTCGTCCACCCACTCCACATCGCCGCTGCGCACAAGCCGCTTGACCGCACCGATCCTCTCGTAGGGCATGCGCAGACGGAGCATCGAAGTGGCGTGCCGACGGCCGAACGAGCCGTTCTCCAGCGCCGCGACAACCGAGGCGGAGTACGCGCGCGCCAGGCCCCCTTTCCCGAGTTTCGTCCCGCCGAACCACCGCACTACCACGGCCACTACGTCCGAGATCTCTCGCGCGCGCAGCACCCGAACGATCGGCTCTCCAGCGGCGCCTCTCGGCTCGCCGGCATCGGACCACCGCTCGGCCGGAGGCCAGCCGATCCGCTCAGCCCAGCAATGGTGGCTGGCGCCGGCGTGCTCTCGCGCCAACTGGTCGCGCACTGCCCCGGCTTCGGCCGAGTCGGTGGCTCCGGCCACGACCGCGAGAAACCTCGAGCCCTTCTCTCGCACCTCGGCGGTAGTGGTCGCCGCCAGGACGCGATAGCCGGCAGCGGGCTCCGGCATCGAGCCTAGCCAGCCATCACGCGGCCGTAGACGTCCCGGTACATCTCCACGACCCGGTCCTCCGAAAAGCGCCGGATCGCTCGCCGCCTGCCTTCGCGCCCGATCTGGGCTCGTCGTGAGTCATCGCCGAGAACCTCGATCGCCACCCCGGCCATCGCCTCGACGTCGCCAACCTCGAATAGAAAGCCGGTCTCGCCGTGATCCACCACTTCGGGCAATCCGCCGACGGCCGTGGCAATAACCGGAACCTCGCAGGACATGGCCTCGAGTGCCGAGAGTCCAAAAGACTCGGTCTCCGACGGCAGCACGAAGAGATCGGCTCCGGCGAGCACCTGCTCGACCATCGGCACGTTGCCGACGAACGTGATGTCGTCGCAGGTATCGCACTCCCGGCAGTGCCGCTCGACCTTTGCTCGGTCGGGGCCATCTCCCACCAGGAGCAGCCGAACGTGATGCTTCTTGCGCACGCGGTGAAAGATCTCGACGACATCCAGTACCCGCTTGACCGGCCGGAAGTTCGAGATATGGACCATCAGTTTCTCATCGACGTGCGCCCAGCTTCGCGCATTCTGGCCCTCGCGCACTCGCTCGTATCGTTCCGGCTCGATGAAGTTGGGAACCACCGTGATCTCGTTGCCGATCCCGAGCTGCTCCAGGGTCGCGGACTTGAGCGCCTCGGAGACGGCGGTCACCGCGTCACTCTTCTCGATCCCGAATCGGGTGGTCTCGAGGTAGTTCGGGTCGTTGCCGATGAGGGTGATGTCGGTTCCATGAAGCGTGGTCACCACCCGAAGCGGCTGAGGCTCCAGAATCTCGCGCGCCATGACCGCCGAGACGGCGTTGGGTACGGCGTAGTGCACGTGGACGAGATCGAGCTCGGCATGGCGCGCGACCTCTACGATCTTGGTTGCCAGCGCCAACGAGTACGGCGGGTAGTCGAAAAGCGGGTAATGCGGGACCACCACTTCGTGGAACGTCAGCCGAGACTCGACCAAGTCGAGCCGAAAGGGGAGCGCATAGCTGATGACGTGCACCTCATCGCCACTCGCCGCCAGAGCCATCGCGAGCTCTGTCGCAACTACGCCCGAGCCGCCGAAGGTGGGGTAGCAGCTGATACCGATCCTCACCGAAGGCCCCCGGGGGCCAGTGCCATGAGGTCGGACACCGCAATCGGCAGCCGACTCGTGAACGGCTCTCCGAACTCGGCCCCGATGAGAAGACCGAAGTGCCGCGCGCGACCTTCGACGGCGAGCCAGTACTCGGGCGACGACACCTTGGTCTCCGGCTGTCCGTGAGCGTTCGGCAGAGCGCTCTGATAGAGCTGGGTTTCGTAACACGCCAGCGCGGCCAACTTGCGATCCCACGTCTGAGTCACGTCGACGATGAAACGTGGCTGGAAGGTGTCGTGGAGCATGTAGTGAAATACGGCCGCCGGCCGGTGCGGTTCTCCCCTCTCTGGCTCGCCGCGTTTGACGAGCCCCGCGTAGAAGCATGCCGCTTCGACCAGGCGGTGCGCTCGGCCGTGATCGGGATGCCGGTCGGAGCCCGTCGGCGCCAGCACGATCTCCGGCCGCAGCCGCCGAAGGACCTCGATCAGAGCATCCTCTTCGGCTTCGCCGGTTCGCAAGGCGCCGTCACCGCAATCCAGGAACTCCAAGACCGTCGCGCCCAGCGCCTTGGCCGCGCACTCGGCCTCTCGCCGGCGGGCGTCGGTGCTGCCGCGCGAGCCGGCTTCTCCGCGGGTGAGATGAAGGACGCCGATCTTGCCGCCCGCCGCCGCGACTCCCGCCAGGGTGCCGCCACACGCCAGCTCGACGTCGTCCGGATGGGGGCTGATCGCCAGAAGATCAAGTGTCATGTGCGTCCTCTTGTTTTCGAATCGCGGATCAGAGGCGAACGACCGAGAGCCGGCGCCAGTCGAGGCTCAACTGGTCGAACAGAGCCCCGACGAACCGATCACCGTACTTGCCCGGAAAATAGGCGCTTGACACCACTCGTTCCTGGGGAGAGCCTCCGGGAAGACAGGCATCGCGCAGAGCCTGCGCCCTCTGGCGCCTGACCAGGTCGCGCCGTCCCGCCGCTTGCACGGCTTTCGCGGAGAAGGCCGCCAGCGCGCCGTCGATCCGATCCCGCGTCTTCTTCAAGGGACCGCCGAGAGAGACATCGATCTCCAGGGCTCGGCTGCCGAGCTGATCGAGGCGTTCGGAGATATCCGTCCGGGCTTCAGCCACGAGCGCGTCCGCCTCGCCTCCGCCGAGAGCCCGGTCGAGGTCCAATCCGGGTTCGATCAACGCGGCCAGGGCCAGCCCGATCGAGTCGAGCTTGCCGAGCTGGTGTTCGCCCAGGGCCAGAGCCTGCGGGCGGATCGAGATATATGGCGCCGCGATTCCCAGAACCTCGTAGATCGGAGCGACTTGCGGCATGTACGAGACCTCGCCCGGTCCGAGGATCTGAAGACAGGTCCCCAGGATCGCGTCCTGAACCGCCGGCCGGGCCAGCACTCCCGGACTCACCACCGCCGGGTTGTCCCGCAGCACCTCGGCCATCCACTCGGCGCTCTGCTCGAATCCTTCCACTCCGCGCAGCGTAATCGTGTCGCCCCTCGGTTCGAGCCGCCGGCGCTCGGCGCCGTGGAGATAGAACAGCGGCGATGATCCCGGCTGCGGCGAAACCTGCAAATCGAAGCCGGCTGCCTGGATCTCCCGGTCGCGCTCGGCGTAGGCCGCGTCGAGCTGCTCGTGCTGCTCGTGGATGGCTGCGAGCCAGGGCTGCTCGACCGCCTTTACGGCGGGTAGCATAGCGTCCAGGAGCAGGGGACAGCGCTCGCCGAGCAAATCGGCCATCAGGCGCGCGAATGCCTCTCCGAACCGAGCGTCCCGCCGGTACCAGGTCGCGAGCCGGTCGAGCCAGGCGCCAAACCGTTGGCCGGGTACCGAGGCGCGCAGCTCGTCGAGCGCCCGCTCGACGTTCGGTCCGAGGGCCCGCATGCCAATCGGCATGAGCGGTGCCGGATCCGCGCCCAGGTCGAGGTCCAGAAGACCGGACGACGCCGGGAACCCCGCACGAGAGACCTCGCGGAAGTCATGATCTTCGGTCGCCATCCAGAAGACCGCCACCGCCCGGCGGCCGGCCGCCTCCAGGCGTTCGACCCACAGCGTGGCCGCGATCGCCTTCGAGAGGGTGTAGAGGGGACCGCCGAAGAGACCTGTCTGCTGTCCGGTCACGACGACCTCGGTCTTCGGGTCCGCGAGTCGCGCCGCCTGCGCTTGCGCCGACGGGTGCCCGTATCCGGCATTTGCCACGGCGAGACCTTCGGCGAGCACGGATCGATCCGGCTGGTGATCGATCCGCGCGGGTACCGAGCCCGCTTCGAGGAAGCGGAGCGGCCCGAGCAACTCCAGGGCCTCGCCCTTGGCGAACGCGGCCGGTAGCGCCGGCAGAAGGCCGGCGCCGACGAGATCGACCGCGGGCAGCGTGCCGATCTCCGAGCCGCCGCCTTCAGTCCGGCTTTCGGCCGACGAGGATGAGTCGTTCACTTTCACTTCCGAAGGATTCTCTCTCGAAACTGCCGTACAACGCGTCGACCTCGAGACCCGCCCACCGCAGCCCGATCGTGACCTCCTCCGGCCGGTAGGCTCGCACGCTCTCGAGATACGTCGGTACATCCGTGCCCGGCGCTTCGGCCGAGCTCTCCACCGGATGGAGTCGCATCCTCTTGTTGACCCTCTCGGTGGCCTCGTCGAACCACCGCTCGATCTCGACCCGGTAGCCGCCGCGCGTTTGCGTTTCCTCGGACACCAGATTCGCCACCACCTGCTCGCGATTGAAAAGGTCGATCAGGAACCGTCCGCCCGGGGCCAGCACTCTCTCGATCTCCTCGAGAACCTGGAAGTTCTGGCGTTCGGTCTCGAAATATCCGAATGAAGTGAAGAAGTTGAGCACCCAGCCGAAGGTGCGGCTCCGAAACGGCAGGCAGCACATGTCGCCGGCAGCCCGGGGCAAACCCGGCGCCTGGGCCAGGAGGGTCAGGGAGAGGTCGACGCCCACAGTCCGGTAGCGGCGCCGGTGCAGCTCCTCGGTGTGCCGACCCGCCCCGCAGGCGAGGTCCAGCACCGCGTCCGGGGTCTCACCCTCGAGGACCGAGGCCACGAAATCGACGTGGCGCCCGGCTTCCCGTTCGTCCCGGTGCGCATAGAGCTCGAGGTACTCCTCCCCGAACCATTCCTTGTACCAGGCCATCCGAGGATCTTACAGCCCGTCCGATCAGGCGTCCCTCGACGAACGGGTGGCCTGGGACGAGTAAAATACCGTCGCAGTGCTTCGTATCGGTACGGTTCCCGTCTACCCCCCGCTGATTCTCGCGCCCATGGCGGGCGTGACCGATCAGGATTTTCGCCTGCTCATCCGGAGGATCGGCGGCGTCGGCGTGGTCACCATGGAGTTCATCTCCTCGAAGGCCATTGTCCAGGGCAACCGGAGGACCCGCGAGCTCATGCACTTCTCGGAAGAAGAGCGGCCGATCTCGATCCAGATTTACGGCTCGGATGTCGGCACCATGGTTGAGGCGGCGCGGATCGTCGAAGAGTTGGGCCCGGATCTCTGCGACATCAACATGGGCTGCCCGGCCAACAAGGTCTTGAAGGGCTGCGCCGGTGCGGCGCTCATGGGCGACCTGGATCTCGCCGAGCGGATGATCCGCGAGGTCCGCCGGGCTCTCACCATTCCGCTGACCGTCAAGTTCCGGCTCGGCATGCGCAGCACAGAGAAGAGCTATCTCGAGCTGGGCCGGATCTGCGAGGACAACGGGGTCGCCGCCGTCGCCATGCACGCGCGCACCGCCAAGCAGGGCTTCTCCGGCGAAGCCGACTGGTCCGAGATCGCTCGCCTCAAAGAGACTCTGTCGATCCCGGTCTTCGGCAACGGTGACGTTCGCTTGCCGAGCGACGCTCTCGAAATGATGGCCAAGACCGGCTGCGACGGCATCATGATCGGCCGAGGCGCCACCAAGAACCCCTGGCTCTTCAGTCAGATCGCGGCCGCGATGGAAGGACGAGAGTTTCCGGAGCCCGCCACCCGCGAGCGACGTGATTTGATCCTCGAGCACTTCCGCATGGTCGCGGCCAGAGAGCCGTCGAGGTTCGCACTGCACAAGCTGCGCAAGTTCACCGGCTGGTACACCTGGGGTCTGCCGCACGGCGCCAAGCTGCGCCGGCGGATCAACGAGCTTCCGGACGTCCCCTCGTTCCTGAGCGCGGTCGAGGAGTTCTTCGAAGAGCTCCTGGTGAGAGAAGCCGCTTGAAGAGCCGAGCGGTCGCCCTCCTCGCCGCACTCCTGAGCGTCGCGACGGTCGGCGCGCGCGCGGACGACGGCGCTGCTCTCGAACAGGTTCGCCCGGGAGTCTGGGCGGCGCTCCAGCCGGAGCCTCTGCGCTTCGAAGATTCGAACTCGATTGTCATCGTCTCGGACACGGACGTCGTCGTCGTCGACAGCCAGGCCAATCCCGCGACCTCGCGTACGCTGATCGACCGAATCCGGGATCTGACCGACAAACCGGTCCGATACCTGATCAACACCCACTTTCACAGCGATCACACCCGTGCGAACTTCGTCTACCGCGACGCGTTTCCCGGCCTCGAGATCGTCGGCCACCCGACCCTCATCGAAGACATACCCGCGCGGTCGGCTTCCGATCTCGAACAGGAGATCGAGCTCTACCGCCGTGAGATTCCCGCAGGAGAGGAGCGGCTGGCCAGGGGAGTCGACCGCGCGGGGGGGGCTCTGGACGAAGCCGGCAAGGCGACACTGGCTGATCAGATCCGGAGCGCCAGGAACTTCCTGGGCGAGCTAGAGGCCGTCCGGTGGGAGACGCCGTCACTCGATCCCGGAGACGGCATGACTCTTCATCGAACTGTCGGCTCGATCGAGATCCGGCCGGTGCACGCCCACACCCGCGGTGATTTGATCGTGCATCTACCGGACGCCGGAGTGCTGGTGACCGGGGACGTTCTCGACGACCTGCCGTTCGGCGGCCATGGGTATCCGGGCGACTGGATCGACGTCTTGACCAGGCTCGAAGGCCTCGAGTGGGATCTCCTGATCCCGGGACACGGGCGCCTGCGCCGGGGCGAGGAGGCCCGAGCACATCTCGCTCGGGTGCGCGCTCTTTTCGAGCTCATGCTGTCGTCGGCCCAAAACGCCGTGGCATCCGAGCTCGATCTCGATGCGGCCTCGATTGAGTTTCTCGAATCCCAAGCCCTCGAGCCGTTCCGGACCGATCTGGTCGCAGGCGACCCCGTCGCGGCGAGGGCCTTCGACGATTTCGTTCCGGCCGGCTTCGAGCGCGCCTTTCTCGAAGTCTCCGGTCGGTTGCCGGATTGACTCGAATCCGAGATCACCGTGTGCGCGTGGCCCTCGGCGCGAAGGGAACCCTCGCCGCCGTCGAGCATGCCGCCGAACTCTGGGGCGCGAGCTGGCAGCGGCATGGCACCGGCGGCCGGATCGAGTTGCCGGTTCACGCCGGAGTCCGCCGGGGAGTGGTGTTCGGACGGATCTGGACCGAGCCCGAGCGCGGCGGCACGGCTCTGGTCTTCCGCGTCGAGTCGAGCGACTACCAGCTCAAGCACGGTGCGGTACCGATCCTGGCCGTCGGCGGTCTGGGCGCCCTGGCGCTGACCCTCTGGCCGCTCTACCCACCACTCCTGGCGGTCGCACCCCTGGCTCTGGTGTTCGCGATCGCGGCCTGGCTGGTGATCGCCTCGCGCCTTCAGAGCGCCGGCGTCGAGGACTTCCTCAACCTGATCGCCACCGGTGGAGAGGAGCTCGCCCGAGGCGTACCCACCGACGCCGAGACCTGAGACAGGAAGCGGTCCCCTCCTGGAATGCCCGGCATCCGCCGCCTTGTTATATTGGTCGAGGTTCTTTGAGCGGCACGAAATGGGGGCGCTCGGTTTCGACGGGGAACAGGGCGGTTCCGCAACTGCGTGTCGAGGTTTTCCGCTCGTTAAAACGGGAAAATCACACTTGCCAACGATAACTTGGCTCTGGCTGCTTAAACGCTAGCCACGCTCTCGCCGAGGCCTTGATTCACGGCACCGGCGAAGAGCGTCACTCAAAGTGGATCGAACGGTGCGTCTGGCCCCGAAACGCACCCGGATCATTCTCGGGGCTGGCCCCGGCGGCGGTTGCCGTCAGCCACACCGCCAGGGCGAGACATCGAATCGACGGCTATTCACGTAGACGTTGCGGGGACGCGTTCTTCGGACGTGGGTTCGAGTCCCACCGCCTCCACCATCCTTTGGCTTTCGCTCAAGACGGTAAAAGCGGTTGGACTCGGAGGTCACGGTCCCGACCTTCGGTCGGACGCCGTTCGTAGCGAGTCCCACAACTCTCAAACCACGAACTACCCCGACAACGGGTAGCGTTGGGCCTCCGTGCCCGCCGCACTCCGGTGCTGGTAATCTCACCTCCCGGGGGAGAGACAACATGACACGAGAATTCGAAGGGTTCCGGGCTCTGGCCACGCTCGGCATGACGCTGCTGTTCATAGCCTGCACGGGCCACCGCCTCGAGACCGAGACCACCATGCCTGACACCACCGCACAAGATCCCGAAGCGATGCAGGAGACCCCAGCCGAGGCGGCCGCCGAGCCCATGTCCAACGTCCTTCTCGAAGAATGGACCGGTCCCTACGGCGGCGTACCGGCCTTCGACAAGATGGCGATCGAGGATCTCAAACCGGCGCTCGAAGCCGGCATGGCAGAGAACCTCGAAGAGATCGACGTCATCGCCGGCAACCCCGAGCCGCCGACCTTCGAGAACACCATCCTGGCCATGGAGCGCGCCGGCCGCGACATCTCTCGGGTGTTCACCTACTGGGGCATCTGGCGATCCAATCGCTCGACTCCCGAGGCCCGCAAGGTCCAGCAGGAGATGGCGCCGAAGCTCTCGGAGTTCGGGTCGAAGATCACCCAGAACCAGGCCCTCTTCGACCGCATTCGCGCGGTCTACGAAAGCGAGGAGAAGGAAGCGCTCCGCCCCGACCAGCAACGGCTGGTCTGGCTGATCTACAACGGGTTCGCTCGCAACGGCGCGACTCTCGAGGGCGACGCCAAGGATCGCCATGCCACGATCAACCAGCGACTGGCGGAGCTCCACTCGAAGTACTCGAACAACATGCTCGCCGACGAAGAGAGCTACGTTACCTACATCACGAAAGAGCAGCTCAGCGGGCTCCCCGATTCGTTCATCCGCGCAGCGGCCGCTGCGGCTACGGACCGCGACCGCGACGGCGAGTACGCGATCACCAACACCCGCTCGTCAATGGATCCGTTCCTCACCTTCTCGCATGAGCGCGACCTGCGCGAGACGGTCTGGCGAACCTACTACTCGCGGGGCGACAATGGCGACGAGAACGACAACAACGCGCTGATCGCGGAGATTCTCGCGCTCCGCCACGAGCGGGTCGGGCTCCTGGGCTACGACAACTACGCCCAATGGCGGCTCGAGGACCGCATGGCCAAAACCCCCGAGCGCGCGCTCGAGCTCATGGAAACGGTCTGGCCTTCAGCGATCGCCCGGGTCGACGAAGAGGTCGCCGATATGCAGGCGGTCGCCGACGCCGAAGGCGCGGGCATCACGATCGCCCCCTGGGACTATCGCTACTACGCCGAGAAGGTGCGCAAGGCCAAATACGATCTCGACTCCGATGAGGTCAAGCAGTACCTGCAACTCGCAAAGCTCCGCGAGGCCATGTTCTTCGTGGCCGGAGAGCTCTTCGGATTCGACTTCGAGCCGGTTCCCGACGGCTCGGTGCCGGTGTTTCACGAAGATGTCAGTGTGTTCGAAGTCAAAGACCGCGAGTCCGATGATCTCATCGGTCTCTGGTATCTCGATCCATACGCCAGGCAGGGCAAGCGCTCCGGCGCCTGGGCCACCGCATACCGCAGCCACGAGACCTTCGACGGCAAGAAGAACGTTCTGTCGGCCAACAACTCGAACTTCATCAAAGGCGCGCCGGGCGAGGCCGTTCTGATCTCGTGGGACGACGCTCGTACCTTCTTCCACGAGTTCGGCCATGCTCTGCACTACCTGTCGTCGCGAGTCGACTATCCGACCCTGAATGGCGGGGTCCGCGACTACACCGAGTTCCAGTCGCAGCTCCTGGAGCGGTGGCTGTTGACCGACAAGGTGATCGATCAGTTCCTGGTTCACCACCAGACCGGCGAGCCGATCCCGGCCGACCTGGTCGCCAAGATCAAGAAAGCCGACAAGTTCAATCAGGGCTTCGCGACCACCGAGTACCTGGCCTGCGCGCTGGTCGACATGATGTACCACACGACCGATCCCGATGGCCTCGACGCCGACGCCTTCGAGCGCGAGGCGCTGCTCAAGCTCGACATGCCGGACGAGATCCCGATGCGGCACCGATCCACCCACTTCAGCCACATCTTCTCGAGCGAGGGCTACTCGGCGGGCTACTACGGCTACCTTTGGGCCGACGTTCTCACCGCCGACGCGGCCGAGGGCTTCAAGGAGGCCCCGGGCGGCTTCTACGATCAGGAGCTCGCCAAGAAGCTGGTCGACAATCTGTTTGCGCCCCGCAACGCCGTCGACCCCGCCGACGCCTACCGGGCCTTTCGGGGACGCGACGCCACCATGGAAGCGCTGATGCGCGATCGCGGTTTCCCGGTGCCCGGCGAGCGGGACGCGGGCACGCCCTAGCAGCCCGTGGTAGAAATCCAGATGGTCGCGCGACAAGGTCTTACGGTA
>JBHHWO010000149.1:0-10471 GCA_046756565.1 Thermoanaerobaculia bacterium | reverse complement strand
GCGTGACCGCCGCCTTGTAGAGGATGTCTGGCGGCTGGGATTCGAGCTCGGCGATGTTGTCCAGCTCGGTCTCGGCTTCGGCCCGATTTCCACTCTTGGCGAGGTAGAGCGCAAGGTCGCTAGCCAACGTAATGTCTGTCGGCTTCTTGGCCGGATCCAGGAGCAGCACGTCACGGAGGGCTGCCTCAGCCTCCTCCGTGGAGCCTTGGGCAACATGGATCAGTCCGAGCGCCGTGTGGCCGGTGGAAAGCTGAGGATTGAGCCAGCGGCAGGCCCGGGTCGGGGATCAGGCGGCTCAGCGGTACCCCGTCCACGAACTCCATGACGATAACGTCCGTGCCGCCGACGTCGAGAACCTCGTGGATTGTGATGATGCCCGGGTGATTGAGAGCGGACGCCGACCTGGCCTCGCGCAGAAACCGCCGTTTTCGTCGCTCGTCGTCTTGGCTCGCTACCGGTAGGACCTTGAGGGCGACCGTGCGTCGCAGCACGGTGTCCTGGGCGCGGTAGACCTCGCCCATCCCGCCCTCGCCGATCTTGCCGACGATCCGGTAGTACGAAACAGTTTCGTTCAGCACGGTGGCATCGAAGCTCGGACCACGAAGCTCAAACTAGCTTCAGGAAGATCACTTCGCAGCGTCCGCGTCTGACTAACGGATCTCTAGCCGATGAGCCCGAGTGAGGGCCCCATGTAGAGCGCGAGAATCAGCACCGCGATCGCGACGATCATGAGCTTGACCATCAGGGGGATCACGAAGCGAAGCCAGCGGCCGTATGGGATCCGCCCGAGGGCCAGGGTGCCCATCACCAGGGCGCTGGTCGGTACGAACATATTGCTGAAACCGTCTCCGAACTGATACGCGAGAACCGCCACCTGCTGCGAGACGCCGGTAAGCGTCGCCAGCGGCGACATGATCGGCATGGTCACGAACGCCTGGCCGCTCCCGGAGGGAATGAAGAAGTTGCAGATACTCTGCACGACGAGCATGCCGATCGCGCTGACCGCCGGTGAGGTACCTTCTAGGAGGGAAGCGATCGCATTGATCACCGTGTCGATGATCTGCCCGTCGTTCAAGACCACCTCGATGGCGCGGGCGAAGCCGATGATGATCGCGGCGGCAGTCATCTCAGCGGCGCCGTGAACGAAGGTCTGGCTGGTCTTGACCGCGCCCAATCCGCCGATGATCGCGCCCAGGACGCCGATCGCCAGGAAGATCGTCAGCAGCTCTCGTATGTACCAGCCGGCGGTCGAAGCGCCGAGCACGAAGCCGACGATACCGATCACGAACACCGCGAGGACCAGAACGCGACGCGGGTTCAGGTGGATGTCCTCGGGCGCTTCGAATCCATCACTATAATCGACGTCCGCCACCAGGCTGGTCGAGGGGTCCTTGCGCACTCTGAGCGCGTAGGAGTAGACGTGTTGAAACCCGACGAGAAGAAACAAGATCAGAATTCCCAGTCGAAACGGCCAGCCCGAGGTCGGCTGCAGCCCCGCGATGTCCTGCGCGATCAGGACGCCGAACGGGTTGATCCCGGCGCACGCCCAACCGATGCCGTAGGGAACCCAGATCATCCCCATCGCGACGATCGAGTCCATCTTCATGGCCAGGCTCATCGCCACCAGAATCGGAATCAGGGGCACGTATTCCTCGCCCATGCCGATCGTCCAAGAGCCCATGCCGAAGAGAATGAGGCAACCGCCGATCAGGATCCATGGGCTGCGGCCCAGCTTCGCGACGGCAGTGTGGAGAAAGGCGTCGATAGCGCCGGTCTTCCTGAGGATCGCGATGACCCCGCCCACCAGAAACACCAGAAAAACAATCTCCTGGGCGGCCTCGAGGCCCTTGGGCACCGCCGTCAGGGCGTGCCACGGCTTGAGCGTCACGGTGCCGTCGCCGGTGACCGCCTGATAGCTCCCGGGAACCACCATCTCTCTCGACGGGTTCGCCGGGTACGGCTCACGCTCGAATCTCCCTTGTGGAACGACGTACGTGAGCAGCTGCGCGATCACGACGATCGAAAAGATCAAGACGAGCGAATCGATCGCCCAGCGCTTCTTCTTGGTCATATGGCCTCCGTTGCCGGCACGGAACTCGGTTCTCGGAGCGCGAATTCTAGCCGATCGCCCTGTCACCCTCTCCGCAGACAGGTTTCTCGGAACCTCATACGATCAGCGTCGGCGATTTCGGTTGAATCGAATCGTGGTACGAATATAGGGGAGAAATGAACAACACTGATTTCCTGAACGAGATCGACTTGTTCCGGGAGTTGCCTCCGGATCTTCGGACCCTGGTGATCAAGCTGTTCGAAGAGATTCAGGTTCCCGACGACCGAGTCCTCTTTCACGTCGAAGATCCATCGGAGCACCTGTTCGTCGTCAAGTCGGGTGCCGTTGACCTGTATTCGGACACGGTGGGAGAAGCAGTCGAGCTCAAGGCGCGTGTCGGCGCCGGCGGAGTTTTCGGTGAGGTAGGCGTGCTTCAGGGATCCGGGAGGACGTTGTCGGCCCGGGCTTCCGGCGACACGACGCTGCTCCGCCTTCGCGGCGAGAGCCTCCTCGAGCTCGCCCGTGCCTACGAGGAGTTGGCGACCCGACTGTCGAAGGTGGCTCTCAGATACTCGTTCGAGAATCAAGCGTCGAGAGTCGAGCTCGCGCGCCGAAAAGAGGCGCGCATACGGGTCGGCTCCGTTGTAGAGATGCGGATCGAGGGCCGCGATCCGGTGCCGGTGGTTCTGGAGAATCTCTCGTTGGGTGGTGCCTGCGTTTCCGGCCTGCCGGTCGATTGGGAGGTCGACGAGTCGACTCTGATGTCGTTTGCGGTCGAGCCTCACACGACCCTGCTCAATTTCTATGGTCGCATTGACTGGCGCAAGAACGACCGTCTCGGAATTGCCTTCACCGAGACCCTGCCGGATCACGAGATGCGCGTGGCCGGGACTCTCTTCCGCCTGACCGGCGTGACCCTGTCCCGCTGAGTCCCTGACGAGCCGGCCGGTGACTCGGGCCTCGCGAGAGGGTGCGCTCGCCCAATGGCATAAACGAGGCCCTCCGCGAAATCACCACCGACGGCCTCCTAGAGGATCGCTCATCGGCCGGCATTGGCACCGCCGGGACGTAACGACGTATTCGCGCAGTTGAGCAACGTAGCGAGGAACTTCACGGGTCCGCTCGGTGATCTGGGCAACTGAGTGTGCTCTTGTGAGGAGCCGATGAGCTCGAGACCCGAAGGTCTCTCGGGATTCGCGGGAGGTCGTCGCTACGGCGCGGCGATGTCGTAGCAGAACAGGTTGTCCTGCTCTCGTAAATAGAGCTTGCCGCCGGCGATGACCGGATGTGGCCAGCTGGGATTGCTGACGCCGGGGATCTCGAAGGTACCGTGTTCCCAGTAGCCGTCCGGAGTCGCCGCGACCAGGATCACCACGCCGTTCTCGTAGCGGAAATAGAGGCGACCGTCGGCGTAGGCGACCGCCGCCGAGCGGTTGCCAGCATTGCGCTCCGGCCCCCACGCGACCTCGCCGGTCTCGAACTCGACCGCGATCGGAAAGCCGTTGTTGTGACCTGTGCCGGTGAAGATGTGGCCTCCGGCGAGGATCAGGCCACCGTGGTGATTCTGGAAGGTATCGGGCTCGAGGAAGTAGACCTCCTCGGCGTCGACTCCGCCCTCACTGCCGGGCTTCAGATGCAGGAGCGCCGCGCCGGTGCCGTAGCCGCTCGAGGCGAACACGTAGTCGCCCGAGACCAGCGGCGTCGCGATGTTGGCGATGTCGTTCGCGACCTTGTTGTAGCCCCACAGGAACTTGCCGGTCTCGGCCTCGATGCCGATGATCCCGCGTCCGATGAACTGGACGTACTGCTTGACGCCGCCGCCGTTCGAGACGACCACGGAGGAATAGGCGGCACCGTAAGCGCCCGCAGAGCCCAAGCGGCCGATCCGCGCGCGCCAGATCTCTTCGCCGGTGGTCTTGTTCAGCGCCGCCAGGGCCGCGCCGGTGACTCCCGGAGTCACAATCACCCGCTCGCCGTCGACGAGTGGCGACTCGGCGTACTTCCAGTCGGTGGTGCCCATCGCCTGCATAATGTGGCTGTCGAAGTCCGCCGGCAGGCTGCGCCGCCAAAGCTCCTTGCCTGTGGCTGCCTCCATCGAGATGACGTCGCCCTCGGTGTTGACCAGGTAGATACGATCACCGTCGACCGTCGGAGTCGAGCGCGGGCCGAGGTAGCGATCGTTCCAGGTTGGGCCGATCTTGGTCTTCCAGAGGATCTCGCCGTCGGCCTCGCTCAAAGCGAGCGCGTACTGGCCGTCCTCCATGTCTCCTAGAGTGTAGACGCGGCCTGCCACGACAGAGACACTCGAAAAGCCGCCGCCGAGCCCCTGGGCCTTCCAGGCCAGCGGAGGACCGTCCTGGGGCCACGACTGAAGAAGCCCGGTCTCGGGGGAACGGCCGTCCCGATGCGGGCCGCGCCATTGGGGCCAGTCAGTCGCATTCGTCTCGCCGGAGAGGACGATGGTGAGCGTGGTCGCGAGCAGGAGTGTTCTCATGGCCTTCCTTTCGGTCTCCTCGGATTCAAGCAAGACTCGGAGTTTAGTACGGCCTCGAGGGCCGTGAAGTTGACCTTTTCGTATGTCGACACGCCGAGCGAACGTGCCGGCAACCCGACTTCTGGGCGAAGCGGACCGAGTCTTGAGGTTAGAATTACGAATCCTTCCGAAAAGAGGTCGGTATGAACATCCAGCAGATTCTTGCGGCAAAAGGCACCGACAAGTGGTCGATCGGTCCGGACGCCACGGTCTTTGATGCCCTCGAGCTCCTGGCGGAGAAGAGGATCGGCGCCTTGATGGTGGTCGAGGACGATCGCTTGATCGGGATTCTGAGTGAGCGCGACTATGCCCGTAAGGTGGTGCTCCTGGGCCGCGACTCACGCAGGACTCCGGTGCGAGAGATCATGAGCCCGGATCCGCGCTGTCTCCGGCCCGAGCAGACGATCGACGACGCCATGGTGCTCATGACCGCCAAGCGGTGCCGGCACCTACCGGTCGTCAAGGAAGGTGATCTTCTCGGCATCGTCACCATAGGAGACGTCGTCAAGGCCAAGATCGCGGACCAGGAGTTCGCGATCCAGCAGCTCGAGAATTACATTAGTGGATAGCTCGGCTCCGGGAGTCTCCGGTCCATACGCGATCATGCGATGGTACCGTACCCCGCGTTTCGCGGCCGACTACCCGAAAGGGTGTACCCGCGGGCTTTGCCGGGTGATTAGCTGGTCGTTGAAGGAGGCAGCCCTATGGACGCCCTGGCGAGGGAGAGTGCGCTCGAGATTCGCGGGACTCTGGCGACGTCGTATCACGATGTCCTGACTGCAGAGGCCCTCGCCGCGCTGGCGCCACTCGACCGGGATCGCAAGGCCCTCATGCGGGAGCGGATCGCGAGGCGTGCCGAGCGGCTCCACAGCCGCAGACCGATCGATTTTCCGGACCCTGACAGGCTGATTCCGAGAACCCGCATCCGGGTCCAGGACGCCCGGGAGGGACGGTTCGTCGGCAGCGAGATTCCCCGAGACCTCGAGCGGCAGTGGATCCAGGGCACCGGCCCGGCGGCCAAGCCCCACACTTCGCTCGAGAGCAGCATTCGGAACGTGGCCTACGCTCTGCTGTCTGGTGCCGATGGCTGGATGTTCGACGGTGAGGATGCGCTCGGCCAGGTGGGCTCGATGTCGCTGGACAACCAGCGAAATCTCAAGCTCGCCTATGCTCGAGATCAGGTCTTTCTCGAGGCCGCGGAGCAGGTTGCGGCCGAGATGAATCGCTGGGCCCAAGGCTTCCTCGGGCGATCGATCATCGATGACTGGATCGCCCAGCTCGACTTCACGACGCGCATTTTCCGGCCACGGGGGCTGCATCTGGACGATCGGCACCTTCGATCTCCCGACGGATCGGGCTTCTCGGCCTCGATCGTCGACTTGACTCTCTACGTGGTCAACAACTATCCGGCGCTCGCCGCGGCCGGCTCCTTGGTCGTCCTCTACCTGCCCAAGATCCAGACCGCGGAGGAAGCCGAGCTCTGGAACGACATGCTTGCCGCGCTCGAGGATCATTTGGATCTCGCCGAAGGCACCATAAAGGTCTACGTCCTCGTGGAGCAGCTCGAAGCGGCGTTCCAATTGATGGAGATCCGGGCGGCGCTCGGTCGTCACTTCATCGGCTTCAACACGGGTCGCTGGGACTACATCAACAGCGTTTCCGACTCGCGGGCTTGGGACGGAGAGTTCATCAATCCGAATATCGACGTCATCACCATGACCTACGGCTACATGAGTAGCTACGAGGATCGGGTTCGCCGAGCCGTCAACACTCCCGACGCCGAGGGCCGTTGCACGCTCTGCCAAGGGGGCATGGAGCCCAACATCCCGGTCGGCTCGCCCGAGGGCGTGGCGACCGGGATGGAACGGGCGCTCGCCGGAGCGCCTCGGGAGCAGCGGGCGGGAGCGAGCGGCAAGTGGGTAGCGCACTGGAAGATGGTTCACATCGTGCGGCCGGTGTGGGAGAGAACCGGCGAGAAGAACCAGCTTGGGCGCAGGTTTCCGCCTCTCGGGTACGGCTCCGAGGACGCCGAGGCGCTGGTGAGGCTTGAGCCCGGGCCGCGGACCGTTGCGGGAGCCCGGGACCTTGTGAGCGTCGCTCTCCAATACGGCAACGCCTTGGCTGCACAAGAGCGCAACGTTGACCGAGGACGAACCAGAGGCCAACGCGAGCCCGGGCGACAGGTTCAGCTCAGCTCTCTTTCGACGGTTGCTGGATGAGGAGTTCGCTAAACTCCTCGCCGCCGGAGATCGAGACGTTCACGAGGTCTCCAAGGACACGACTTTGCCGATCGTGCGGGAGACCGTCGAGTCGTATGCACTGAGCAGGGTGAAACCGCCCTGGTACGTCGACCTGCTGAACATCAATCTCGACCGTGGTGACGTGGGAGCCGCGAACCCGATGTCGACTACCGGCCGTTTATCGTCGCGGACGCGGACACCGGCCATGGCGGCGACGCCCACGTGCGCAACCTGATCCGGCGATTCGTCGAGGTCGGGGTTCCCGGCTACCACATCGAGGATCAGAAGCCGGGAGTGAAGAAGTGTGGTCATCAGGGAGGCAAAGTCCTGGTGCCGGTCGACGAGCAGATAAGGCGTCTGAATGCCGCTCGATTTCAGCTCGACGTCATGGGCGTTGCTGGGATCCTGGTTGCCCGAACCGACGCCGAATCGGCCACGTTTCTCGAGAGTTGCCTGGACGAGCGCGATCACCCCTTCATTCTGGGCGCCACTCGCGTCGAGCTGCCGAGCTACAAGGCCGGTTTCGTCGCCGTTCTGCGCCGGTTTTTCGAGTTGGGAGTGGAAGAGATCCGTGGACATCTGCTGTTCGAGATCTCGGAGGCCGAATACGCGGCCACCGAGGCCTGGCTGGAGAGAACCGGCCTGAGCGACAAGATCAAAGCCGCCGTCGTTGCGTTTGGGGAGGGCGAGATTGCCAGCGCCGAGGCGCTTCTCGATCGAATCGGCAACGACTATCTGGAGATCTGGCAGACCGAGGCGAGTCTCCAGACCTACGGAGAGGCGGTAGCCGACGTCATGGAGTTTCGCGAGCGCGAGCGCGAGCACTTCGACTTGAGTGTCGACGCCTGGAGAGACTTCGCCCGTACGGCGTCGTTCTACGCGGCACGCGAGAAAGCCAGACAGCTGGGGATCGACGTCACCTGGGATTGTGAGATTTCACGGACTCCCGAGGGCTACTACCAGATTCGAGGCGGCATCGACTACGCGATCGCGAAGTCACTCGCGGTGGCGCCGTTCGCGGACATCCTCTGGATGGAGACCAAGACCGCGAACCTGGACGACGCCGAGAGGTTCGCTTTGGCGATTCACGAGCGCTACCCGGAGAAGATGCTCGCCTACAACCTGTCGCCGTCGTTCAACTGGGACACGACTGGAATGACCGAAGACGAGATGAAGCGATTTCCCGAGGGTCTGGGCAGGCTCGGCTTCGTCTTTAACTTCATCACCTACGGCGGTCACCAGATCGACGGCCTGGCCGGAGAGGAGTTTGCGACCGCCCTGCGCGAAGACGGAATGCTCGCGCTGGCCCGGCTGCAGAGGAAGTTCCGGCTGCTGAAATCGCCCTACAAGACGCCGCAGACTCTGGTCGGCGGCCCGCGTCTGGATGGAGCATTGATGGCGTCCTCCGGACGTGCGGCCACCACCAAGGCGATGGGGGAGGGCTCGACCCAGTTCCAGCATCTGGTCCAGACGGAAGTGCCGCGGGCTCTGCTCGAGGAGTGGATCGCTATGTGGACCTCCTACTACGGCTTCGAATCGTTGCGCGTCGAGCTACGGCCGCACACGGCGGGCTCGGAGCTCCTCGAACTTCAGATTCTCAACGCGGCGCGTGACAAGGTCGCCAACGTCGTCTTCGCGGTCATCACCGATCGGCGCGGCCGCTGCATACTCTCGATTCGCGATCAGAACACGTTCGAGCTGTCGCTGCGCAAGAAGCGCCTCATGACACTGATCCACCTGTTCCTGATTCACCGGTACCGGGCGAGTTCGCTGCACTTCGTGAGCCCGACCGAGGACAACCGGTATCAGACCCAGAAGATGCAGACCCACGGCTTGTTTTCGGAGGTCCACGACGAGGTCGGCCACATAATCGTCGCGACGGTGGACGAAGGGGGTGTAGCAGAGCTCCTCGAGCCCGACCGGGAGGAGCTCACAAAGCTGATCGACAAGCGGGCGCACCGGTGGCGGTGGAAGTGTAGGGCTGCCTCCGCTCTGCCGGGGCTGCGCTAGACGAGGGGGGCGCGCCGTTCTCGTTCGGCCTGTCGCAGCTTGAGTCCGTCGGCGTACGGCGAGAACTCGATGACCTCGCCGGCGCGCCCGAAAAACCGAGGAAGAAGTTGAGCTCTTCCGGAAAGACGTCCTCGTCGGCCACCGGGTACCAGGGCTCGGCCGACAGCTCTTCGAACTCGTTTCGGGGCTGGGGCAGCGGGCGGAAGTTGCGGGTGCTCACGCGAGACACCTCGTCGTAGTCGTAGAAGACCACCCGGCCGTGGCGGGTGACGCCGAAGTTCTTGAGCAGGATGTCGCCGGTGAAAATGTCGGCGGCGGCCAGGTCCTTCAGGGTCTGTCCCCAGTCGAGCACGGCGGCTTTCGCGTGGTCGGCGGATGTGCCGGGAAGAAAGATGTCGAGGGGCGTGACCCGCCGGCCGACGTACATGTGATGGATGACGACGTCGTCACCTATGAGCTCGACGGTGTTGGCGGCGGCCGCGAGCAGCTCTTCCAAGATCGACTTGCTGAAGCGCTTGCGCGGGAAACGCACGTGCTCGAAGACCTGATAGTCCACCAATCTGCCGACCCGGTCGTGGAGGAGGACCTGCCGGTACTTACCCCGGATCTCGTCCCTCGTAGTCGCCTTCGAAGAGGGGAAGGTGTCCTTGATGACCTTGAACACGAACTCGAACGAGGGCAGGGTGAACACCGACATCACCAGGCCGGGCTCGCCGGGCGCGGATCCCCTCCCAATCGCCGCGCGCGAATCGCTTGCGAGCGCGCCGGGTGGTGGCCCGGAAGCGCTCATGATGGTCGTCAAAGCCGCGCAGGACGGTGTCGGCGGCTCGATCCGGATTGGCGGCGTAGCTCATGGCTTGCTTGTAAGGAGCAGGCGTCCCTCGCAAGGTTACCCTTCCCTGCGACGATCAGCCCAGCCCGTGAAGGTGGGCCTGTGTCATTCCCACCAGAACCTTTGACGAGCCGGGGCGTAGTCGGGGTGGAGGGTACGGATGAAGACAGTACGGTCGGCAAGCTTGGTTCTGATTGGGAGTCTGACGCTGGCGGTAGCTTCGGCCGCTGCCGGCGATGATGAGCGGCCCGCATTCGGCGCGCTCAACCCCAAGGCTCCGCCCGAGACCGCTCAGTTCTCGTTCGCCATCGGCGAATGGTCGTGCACGACACGAGGCATGCAGCCCGACGGTTCGATCAAAAAGGGCGGTCCCGCTACATGGACCTTCTACTACATCCTGGACGGGTGGGCGATTCAAGACGATTGGGTTGCGATCCAGCCGAGCGGCGCCAAGCACCACGGCACCAACATTCGCTCGTTCAACTCGCAGACCGGCAAGTGGGACAACCGCTGGCTCGCTCAGGGGAACCTGCAATGGAAGTACTTCTCGTCCGAGCAGGTGGAGGAGACCATGGTGATGACCGGCGGGGAGGGAACGGATCCGCGAGGCGACTTCGTCGACCGGAACACCTTCTTCGACATCAGCGAGGACTCATGGAGCTGGCGTAAGGACCGCTCTTATGACGGCGGGAAGTCCTGGATCGAGGGCGTGTTCTTCATCGACGCCACCCGGGTCAGGTAGCGGCTGCGCGCTAGGGCTCGGTGCAGACGTTGACGTCGGCATCGAAGCCGAATTCGGTGCCGAC